>NZ_CP046120.1:2520182-2844719 GCF_009707465.1 Novosphingobium sp. Gsoil 351
TGGGAATTGCCTAACCAACCGAGCTGAAGTTGCAGGACGCTCAGGCGCTGAGGTGGCGAACGTTGCGCCAGTGGGCGAACGCGACCAGCGAAACCCCGGCGATTGTCAGCGCGGCTTCGGCCGGTCCGTGGCCGGTGATCAGCGCCAGGCTCATCAGCGAAAGCCCCGCGCCGCCGATCAGCAGCGGCTCGCGGCGGCCGTGGCGCGCGATGCCCAGGCCCAGCGCGATCCCGCCGACCGCGATCGCCAGCGCCAGCCCGACGCGGTGGAGCGCGGGGTTGAGCAAGAACCCGCCGCCAAGGCCCAGCACCGCGACTAGCACCAGCGTCGCCACACAATGCACCGCGCACAGCCCGCTGAGGAGGATTCCCACGCGATCGAATCGATCGCGCATCAGTTTGAAAGCCTCGGCCATGGCTCGCCATATATGTAACAGTATATCATTATGCAAGCTGCGTCGGCGCGATCGCGCGAATCGCTTGCGCTTTGCCGGGACGCGCCGCAGGGGCACGGGGATTATGGTGGCGATGGCTGGGAATACGCGAGTGGCGGGTGACTTGCGGCACAGTGCCGGGCGGCCGCTCGCGCTCGCCCGCTGGCTGTTCGCGGTCGCCGCGCTGATCGCCGGGATCGTGGTCGTGGGCGGCATCACCCGGCTGACCGAATCGGGCCTGTCGATCGTCGAATGGAAGCCGGTGACCGGCATCCTCCCACCATTGAGCCACGCCCAATGGCAGGCCGAATTCGCCGCATACCAACGCATTCCCCAGTATACTGAGGTCAACGGCCCCGCGGGGATGACGCTGGCGCAGTACCAGTCGATCTACTTCTGGGAATGGCTTCACCGCCTGCTCGGGCGCGCGATCGGGCTGGCGATGGCACTGCCATTCGCATGGTTCGCCTGGCGCCGCGCAATCCCGAAGGGTTATGCGCCGCGGCTGTTCGCGCTGCTCGCACTGATCGGGTTGCAGGGCACATTCGGGTGGCTGATGGTCCGTTCGGGGCTGTCGGGGCGGACGCTGGTGGCGCCGCACTGGCTGGCGATCCACCTCGTCACCGCGCTGGCGACGATGGCCGGGATGATCTGGACCGCGCTCGATCTGCGGGGCCTCGCGCGGCGCCAACCGGCGGCGAGGCTGACCGGGTTTTCGGCGCTGACCCTGGCGATGCTGGCGATCCAGCTTGTCTATGGCGCGCTGATGGCGGGCTGGCGGGCGGGTTACCTGGCAAGCGACTGGCCGGCGATGCAGGGGCGGCTGGTTCCCGACGGCATCGACTGGAGCCGCGGCGTGGCGGCATTCGTCGACGATCCCTTCCTGATCCACTTCATCCACCGCTGGTGGGCCTTTGCGGTGGTCGCGGTGCTGGTGGTGATGGGCCGCAAGCTGCGCGCGCATGGCGCACGGTTGGCTTCGATCGCGCTGCACACCGCCTTTGGCGTGCAGATCCTGCTCGGGATCGCCACGGTGATGAGCGGGATGGCGCTTTGGCTCGCGGTGCTCCACCAGCTGACCGGCGCGGCGCTGGTGGGCGCCACGGCATGGGGCGCGCACGCGTTGGGAGCGCGCGCGCGGACTTAGCGGTATTGTTTTACCTCTCCGCAAACCCCCGGAAAAGCTTGACTTGCCGGCCCTCAATCGCCACAGGCCCCGCTTCCAACGCGCGATGTGCGAAAATCTTGTAGAAATAAGGACCGTCCTTTCATGAAGGCGCTCAGCACGCAGACCCGGTCGATCAAACCGGCCGAGGTCGAGAAGAAGTGGCATCTGATCGATGCCGAAGGCCTCGTCGTCGGTCGCCTCGCGGTGATCTGCGCCGATCTCGTCCGCGGCAAACACAAGCCCAGCTACACCCCCACGTCGATTGCGGCGATCACGTCATCGTGATCAACGCCGACAAGGTGAAGCTGACCGGCAACAAGCTGAAGCAGAAGACTTACTACAAGCACACCGGGTACGCCGGCGGGATCAAGGAAGTGACCGCCGACAAGGTGCTCGACGGCCGCTTTCCCGAGCGCGTGATGGAAAAGGCGGTCGAACGGATGGTCCCGCGCGGGCCGCTGGGCCGCCAGCAGATGAAGAACCTGCACCTCTATTCCGGCACCGACCATCCGCACGCCGGGCAGCAGCCCGAAACGCTCGATGTCGCTTCGCTCAATCGCAAGAACAAGGTGGGCGCGTAATCATGGCCGACACCCCGAACACTGAAAACACCGTTTCCGATCTCGCCGATCTGGGCGCTTTGACCGGCGCCACCAGCACCGCCGCACCGGCGGTCGCCGCCGACGACCACGACGTGATCGTCGCTGCTCCGCCGCTCCCGCGCGGTGGCCCGCTCGCGCCGCTGCGCGACAAGGAAGTCGACGCGCAGGGCCGCGCCTACGCCACCGGCCGCCGCAAGGATGCGGTCGCTCGCGTATGGCTCAAGCCCGGCACCGGCAAGATCACGGTCAACGGCCGCGATCAGGAAGTCTACTTCGCGCGGCCCACGCTGCGCCTGGTAATCGACCAGCCGTTCCAGATCTCCGACCGCGCCGGCCAGTACGATGTGATCGCTACGGTTAAGGGCGGCGGGCTTTCGGGTCAGGCCGGTGCGGTCAAGCATGGCATCAGCCAGGCGCTCAGCAAGTTCGAGCCGCAGCTGCGCCTCGCGGTCAAGGCCGCCGGGTTCCTGACCCGGGATCCCCGCGTGGTCGAGCGCAAGAAGTACGGCCGCGCCAAGGCACGCAAGAGCTTCCAGTTCAGCAAGCGCTGATCCACCGAAGCCACGCCGAGAACACGAAAGGGCGGTCCCGCGGGGCCGCCCTTTTGCGTTCAAGCGGGAACGAGCACCCGATGCGGATCGTCGCCCACCGCAGTGCGAACCTCGCCGAGCAGCCACTCGCGAAACGCGCGGACTTTCCGCAAGCTTCGCTTGTGCGGCGCATAGCACAGCCAGAAAGCGCGGTCGTCGTAGGCAACGTCGGCCAGCGGCGCGACGAGGCGGCCCTCGGCGAGATCGCGGGTGAACATCATCGGGTTGAGCAACGCCACGCCGTGACCCGCAATCGCCGCCTGGCCGATGAGCGACTGCGAATCGAAACGCACCCCACCTGTCGCCGCGCTGCCATCGCCGAGCAGTAGATCCCACCACTCGTCGTCGGGGGTGATCCGCGGCGCACCGGCGAGGTCGGCGAGAGAAGCGATCGGGTGCGTGGCGAGGAAGCCGGGGCTGGCCATAGGCGTGAACACCTGGCGTGCGATGAAGTGTACGGCGACCCCTTCAGGTTGACGCCGGACGCCGCGGATGGCGATGTCGATCTCACCGCTCGCAAGATCGTGGAGCTGATCGGATACGTCGAGCCGCACCGCCAGATCGGGATGGGCGAGCTGGAAGCCGCCGAGCCGGGCTGAAAGGAAATTGAACGCAAAGGTCCGCGACGTGGTTAGCGTCAATACCGCCTCATTCTCGCTGCGTGCCATCGCGAACGCGGCGTCGAGCCCGGCAAACGCCTCGCTGACGCGCGGAGCGATCCGCTGGCCCAGCGGGGTCAGCACCCGATTGCGACCGGATCGCGCGAACAGCTTGGCCCCGAGCCGTTCCTCGAGCAGCTTGATCTGATAGCTGACCCCAGCCTGGGTCATCGCCAGCTCTTCCGCCGCCCGGCTGAAATTGCCGTGCCGCGCCGCCGCCTCGAAGGCGCGAACGGCGGCGAGCGGAGGTAGGCGAGCCATTCCCAATACATAAGTCATACTTGTATATCAGGTCCACCGTTTTGTTGGTGGCGCGGCGCCTTCCAAGGCACTGAAGGGTCATCCACAGAAACAGGATCACCGCCATGAAAGCCCTAGTACTCGCCTTGACGCTCGCCGCCGCCACATTCTCGAACCCCGTCGCGGCTAGCGGCAACAATCCTTCCGTGACCGTCGGCTACGGCGATTTGCAGCTCACCGGAACCGCTGGCCGCAAGGCCCTGGATCGCCGCATCGCGCACGCGATCGAACACGCGTGCGGGGTCGAGGTGCAGAATCGGCTCCTTGCCGAAGAGCGCGCCGCCAAGGATTGCGTTCGCGCAAAGCACGCCGAAGTGGCGCCTCAACGCGCTGCGGCGCTGGCCTCTCGCGGCATCGCGGTGGAGGTTGCAGCGGCAAACCGCTGACCGCATCCCAAAGGGCCTCCGCCGCGTCGGTCCTGCAAGCAGGACTGATGCAAAAGCAAGCGCGCCGGGACCGAAGCGCCGCGGCGCGCTTTGCTTTTCAGGTCAGCCGGTGCGAGCTGCGACCAGCGCCTTTAGGTCGCCCTCGGGCCTGGCGCCGTAGTGGCTGATGATTTCCGCCGCGCAAATCGCGCCGCGTTTCAGGCAATCGGCTAGCGGGAGGCCGCGGACGTGGCCGGACAGGAATCCAGCGGCGAACAGGTCGCCCGCGCCTGTGGTGTCGACCACCTTGGCGATCGGCTCGGCGGCGACTTCTGCGCGCTTGCCAGCGGCAATCGCGATTGCGCCGTGGGGGCCGCGAGTTGCGACCAGGACCGGCACGTTGGCGGCGACTTTTGCGACCCCCGCCTCGAAGTCGCTCTCGCCGGTCAGCGTCGCCAATTCACCCTCGT
Organism: Novosphingobium sp. Gsoil 351; assembly: GCF_009707465.1. Taxonomy (NCBI): domain Bacteria; kingdom Pseudomonadati; phylum Pseudomonadota; class Alphaproteobacteria; order Sphingomonadales; family Sphingomonadaceae; genus Novosphingobium; species Novosphingobium sp. Gsoil 351. Next base: position 2,524,770 of record NZ_CP046120.1, read on the forward strand.
TGGCGAACAGGATGTCGATCATCCCCTCTGCGATTAGATCACGGAAATCGTCGCCGTGGCGCTCAATCACGAAACTTTCACTGGCGGTGAAAGCGACCATGCGTCCGGCGGCGCGCGCCACGTCGATCGCCCGGCGCATGGCCCGGCGGGGCTCCTCGGGGTCCCACAGGTAGCCTTCAAGATAGAGGACCGCGGCGCTGGCGATCAGCGTCTCGTCCAGCGCCACCGGCGGCAGGAACTGGCTCGCGCCCAGAAACGTGTTCATCGTCCGCTCCCCGTCCGGGGTCACGAAGATCAGGCACCGGCCGGTCGGCGGATCTCCCGCGCGCATCGGCGTGGCGTAGGCGATCCCGCCGGCGCGGACGTCGTGCGCGAAGACTTCTCCGAGCTGGTCGTCGGCGACCTGACCGATGAACGCACATTTGGCCCCCAGTGCGGCCAGCCCCGCCAGGGTGTTGGCCGCCGATCCTCCGCTGATTTCCTTGGCCGGGCCCATCGCGTCGTAAAGTTCCTGCGCGCGCGCGGTATCGACCAGGGTCATTCCCCCCTTGGCGAGGCCGAGCCGCTCGATCGTCGCGTCTTCGGCCGGGGCCATGACATCGACGATGGCGTTGCCGATGGCGATGACGTCGAAGGTGGGGGCGGTCATGAGGTCTCCGGTCGGGGCAGGGGAAGCGGCGCGCCTAACCGCCATCGCATTGACAGGCAAGGCTTGGCGGGCGAGTTGCGGCTGCGATGCTGACTGCCTTCTCCCTCGCGCTGGGCCAGCTTGGCGACCGCAGGATTTTGGCGGTTCTGGCCAAGAGCCTGGCGCTGACCGTGGCGGTATTTGCGGTGTTGGGTGGGGGACTGGTCTACGCAGCTTCCGCCTACGCAAGGGTGGAGGGTGTCGCCCTGGCGCTCGCCGGGATCTTGGCGTTGTTCGCGACATGGTTCCTGTTCCGTATCGTCGCGCTGGCGGTTCTCCAGCTGTTCGGTGACGAGGTGGTCCAGGCGGTCGAAGCCCGGCACTATCCCTCTGCCGCCGCTTCCGCCCGCGCGTTGGGCTGGCGCGAGGAGGTGCGGGTTGGCCTGCGTAGCCTTGGCCGGACGCTGGGCTATAATCTGGTGGCGCTGCCGGTGGCGCTGCTTCTGCTGGTGACCGGGGTCGGCACCGCGCTTGTGTTTGTAGGGGTCAACGCGGTGCTGCTCGGACGCGAGCTGACCGAGATGGTGGCGCTGCGCCATCGCGACGACGCGGGCAACGCGCCCCTGCCGGGATTTGCGAAGCGGACGCTGCTCGGCGGGGTGGTGGTCGCGCTCCTGATCGTGCCGTTCGTCAACCTCGTCGCCCCGGTGCTCGGCGCGGCGGCTGCGACGCATATCGTCCATCGGCGACGCAAGTCATGATTCGCGTCTCGGCCGCGTTGCTGGCGGTGACGCTGGCCGGGTGCGCGACCACGCCTCCCGTGGCCAAACCAGCCTCGACCGGCATTTCCCGGCCCGCGGCTACCAGGGCGGTCCCGACCCGCGTGCGCCCCTCGCGCAAGCCGCCGGTCAACGCGACCCCGCAGTTCGTTCCCGGCGTCGAAGGCGTGATCGGCAACGACGCCGCGGGACTTATCCGCCAGTTCGGCAAGCCGCGCCTCGACGTGATCGAGGGCGACGCGCGCAAGTTGCAGTTTTCCGGAACGGCCTGCGTGCTCGACGCCTATCTCTATCCGCCGGTCGAAGGCAGGGAGCCGCTTGCGACCTACATCGACGCGCGGCGGGCGAGCGACGGCCAGGATGTCGATCGCGCGGCGTGCATCGCCGCGCTGCGCGCTCCTAGACCGTAAAGCTCTCGCCGCAGCCGCAGGCGCCTTTGGCATTGGGGTTGGCGAACACGAACCCGGCGGCGAAATCGTCTTCCTGCCAGTCCATCGTGCTGCCGATCAGATAGAGCACGCTGGCGGCGTCGATGAAGAACAGGCCGCCGGGGGTCTCGATCTTCTCGTCGAACGCGGCAGCCTCGGTCACATAGTCGACTGAATAGGCGAGGCCCGAGCAGCCCCGACGCGGGGTCGAAAGCTTGACCCCGATCGCGCCTTCGGGCGCCTTGGCCATCAGCTCGGCCACGCGCGCCTCGGCGGCGGGAGTGAGGGCCACCGCGGCTGGGCGGGGCCGAATGGTCCCAATGTTCGCACTCATCATAGCATCCCCAGTTCGAGTCTGGCCTCGTCGCTCATCTTGGCCGGGTCCCAGGCGGGTTCCCACACCAGGTTGACCTCGGCGTCACGCACGCCAGGGACCGCGCCAACGCGCAGTTCGACCTCACCGGGCATCGATTCGGCGACGGGACAGTGCGGCGTGGTCAGCGTCATTGCCACCGTGACGTCGCCCTCGGGGCTGACCTCGACGCCGTAGATCAGCCCGAGTTCGTAGATGTTGACCGGGATTTCGGGATCGTAGATTTCCTTGAGCGCGTCGATCACGCCGTCGTAGATCGCTCCGCCGGGTTGGTCGGCGGAAACTGCGGGAGGTTTGGCCGAGAGGAACCCGTCGAGGTAGTCGCGCTTGCGGCTGAGCTTCTCGGCTGGCGTCTCGTCGACATCCACGCGCGCCCGCGGCGGCGGGGCGATGCCTTCGACTTCCTCAACTTCGAAACCGCTCATCCGAAAATCCTCATCGTCCGTTCGATCCCGCGGACAAGCGCCGCGACATCGCTTTCATCCGAATACAGCCCGAAACTCGCCCGCGCGGTGGCGGGAACGCCGAGATGCTCCATCAGGGGCTGCGCGCAATGGTGCCCGGCGCGGATCGCGACGTTCTCTTCGTCCAATATGGTGCCCAGGTCGTGCGGATGCACCCCTGCAGCGTGAAACTGACGATGCCGGCGGCGTCCTCGGGCCCGAACAGCGTTGCCGAGTTGATCGAGCGCAGTGCTTCACGGGTCTGGCGGACCAGCGCCGTCTCATGCGCGTGGATCGCTTCGAGGCCAACGCTGCTCACATAGTCGATCGCCGCGGCCAGTCCGATCGCCTCGACGATCGCCGGGGTGCCCGCCTCGAACCGCGCGGGCGGCGGGAGGAAGCTGGTGCGCTCGAACGTCACCCGCTCGATCATCGCCCCGCCGCCCTGCCACGGCGGCATCGCCTCGAGCAGGTCCGCACGCCCCCACAACGCGCCGATCCCGGTCGGGCCGTAGAGCTTGTGGCTTGAGAAAACGTAGAAGTCGCAACCCAGCGCGGCGACGTCGACCGGCATCCGCGGGACCGCCTGGCAGCCGTCCAGCAGCAGCTTCGCGCCCACCGAATGCGCCAGGGCGGCGGCACGCTTGGCGTCGAGCACGCTCCCCAGCACGTTGGAAACGTGCGCGAACGCGACCATTGTGTGCTCAGGGGTAAGCATCGCCTCGGCGGCGTCGAGGTCGATCCGGCCGTCGTGGGTCAGCGGACAGACATCGATCTGCCAACCCGCGAGTTGCCATGGCACGATGTTCGAATGGTGCTCTAGCGTGGAGAGCAGAACCCGGCCTTTGTTGGGATATCGGTAGGCGACCAGGTTGATCGCCTCGGTCGCGCCGCGGGTGAAGACGATCTCGTCCTCGCGCCCGCCGATGAACGACGCGACCCCCCGCCGGGCGGATTCGTAGCCCAGCGTCATCTCGGCCGAGCGGGTGTAGACCCCGCGATGGACGGTGGCGTAGTCCGCCCCGATCGCGCCGGTGGTCGCGTCGATGACGGCCTGGGGTTTCTGCGCGGTGGCGGCGGAATCGAGGTAGTGCCAGCGCGAGCCGTCGAGGTTGGCGAGGCCGGGGAAATCCCGCGCCAAATTCCCAACCCCGGTCCTGAGCGGAACTTTGGTGAGTGTATTCACACCAGCACCTCCAGCCGCGCCAGCGCCGCGGAGGTCAGCGCTTCCTCGTCCGCCGCGCCGACGAACGCCTCGGCGATGAACGCCTGGAGCATCAGCCGCTTGGCCTCGCCGGGCGGAATCCCGCGGCTGGCCATGTAGAACAGCGCCTGCGCATCCAGTTCGCCGATCGCGCACCCGTGCGCGCACTTAACGTCGTCGGCGTAGATTTCGAGCTCGGGCTTGGCGTTCGCGGTCGCGGTGCGGTCGAGCAGCATCGCGCGCACCGATTGCGCCGCGTCGGTTCCGTCCGCCCCACGCGCCACCGCGACTTTGCCGAGATAGGTGCCGGTGGCGTGGCCGGCGAGGACTGACCGGATCGTCTGGCGGCTGGTCGCGTTAGGCGCGGCGTGGGTCACGGTGGTGACGATCTCCAACGTTTCGCTCGCGCCGCCCAACTGCGCGGCGCCGAGCATGAAGTCCGCGCCTTCGCCCAGCGACACCGAGAGCGCGATGCGGCCATAGGCGACCCGTGCGTTGAGGATGCGCAGATCGAACCGCGCGCCCGCTTCCAGCACAATCGAAAGCGACCGCACCGGCGCCTCGGCGCTGGCGACAATCGTCAGTGCGCCCGTCTCCCCCGCCGCGACCGCAATCGTCTCGACCGCGACCGGCCACAACGGCGCGAGTGCCTCCAGGTCCGCGTAGCGGAAATCTTCATCGCGGCGGGAGGGCAGCGCGAGGACGGTCATGCCGCGACCGCCTCGTATCCCTCGGCCTCGAGCCGGTGCGCCAGTTCGGGCCCGCCGGTCTTCACGATCCGCCCGTCCGACAGGATATGGACGAAATCGGGGCGGACGTAGTCGAGCAGACGCTGGTAGTGGGTGATCAGGAGGACCGCCTTTTCGGGCCGGCGCATGATCGCGTTGATCCCGTCGCCGACCACGCGCAGCGCATCGATGTCGAGGCCCGAATCGGTCTCATCGAGGATTGCCAGCGCCGGATCGAGGATGCCCATCTGGACCATCTCGGCGCGCTTCTTCTCGCCGCCCGAAAAGCCGACGTTCACCGGGCGCTTGAGCATGTCCATGTCGAGCTTCAGGAGCGCCGCTTTTTCGCGCGCCAGCTTGAGGAATTCGGCGCCGGACAGCGGGGGTTCGCCGCGCGCCTTGCGCTGGGAATTGAGGCTTTCGCGCAGAAACTGGACGAACGACACGCCGGGGATTTCGACCGGGTACTGGAACCCCAGGAACAACCCCGCGGCGGCGCGCTCGTGGGGGGCGAGGGCCAGAAGGTCTTGCCCTTCAAGCGTGACCGAACCCGAAGTCACCTCATACCCCGGCCGGCCGCCGAGCACATACGACAGCGTCGATTTCCCCGCCCCGTTCGGCCCCATGATCGCATGAATCTCGCCCGCCCCGATGGCGAGCGAAAGCCCCTTGAGGATCGGCTTGCCACCGACGTCGGCGTGGAGGTTATCGATTTGGAGCATTAGTTTTCTTTTTTTCTATGACGAATTCATGGGATTGCTCGATCACGGGGGCGCCATTCACCAGCAGTTGCTTGACGCCTTTGGCAATCGCCACACCGGTTCCACCATCTATGATGCCGCCGCAGTCAATGGCGTTGGCGCGCTTTACGGCACCGCAATCGCCATTCTGGTGGCCGTCGCAACGATCATGGCCCATCACCCCACGCTCCCCTCAAGGCTGATCCCGAGGAGCTTCTGCGCCTCGACCGCGAACTCCATCGGCAGCTGCTGGAGCACCTCCTTGGCGAAGCCGTTTACGATCAGCGCGACCGCCTCTTCCTGCCCCAGCCCGCGCTGCATGGCGTAGAACAACTGGTCGTCGGAAATCTTGCTGGTGGTCGCCTCGTGCTCGATCTGCGCCGAGGGGTTCCTTACCTCGATGTATGGCACAGTATGCGCCCCGCAGTCGCTCCCCAGCAGCAGCGAATCGCATTGGGTGAAGTTGCGCACGCCTTCCGCGCCGGGCGCCACGCGCACCAGTCCGCGATAGGTGTTGTTCGACTTGCCCGCGCTGATGCCCTTGCTGACGATCGTGCTGCGGCTGCGCTTGCCGTTGTGGATCATCTTGGTGCCGGTGTCGGCCTGCTGGTGGTTGTTGGTCACCGCAACCGAGTAGAACTCGCCCACGCTGTCTTCGCCGTTGAGCACGCAGCTCGGGTACTTCCAGGTGATCGCGCTGCCGGTCTCGACCTGGGTCCACCTCACCTTGCTGCGCTTGCCCTGGCACAGCGCGCGCTTAGTGACGAAGTTGTAGATCCCGCCCAGACCTTCGGCGTTGCCGGGGTACCAGTTCTGCACGGTCGAATACTTGATCTCGGCATCATCGAGCGCGACCAGTTCGACCACCGCGGCGTGAAGCTGGTTCTCGTCGCGCATCGGCGCGGTGCAGCCTTCGAGGTAGCTCACGTAGCTTCCTTTGTCGGCGACGATCAGCGTGCGCTCGAACTGCCCGGTGTTCTCGGCGTTGATCCGGAAGTAGGTGGAAAGCTCCATCGGGCAGCGCACACCCTCGGGGATGTAGACGAAGGTGCCGTCGGAAAAGACCGCGCTGTTCAACGCGGCGAAGTAGTTGTCGTGAACCGGGACGACCTTGGCCAGCCACTTGCGGACCATCTCGGGGTATTCGCGGATGGCCTCGCTGATCGAGAGGAAGATCACCCCGGCACGCTTCAATTCCTCGCGAAAGGTGGTGGCGACGCTGACGCTGTCGAACACCGCATCGACCGCGACCTTGCGCGCCCCCTCGACTCCGGCGAGAACCTTCTGCTCCTCGAGCGGAATGCCCAGCTTCTCGTAAACCCGCAGGATCTCGGGATCGACCTCGTCGAGGCTGCCCAGCTTGGGTTTGGCCTTGGGCGCGGCGTAGTAATAGGCGTCCTGGTAGTCGATCGGCGGGACATTGAGCTTGGCCCAGTCGGGCGCGGTCATCGTCAGCCAGTGGCGATAGGCCTTGAGCCGCCATTCAAGCATCCATTCGGGCTCGGCCTTCTTGGCCGAGATGAACCGGACGGTGTCTTCGGACAGGCCTTTCGGTGCGAAATCGGTGGCGATGTCGGCCGACCAGCCGTGCTCGTAGTCGGCGACGCGATCGGCGGCATCGCGCGCGGCCTGGTCCTTGAGGATGACGGTGTCGGTCATGCCGCATTCCCCAGAAAAATGGGTTCACACGAAGACACGAAGGCACGAAGAGGTCGTTCCTGGCCGTAGGCCATTTTATCCAGCCCGACCTCAGCGCCAGGGCTTGCCATCGGTCTGGCAATGCGGCTTCGCCGCGAGCGCCACATCTTCGTGCCTTCGTGCCTTTGTGTGAAAACCATCATGGTGCCAATTCTGCCAACCGGGTGAGCGGCACGTCCGCCAGCGCCCCGCGCATCGCGGCGTTGACCGCACTCCAGTGCGGCTGGACCGAGCAAGTTCCTTCGAGCGTGCAATCGTGCTTGCCCGCTTCGACGCAGGCGGTCAGCGCGATCGGGCCTTCGACCGCCTCGACGATGTCGGCCAGGCTGATCGCCGCGGCCGGCCGGGCGAGCTTGAGGCCCCCGCCGGCGCCGCGGCTGGCGCGCAAAAGGCCGGCGGCGGAGAGCTTGCTGACCAGCTTCTGCACCGTCGCCGCAGGCAGCCCGGTTTCCTCCGCGAGTTGCGCTGCGCTAACCTTCACTCCGCCGCAATGCCGTGCGGCGGCGGACATAGTGACCACGGCATAATCGGCTAGGTTTGAAAGGCGCATCGTTAATCAGACCGAATCGTTCCGATTACCATCTAGGGACGCGGCGTCACGCGCGCAAGTCGTCGGGGATCGGCGCCAGCCGCGAGCTTTTCTCGCGAAAATTGCGCAAGTCCATGATCGCGGAGAGGAACGGGGTGTCGGGATCGGCGATCCGCGCGGGAGTCCGGCCCGCGAACAGCCGCATCTCGCGGATCATATGCGGCTGGTCATAGAAATGATCCTGCACCGCCGCGATCTCGTCGGTGGTCAGATCCGGACGCGAAAGCAACACCGCGGCGCGCAGCGCCCGATACTTGCGCGCCAGGGCAGTGGGCGGAAGTCCGAAATAGCGGTCGGTCAGGCGCTGGACCTGACGTGCGCTCCAACCGCCGCGGGCCTGGAGATCGGCCACGGCCGGGGCGATCGAGCCCGCGAGCCATTCCCCCGCGATCTTGACGAAACGCGCGTGACTCGGCTTGATCGCACGCACCGAGGCGAGGATCGCGGCGGAAAAGCGCTCGACCATGGCTTCGGACGAAAGCCGCTCGAACTCCTCAGCGATGCCCTTGGCGGCTTCGGCCAGCGCCGGACCCAGCACTTGCCCGCCATCGTAAATCCGATTGCCGTGCTTCGTCGCGCAAAGCCCGGTCAGTGCCGCCCATCCGAGCGGGGTCAGCGCCGCGCCGAACAGGTGCCACGGTCCGTCCACCTCGAAAGTCGCGGCGGCGGACGTGGGCGATTGCAAAGTGAAGCGGTGGCTCGGCTCGCTGCGTCCGTCGAGGAAGCGCATTTTCCCTGATCCGCGCGCCATCGCCGCCATCATTCCCAGCGACGAGGGCTGGACGTCGCGAATCCTCCGCTCGTCGCAGCGCATCCGGAAGAAGGTGGTCACATAAGGCGTGACGAAGGCGGGTGGCGGGAACAGTTCGAGCCGAAGCAGTCCCTGCTGGGTCAGCCGGGCATCGCGCGACCTTTCGGGCTGCGCCATTCGCGCCATCGAAACTCGCGCCATGGTCTTTTCGCGCACCCTTGTCCCGAACCGGCAGGTCCAGACATCCGTCTAAGCGGAGGTGGCAAGGCGCGCAACCCGGCCCGCGACGGGTCAAGTACCCGACAAAGAAGGGCAGCCCGGCCACGAATGGCTGGACTGCCCTTTTAAAGTGGAGAACTCGCCGCATTTCTGCACCGAGCCCTTCGGGTCGCAGGCGTGGCTTAGGCCACCGGTGGATTTGCGAATTGTATGGATTCGACAAATTGCCGGCCTCACGAAATATTTTGTTGCGTATCCTTATGTTACAGATGTGTGACGCGGCTTGCGTTGAACCACGCCCGGACCACTGCCATAGGCGTGCGGGATGCTGTTTGCGTTGCTCCGCCCTGCGCTGTTCGCGCTCGACGCCGAAACCGCGCACGGTCTGAGCATCGCCGCGCTAAAGACGGCGCCGTTGCCGGCTCAGCCGATCGACCCGGCTTTGCGCACCACCGTCGCGGGAATCGCGTTCCCCGGTCCGCTCGGCGCCGCGCCCGGTTACGACAAGAATGGCGAGGTGCCTGGCGCGCTGCTGCGCCTGGGCTTCGGGTTCGCCGAAGTCGGCACGGTCACCCCGCTGGCCCAGCCCGGCAATCCGCGCCCGCGGCTGTTCCGCTTGGCCAAAGATCGCGCTGTGATCAATCGGATGGGTTTCAACAACGCCGGAGCCGAGGCGATGCTGGCGCGGCTGAAGGCCCGCGCAGGGCAGGCGGGCGTGATCGGGGTCAACATCGGCGCAAACAAGGATTCGCCCGATCGCATCGCCGATTATGCGCAACTGGCGCGGCTCATGGCGCCGGTCGCGAGCTATCTGACGGTAAATATCAGTTCGCCCAACACCCCCGGCCTGCGCGCGTTGCAGGACGAAGGTGCGTTGGGGGCGCTACTCGATGCGGTGATGGCGGCGCGCGGGGACGAAGGTCCACCTGTCTTTCTCAAGCTTGCCCCCGATCTCGAACCTACGGACATCGACGCGATCTGCCGGATCGCGCTCGAGCGGCGGCTCGGCGCGTTGATCGTCTCGAACACCACCATTTCGCGTCCGGCCTTGCGCTCGCGCCATGCCGCGGAGGCGGGCGGGCTGTCGGGCGAGCCCTTGCGTGACCTCGCCCACCAACGCCTGCGCGATTTCCGCGACGCCAGCGGCGGGGCGATTCCCTTGATAGGGGTCGGCGGGATCGCGACCGCCGATGACGCCTGGGCGCGGATTCGCGCGGGAGCAAGCCTCGTCCAGCTGTACTCGGCGATGGTCTTCGCAGGTCCGGGCATCGCCCGGCAGATCAACGCCGGGCTGGTGCGCCGGATGCGCCGCGACGGATTTTCCTCGATTGCCGAGGCGGTCGGCAGCGCATAGCGTCGGCGGCGATGTCGCACCGTCTCTTGATTCCGTTCGCCGCGCTCGCGCTGTCTGCTTGCGCCACCCTTCCCGCCACGACCACCGCGCCCCCGCGCATCGGCCAGCTCGATAGCGCCACCGCCGGGGCGCAAGGCATCGTCAGCGCCGCCGATCCGCGCGCGTCGCAAGCCGGGGCGGAGATGCTTCGCGCCGGGGGCACCGCCACCGACGCCGCGATCGCAACGATGCTCGCGTTGACCGTGGTCGAGCCGCAGAGCTCGGGTATCGGGGGCGGCGGGTTCCTCGTCCGGGGCGACCCGAACGGCGCGGTGACTACGTACGACGGACGCGAGAATGCGCCCGCCGCGGCGAACCCCGAGTGGTTCTTCAAGGACGGCAAGCCGATGTCGATCCGTGAGGCGATCCCCGGTGGGCGCAGCGTCGGCGTGCCCGGCTCGATCCGGATGGCCGCGCTCGCCCATCGGCAGCATGGTAAGCTGCCCTGGAAGCGCCTGTTCGGACCCGCGATCCGCCTCGCCCGTGACGGGTTCGCGGTGACCCCGCGGTTGCACGAAGTACTGGCCGAATATCCCGTCACCGGGGCGTACGACGCCGAGGGCCGCGACTTGTTCTACAACCAGGACGGAACCGCAGCCGCGACCGGCCGGATCATCCGCAACCCCGCGCTTGCCGACTTCCTGACCGAGCTGTCCGAAAAGGGTCCCGGCGCGTTCTACACCGGGCAAAATCCCACCGCGGCGACGGTCCGGATCAACCAGGCGCCGACCAACCCCGCACCAACCACGCCCAGCGATTTTGCTGCCTACCAGGCGAAGGAACGTCAGCCCCTGTGCGGTGCATACCGTGGCTATCGCATCTGCGGGATGGGCCCGCCATCATCGGGCGCGACGACGGTGTACGCCACGCTCAAGCAACTCGAACGGTTCGATCTCGGCGCGCTGGGCAAGGATTCGCCGGTCGCCTGGCACCTGATCGCCGAATCCGAACGCCTCGCCTACGCCGATCGCGGGCGCTACCTCGGCGACGGAGATTTCGTGGCCGTCCCCGCGGCGGGTCTGATGGACCCCGCCTATCTGGCGAGCCGTTCGGCGTTGATCGATCCGGCGCGCACGCTCGGCGTCATCTCCCCCGGCACCCCGCCGGGCGCGCAGGCGCTGAGCTGGGCCGATCCGGCGACGCAACCCGAAAATGGCACCTCGCACTTCGTCGCGGTCGACAAGGCGGGCAGCGCGGTCAGCTACACCTCCACGATCGAATCGATCTTTGGTTCGGGGCTGGTGGTCAACGGCTACTACCTCAACAACGAGCTGACCGATTTCAACCTCGCCCCTAGCGACGCCAACGGACGCCCGACCGCAAACCGGGTCGAAGCCGGCAAACGCCCGCGCAGCTCGATGGCCCCGACGCTTGTCTATGGTCCTGACGGCGCCCTGCGCCTCGCGATCGGCGCGGCCGGGGGCGCAACGATCCCGGCTCAAGTGCTCAAGGCGATCATCGGCGTGATCGACTGGAAGCTCTCGGCGCAGGACGCCATCGCGCTCCCGGTGATCTTCGCGCCCGAGGGCGATACGGTGTTCGTCGAGAAGGGCAGCGCGCTCGAGGCGATGATCCCGGCGCTCGTCGCGCTCGGCCATAAGTCCGTGATTGCGCGTGAGCCCAGCTTCAAGGCCAACGCGATCGAACGCGTCGGCAATCGCTGGATCGGGGCGGCCGATCCGCGCAGCGAGGGCGCAGCAGTCGCCGAGTAGTTGCCGTCATGCCGCAGACTGATAAAGCCACCTGACAAGGCCCACTCATGTCGAGCAAAGTCGAGACATGCCGCGCCAGGCTCGGCCATTGCGCGACATCCTTCGACACACTCGGGATGAGCGGAGGTGGGGGAGCAATGAGTTGAAGCTGGCCGATTTCGATACCTACAACAGCCTGGTTGCGATGTTTCTCGACCGCGCCGCTACCCGCGGCGATCAGCCGTTCCTGTCGGTCAAGCGCGCTGGGCAGTGGCAGGCAATCTCTTGGGCTCAGGCGGCGGAGCGGGTTTGCCTGCTCGCCGAAGGACTGCTCGGCCTGGGGCTCAAACCCGGCGACCGGGTGATGCTGGTGTCCGAGAACCGCCCCGAATGGTGCATCGCCGATCTGGGGATCATGGCCGCGGGGCTGGTGACCGTGCCGACCTACACCACCAACACCGAACGCGATCACCTCCATATCCTCGAGAATTCGGGCGCCAAGGCGGTGATCGTCTCGACCGCCAAGCTCGCCAAGCCACTGCTCCCCGCGGTATTCCGCGCCGAATGCGAGCATGTCATCGGCATCGAGCCGCTGCGCACCGCGCAGGCCGGCATGGTGTCGTTCCACGATTGGGACGCCCTGCTGGGCGGCAATGCCGCGGCCGCGCGCGCGACCGTCGATGCGCATCAGGCCACCGTTGAGCGGGGCGACCTCGCCTGCCTGATCTACACCAGCGGCACCGGCGGGGCGCCGCGCGGGGTGATGCTCCACCACGGTTCGATCATCACCAATGTCGCGGGCGCGGCGCGGATCATTTCCGAAGACTTCGGCTGGGGCGACGAACGCTTCCTCTCGTTCCTTCCGCTCAGCCATGCCTACGAGCATTCGGGCGGGCAATTCCTGCCGATCGGGCTGGGCGCGGAAATCTGGTACGCCGAAAGCCTAGAGAAGCTCGCCTCCAACATCGAGGAATCCCGCCCGACGATAATGGTGGTGGTCCCCCGCTTGTTCGAGGTGTTGCGCACCCGGATCATGCGTCAGGTCGAAAAGCAGGGGAAGGTCGCCAACTACCTGATGGGCCGGGCGATGAGCATCGGTGAGGGGCGGCTGGCGGGTAAGGACCGATTGCGCGACAGGCCAATGAATCTGATCCTCGACCGCACCCTGCGCCCCAAGATCCGCGCCCGCTTCGGCGGGCGGATGAAGGCGATGGTCTCCGGCGGGGCGCCGCTCAACCCCGAAGTCGGCGCGTTTTTCGATACGATGGGGATCACCCTGTTGCAGGGCTATGGCCAGACCGAGGCCGGACCGATCATCAGTTGCAACCGCCCCGCCGCGGGCATCCGGATGGATACTGTCGGCCCGCCCATGCACGGGGTCGAGGTGCGAATCGCCGAGGACGGTGAAATCCTCGTCCGCGGCGAACTGGTGATGCATGGCTACTGGCAAAATCCAGCGGAGACGGCGCGCGCGCTGGTCGATGGTTGGCTCCACACCGGCGACATCGGGCATCTCGACGATAGGGGCCGAATTGTCATCACCGACCGCAAGAAGGACATGATCGTCAACGACAAGGGTGACAACGTCGCCCCCCAGAAGGTCGAGGGGATGTTGACGCTGCAACCCGAGATCATGCAGGCGATGGTTGTCGGCGACCGCCGGCCCTATCTCGTCGGGCTGGTGGTGCCGGATGCGGAATGGGCCGCGGAATGGGCGGTGGCCAACGGCGAGAAGTTCGACATCAAGGCGCTGAGCGACCTCCCCGCCTTCCGCAACGCCGTCAAGGCCGCTGTCGACCGGGTCAACAAAGACCTCTCAGTAACCGAAAAGGTCCGCCAGATCGCCTTCGCCGACGAACCGTTCGGGATCGAGAACGAGGAGATGACCCCCAGCATGAAGATCCGGCGGCACAAGATCCGGGAACGCTATGGGGCGCGGCTGGACGGGTTGTACAAGGGGTGAGAGTCTAGCGAGCAGACGTGCTCCCTCCATCCGCGCGAACTTGCGAACGAATGTTTGCGTCCCACCGAAATTGCGGGTCTGGCGTCGAGAGCGCGTCACCGCAACGCCGTCAGCCCGCTCAGGCCGCCTCCTTCTCCACCCATTCCGGGTAGAACGTCGGCGCCCTGGCGCTCCAGCCCGGCGCGGTGGCTGCAGCCTCGCTGATCGACTGCAACAGCCCCCGCCTCCGTTCCGGACGAATCTGGGGCAGCGCGGCGGCGGCGCAGAACGCTGACGGCAGCCACGGCCGCACTTCCGCGCCGAGCAGGCGCTCGTAGAGGAAACGATAGGCGGAAAAGCCGGATAGCCGTTCCTGCGCCAGGTCGAATGCGGTCAGGCGAATCAGGGTGCCCATGAACTGCTCGATCCCGTCGAACCCGCCGTGATCTATGGCGCCGGCGGCCATCTCGCCGCGCAGGGCCTTGAGTTCCTGGTAGAGCAGGTACTGGCTGCGGATTGCCGAGGTCTCGTCGGGGGTACGCGCCCACAACTTGAAGGCGTCCTGGCGACCGAGCCCGATGTCGAGACTGCGCTTGATGTAGCGCTGCTCGGCGTTCGAGAAGCCGGCGAATTCGCGCAGTTCGGCGATCGTCAGCGATGCAGTGTCGGTAGTGGCCATGTGCCCCGTTGCTCCGGTCGGGATCCACCCCCCGTGGGTCCGTCACCGGCACAGTTCACCGCAATATGGTTAGCATCCGGTTAAGTGAACGGCAGGAGCGTTCAACGCCGGTCGGCCTTGCTGGCCGCACGGACTTGGGCGAACTCGCTACCCGCCTTCCATTCGGGCCAATGTCTGGAATTCGCGAGGTGATCGCCGATAGTTTGCATCAGCGCGACATCCTGTACCGCGCCCGTCAGGTTCCATTCGAGTGACCAGACGTCGCAGGTCTGGTGATAGCATTGGCCGGTATAGGCATCGACCCACGCCTGCCCCGCCGCTTTGCCGCCCTCGACCAGGTCGCTGGCTCCGGCGATCCCCATCATCAGCAACGGCGGCACCCCGCGCTTGGCCAGGCTGAAGTGATCGGCGCGGTAGTACAGACCGCGCTCGGGCAGGCTCTCGACGCTCACCGCGCGACCTTGCGCAGCGGCGACCCGGGCGAGATCGTCCTCGAGCGTCGTCTTGCCTTGGCCGACCAGGATCACGTCCTTGGCGGGACCCGCGGTCTGCAAGATGTCGAGCGTGAGGCTGGCGACGGTCTTGGCGAGCGGATAGACTGGGGCAGTCGCGTAGGCCTCCGACCCGAGCAGGCCCCGCTCCTCGGCTGTCCAGATGCCGAACACGACGCTGCGCTCGGGCAGCGGCGCGGCCTTGAAAGCGCGGGCGATCTCGAGCAGTCCGGCGACACCCAGCGCGTCGTCGTTCGCGCCGGGGCGGAACACGCGGCCCAGCGCGTCAGGCGCGCCGCGGCCATAGGCGTCCCAGTGCGCCCCGTACATCACCACCTCGTCGGGGTAAGCCGCACCGGGAATGCGGGCGAGGACGTTGTGGCTCTGGACCACGCCGTGGGTGCTGGGCACCGCGGCGTCGAGCGTGGCGCTGAGCGGCACAGGGCGGAACTTCGCCGTCCTTGCGGCGACTCGCAGCTTCGCCAGGTCCTGCCCGGCGGCGGCGAACAGCGCTGTGGCCGCCTCGCCCGAGATCCAGCCTTGCAGGGCCAGACTTGTGAGCTTGCCAGGCTCGCGGACCAGATCGTAGTTTTCGCCGCGCGGAGCGGTAACCACGCTCCAGCCGTAGCCGGCGGCCTCGGTCTCGTGGACGATAAGCGCGGCGACCGCTCCACGGCGGGCGGCTTCCTCGAACTTGTAGGTCCAGCGGCCGTAGTAGGTCATCGTCCGCCCGCCGAATTTACCCGCGACGGGATCGGTCTTGGCGGCGGCGAAATCGGGGTCGTTGACCAAGAACACAGCGACCTTGCCCTTGAGGTCGGCGCCTTTGAAGTCGTCCCACTTGCGCTCTGGCGCGGTCACACCATAACCGACGAACACCAGCGGAGCCTTTTCCACGCGCGCGACATCGACCGGTTGAAGTGTCGAGACGTAGACGTCGGTGCCCGGCTTCCACGAGATCGTTTGGCCGCTTGTCGCGACATCGAATTTTCTAGCCTCGCCCAGCTGGGTGTGGAGCAGCGGCACGGTCTGGGTCCAGGCCCCGGCGGGTCCGCCAGGTTCGAGTCCCAGCGCCTGGAATCGTCCGATCAGATAGCCGATCGTCCGGTCCTCCCCCACGGTGCCGGGCGCGCGGCCTTCGAACGTGTCGGAGGCTAGAACCTTTACCGTCTCGGCGAGGCGTTCGGCGGAAATATCCTGTGCCGCCAGCGGCGTGGCGGCGAGGAGGGCCGCGAGGCAGAGTGCGATGCGAATGTTCATGGCAATGACCCGTTGGTGCTGAGCTTGTCGACGCACCGTCCTGTTCTTCGTGCCTCGCGCACTGCTGCCCGAAGAACAAAGGGGTTCTTCGACAAGCTCTGGACGAACCGCGCTGGGTGAAGCGGGGCGAAAATTACGGATCGCCGAACTCGGCCTTGCGCTTTTCCAATCCGGCCAGCACCGCCTCGCGCTGGTTCTTGCTGCCCATCAAGCGCTGCTGCTCGTGGCTTTCGGCCATCAGCAACTGGTCGTTGGTCGCGTCCCACCACTTGTTGGAGATGGTCTTGGCGGCGCGCACCGCGTGCGGGCTCTTGCTCGCGATATCTTGCGCCAGGGCCATGGCGCGGGCCAGCGGATTGGCGTCGGCGTGGGTGGCAAAGCCATAGGCTACCGCCTCCTCGCCGGTAAATTCGCGGTGAGTGTAGGTCAGCTCGCGCAGCACGTCGTCGCGCACGTTGCCTCGCCACAGCACGTAGCCGGCCATGTCGGGGACGAGGCCCCACTTGACCTCCATCACCGCCAGCCGCGCATCGGGCGCGACGATCTTGATGTCGGCGCCGCTGGCGATCTGCAGGCCACCGCCGAAGCACACTCCGTGAATTGCCGCGATCACCGGAATCGGCAGCTTGCGCCAGACCATCGCCGCTTGCTGCGGGGCGTTGGCATTGCCGTGGGTGCGCTCGGTCAGCGGAACCTCGCGGTGGCGATCGGTTTGGCCCATGCTGGTAAGATCCAGCCCGGCGCAGAACGAACGGCCTGCGCCCGATAGCACCACGCAGCGTGCCGCAGGTTCCTCGAACAGGTGGCTGCCAGCTTCCAGGATCGCGGCGAACATCTCGGGATCGAGCGCGTTCATCTTGTCGGCGCGGACCAATTGAACGTGAGCCACCCCGTTCTCCAGGGTCAATTCGATGCGATTGCGGAAATTCATTCGGCGGGCTCCTTGATCAGCGCCATCCCTCGCCCGAAACCGCCGCATCGTCCAGCGGGTTTCGCCGGTCGAACCGCGTGCCGCCGTGTTGCCACTGATTCGCAAGCCGACAGAAATCGGCCTTCACGCGTATCAGCTTATGCAGCCGAGGCGTTGACCCCCATCGTCTGAAGATAGCGGCGGATGTTGCGCGCGGCCTGGCGCAGCCGCTGCTCGTTCTCGACCAGGGCGATGCGGACGAAGCCTTCGCCTTCCTCGCCGTAACCCACGCCTGGGGCCACGGCGACATCGGCGTGAACCAGCAACTGCTTGGAGAACTCAAGGCTGCCCATGTCCTTGAGCGCGGGCGGCAACGGCGCCCAGGCGAACATCGACGCCTTGGGCGGGGGAATGTCCCACCCGGCGCGGCCGAAGCTTTCGACCAGGACGTCGCGGCGCTTGGCGTAGAGTTCGCGGTTCTTGACGACGATGTCCTGCGGGCCGTTGAGCGCGGCGCAGGCGGCCGCCTGGATCGGCGTGAATGCACCGTAATCGAGGTAGCTCTTGACCCGGGTCATCGCCGAAATCAGCCGCTGGTTGCCCACCGCAAACCCGATCCGCCAGCCGGCCATCGAGAACGTCTTGCTCAGCGAGGTGAACTCGACCGCGACGTCCTTCGCCCCTGGCACCTGCAGGATCGAGACCGTTGGGTTGCCGTCATAGTAAAGCTCTGAATAGGCGAGGTCGGAGATCACCCAGACCTTGTTCTCCTTGGCCCACGCCACCAGCCGCTCGTAGAACGCAAGGTCGACCGTCTCGGCGGTGGGGTTGCTGGGATAGTTCACCACCACGATCGAAGGACGCGGCACGGTGAACGCCATCGCCCGATCGAGTGCGCGCCAGTAATCCTCGTTCGGAGTGGTCGGGACGCTGCGAATCGTGGCCCCGGCGATAATGAAGCCGAAGGTGTGGATCGGGTAGCTCGGGTTGGGGGCGAGCACGACGTCGCCCGGTGCGGTGATCGCGGTGGCGAGGCTGGCAAGGCCCTCCTTGGAACCCATGGTCACCACCACCTCACGCTCGGGATCGAGATCGACCCCGAAGCGGCGGCCATAATAGTTCGCTTGTGCCTTGCGCAGTCCGGGGATGCCCTTGGACTGCGAATAGCCGTGCGCGCCGGGCTTGCTCGCCACCTCGCACAGCTTGTCGATCACATGCTGCGCTGGGGGCAGGTCCGGATTACCCATCCCCAGGTCGATAATGTCGCGCCCCGCCTGGCGTGCCGCGTGACGCATCGCGTTGACTTCGGCGATCACGTAGGGCGGCAGGCGCTTGATGCGGTAGAATTCGTCTTCCATCGGGGCGGTTCGTTTCGTCCTTGGGCCGCGACGCGCACCATGCCGCGCCGCACCATGACTCTACGCGAATCCGCTGTTCCCGCAAACCACAACTCCGCAAGCCGCCGGTCGGTGGCGATTTTCGGACAGCGAAGGACTGCACCAAACCTCTGTCATGCGCTATGCGGATCGCGTCCGCCAAGGAATCCAAGCCATGACCGATACGCTCCACGACGATCCGCCGACCATCTTCGAAAAGCTGCGCGACATGCAGGGCGACGCGCTCCAACAGATGTTCGGCCAGTATCTGCCGGGCGCGCCCGAGGCCCTGCCGCAGCCCGCGGACGTCCAGCAGTGGGCGCTGGTCGCAGGCAAGCTTCAGAAGATGTGGCTCGATTTTTCGGCCGAGCAGGCAAGCAAGGGCCAGCCCGCGCTCGCCCAGATGTTCGATCCGGTGAAGTGGGCGGCGCAGGTCCAGGGCTGGTGGCGGCAATTGCCGCTGGGCGATCCGGCGGTGCAGAAGCAGATGTGGGAAGACGGTCTGGCGCTGTGGCAGACCGTGCTCGGCCAGTTCGGGATCGGGCCTTCGGCGGCCACCGGCGAGACCGCTGCCAAACTGCCGCGCAGCGACCGCCGTTTCGCGGACCCGAAGTGGCGCGAACAACCGGTGTTCGCGCTCATCCACCAGACCTACCTGATGCTTGCCGACCAACTCGTCACGCTGGCGCAAAAGACGCCGGGCCTCGACGAGCAGGGGCGCGCCCAGCTTGCGTTCAACACCAGGACGATGGTCGATGCGCTGAGCCCCGCGCATTTCCCGCTGACCAACCCGGTGGTACTCGAACGCACCCTGGCGACCAAGGGCGACAATCTGGTCAAGGGCATGGAGCACCTGCTGGCGGACCTCAGGAAGGGCCAGCTGACCCATACCGATCCCGATGCGTTCGAGGTCGGTCGCAACATCGCGGTGACGCCGGGCAAGGTTATCTTCGAAACCCCGCTGTATCAGCTGATCCAGTACACCCCGACCACGCCCGACGTGCTCGCCGTGCCGCTTGTGATCTTCCCGCCGTGGATCAACCGCTTCTACATCCTCGATCTCAACGAGAAGAAAAGCTTCATCCGTTGGGCGGTGGCGCAGGGGATCAGCGTGTTTGTTGTCTCGTGGAAGAGCGCCGATGCCAGCATCGCCGATGTCATGTGGGACGACTACGTACTCGGCGAGATCGAGGCGATCGACGTGATCCGCGCGCGGCTGGGCGTGGAGAGCGTCCACACCATCGGCTATTGCGTGGCCGGAACGACACTCGCCGCGGCGCTCGCGCTGCTTGCCCGCCGGGGCGAGGCGAGCAAGGTCAAGAGTGCGACGTTCTTCACCGCACAAGTCGATTTCGAGCTGTCGGGCGATCTGCGCCTGCTGATCGACGACAAGCACCTCGCGCTGATCGACAGCATGGTCACCGACGGCACTTTCGACGGGCGCTATATGGCCGCGACCTTCAACATGCTGCGCGGGCCGGACCTGATCTGGAACTACGTGATCAACAACTACCTTTTGGGCGACGACTACCCCGCGTTCGACTTGCTCCACTGGAACGGCGACGTCACCAACCTGCCGGCCAAGTGGCACAAGTCGTATCTGAAAGACCTCTACCGCGACAACAAGCTGGTCCAGCCCGACGCGCTCAGCATCGACGGAACCCCGCTCGACCTCGCGCTGATCGAGACCCCGATCTATATCCAGGCGGGCAAGGAGGATCACATCGCGCCCGCCGAAAGCGTGTGGCGGATGCTCCGCCATGTGAAGGGTCCGGCCAAGTTCGTGCTGGCGGGCAGCGGCCACATCGCCGGGGTGGTCAACCCGCCGGACGCGGGCAAGTACCAGTACTGGACAAATCCCGGGAAGCCCGGCTCGCTCACCGAATTCGTCGCGGGCGCCACCGAGACCAAGGGTAGCTGGTGGCCAGACTGGGTCGAGTGGCTCAAGATCCAGGACGCCGCTACCGTTCCGGCAAAGGGCAAGCGCGTGCCCGGCGGCAAGGGTGATCCGGTGATCGAGGACGCGCCGGGACGGTACGTGAAGTCTCGGTAAACCGGGCGGGTCGGCAGTCGCGCCCCGCCCCGCCGCCATGTCCGCCCGCCTCGTCGCACTGACGCGTCCGGTTCATCTGGCGCTCATGTTCGCGCCCCCCTCGCTTTGGGCGCACAACACGGGTCCGGGGTCTCCATTTGTCCTTCTTCGATTTTTCGCCGTTCCGCCCGGTCGATCTGGCGATCGACCTCGGCACGGCCAACACCGTCGTCTACGTCAAAGGCGAGGGGGTGGTGCTGGCCGAACCCTCGGTGGTCGCGCTCGAGACGATCGACGGGATCACCCGGGTGCGCGCGGTCGGCGATGACGCCAAACTGATGCTGGGGCGCACGCCCGACAATGTCCGCACCGTCCGCCCGCTACGCAACGGGGTGGTCGCCGATATCGAAGTGGCCGAGCAGATGCTCCGCCACTTCGTCGAAAAGGTCCAGGGCGCGCGCCGCTGGGGCCGGGCCGGGCCCGAGATGGTGATCTGCGTGCCCTCGGGATCGACGATGGTCGAGCGCCGCGCGATCCGCGATGCCGTTACGCGCGCCGGCGCAAGGAAGGTGTGGCTGATCGACGAACCGATGGCCGCGGCGATCGGGGCCGACCTGCCCGTGAACGAACCGACTGGATCGATGGTCGTCGACATCGGCGGCGGCACCACCGAGGTCGGGGTGATCTCGATCCAGGGGCTGAGCATGGCGATGTCGGTGCGCGTCGGCGGCGACCAGATGGACGACGCCATCGCCGCCGCGGTCCGTCGGCAGCACAACCTGCTGATCGGCGAGGCCACCGCCGAGCGGGTCAAGAAGGCGGTGGGCGCGGCGCGGCTGGCCAAGGGCGACGCCGAGGCTATGACCGTGATCAAGGGCCGCGACGTCGCCCGCGGGCGGCCGCGCGAGATCGAGGTGAGCCACGCCCTGCTGATCGAGGCCTTGGTCGAGCCGGTTGATCAGATCGTGCTGGCGGTGCGCCGCGCGCTCGAGCACACCCCGCCCGAAATCGCTGCCGACATCATCGAAGCCGGAATCGTGATGACCGGAGGAGGATCGCTGCTGCCGCGGATCGACGCGGTCCTGGCCGAAGAGACCGGGCTCCCGGTGCGGATCGCCGATGATCCGATGAACTGCGTCGCAGTGGGCGCGGGGCGGACGCTCGAAGGGCTAGCCTACCGCGGAGTGCTCCACCGGGTCTGACGCTCGCCCGAGCTATTTGCTGCACTGCAACAAAAAGTTCTTGACTTCGCAACTGCGGCGATTATTTGTGCACTGCAACATGAGCGGACCGATGGGTTCCGCGCTGCTGGAGTGAGATACGAAATGGCCGATGCCCCGATCACCGACGCTGCCGAAAAGGCCTATGCCGCGGCAAGCGAAAAGGCGGTCACCGCCCAGCCTGCCGTGACCAAGCCCGCGCCGGCCGAAGCCGCGCCCGCGCCAGTCAAGGCCGAAGCGCCGACCCCGGTTACGGCCAAGGCCGAAGCGCTCGCCGCCAAGCCCGCGCCCACCGTCAAGGCGACGCCGGCCGCCAAGCCCGCTCCGGCGAAGCTTGCGGTCAAGCGCGCCGCCAAGCCCGCCGTCGCCAAGAAGAAGCCGACGATCAAGGTGAAGGCGGCCGCCAAGGCCGCGCCGAAGCCTGTCGCCCTCAAAGCCAAGCCCGCCCGCAAGGCCGCGGCGATGGCAACCAAGACCGCAAAGCCCGTTTTCAAGCCCGCCACCAACCTTGTCACCAAACTGAAGGACACCACCATGGCCACCACCATCAAAAAGACCACCGAAGATTTCTCGTCCAAGATCCAGGACGCCGTGAAGGACGCCCAGGAGCGCGCCAAGACCGCGTTCGAAAAGAGCCAGGCCGCGCTGGGCGATGCCAACGAGTTCTCGAAGGGCAACCTCGAGGCGCTGGTCGAGACCGGCAAGGTTCTCGCCAACGGCATCCAGACGATGGGCAAGAGCTACGTCGCCGAGGTCAAGTCGACCTTCGAGGCGATGCAGGCCGACGCGAAGGAACTGACTTCGGTCAAGTCGCCCAAGGAGTTCGTCGAAATCCAGAGCAAGCTGCTGCGCAAGTACTTCGACAACGCCGTGGCGTTCAACTCGAAGAACGCCGAAGCCACGCTGAAGCTGGCCAACGAAGCGTTCCAGCCGATCTCCAGCCGCGTCAGCCTCGCGGTCGAAAAGGTCCGCAAGGCCGCCTAAGCATTTGCGGTCCGCGCAAACGCGCGGCCGCGAACGAAAAAGCCGCGGGCCGGGGGAAACCTCCGGCCCGCTCGCTTGTTGCACGTTCGATTAACCACCTGCCCTTGCCGCTCGGCCCTGACGATGCGATATTAAGGCGACGATGATTCCGTACGACGATCTTTGGCTCACCGTCCGCGCCGCGGACGACGATGATGGCCCCGGCGCCCCACGCGGCCCGGATGGCGACGATCAACTCGGCGTCGCGACCAAGACCCGGACCAAGCCGAAGAAGCCCAGCATGTTCAAAGTGCTGATGCTCAACGACGATTACACTCCGATGGAATTCGTGGTGATGTGCCTCAAGCGGTTCTTCGGGATGGATCTCGAAGCAGCGACGAGGGTCATGCTTCACGTCCACCAGAAGGGCGTCGGGGTCTGCGGGATTTTCCCCTACGAGATCGCCGAGACCAAGGTGAACCAGGTGATGGATTTCGCCAGACAGAACCAGCACCCGTTACAATGCACGCTGGAAAAGGCGTGAGCTGAGAGTCCATCACGAGCTCGCTTCGTGAACAATTGACCCGCCGCTCGACACCAACCACGATCCGCGCCACAATCCCGCTGAACAACGGGGAACGCGATTATGCCGACCGAGCTGACGATCCTTGCATGGGGTGCCGTGCTCCTGTTCGTCCATATCGTCGCCGCGGTCCAGGCCAAGACCCGCCAGTACGGCGTCACCTGGAACATGGGCGCGCGCGACGAGGCGGTGGCGCCACCGTCACCGGTTGTCGGGCGGCTGGAGCGCGCCCGCGACAACTTCCTCGAAACGCTGCCCATCGCGATCATCGCGCTGCTCGGCGTGGTCGTCGCGGGCAAGACGAGCGAAACCACCGCGCTCGGCGGCTGGCTGTGGCTGGGCGCACGGGCGGTCTACCTGCCGCTCTATGGCTTTGGCGTGCCCAAGGTCCGCACCCTGGTGTGGATGGCCAGCATCCTCGGCCTTATCCTGGCGATTAAGCCACTACTTGTGGGCTGACTTTTGCGCTGCCGGATCAGGCGATGCTCGTCCCGAACAAGTTGCCGATGCCATAGGTCGCGGCCATCGCCAGCGCGCCCCAGAACGCCACCCGGACCACGCCCTTACCGATCGGCGCACCCCCGGCCCTTGCGCCAACTGCGCCAAGCAAGATCAGGAACAGGAGCGCCGCGACCGCCACCCCCATGACGAGCGTGGCGAGCGGGAGTAGCGCGGCGGCGGCAAGCGGCAGCGCAGCGCCGACAGAGAACGTCGCGGCCGAGGTCAGCGCCGCCTGGATCGGACGGGCCCGGTGCATTTCGGCCAAGCCCAGCTCGTCTCGGGCATGGGCGCCCAGCGCGTCGTGCGCCATCAGCGCGTCGGCAACTTCGAGCGCGAGATCGGCGGAAAGTCCGCGCCCGCGGTAGATCGCGGCCATCTCGGCGCGCTCTGCTTCCGGTTCGGCGGCCAGTTCAGCGCTTTCGCGCGCGACATCGGCCGCCTCGGTATCCGCCTGGCTCGAAACCGAGACGTATTCTCCCGCGGCCATCGACATGGCTCCGGCCACCAGACCGGCGACTCCGGCCACAAGGATCGGCTGCTTCGCCGCCGCCGCTGCGGCGACGCCGACGATCAGGCTGGCGGTGGAGACGATCCCGTCGTTGGCGCCGAGTACGGCCGCTCGCAGCCAGCCGATCCGCGCCACGGCATGGCTCTCGCGATGGATCGCGGTGGTTCTCGGCATCTTCGTTCTCCCACTCCGAACCCAGCCTCGCCGATTGCGGCTTTCGCGGCAAGCCTCGGCCAGCTAAGCAGAGCGCTCGTCTTATGCCCTTTCTGACCGCCAACGATCGTTACATCGGCAAGCTCGTCCTCGTGCCGATGGTCGGCACGTTCGTGCTCGCCGCGTCGTTGCTGATCCTCGACAAGATGCTGCGATTGTTCGATTTCGTCGCCAGCGAGGGCGGGCCGGTCGGGGTGGTGTTCAAGATGCTCGCCAACCTGATCCCCGAGTACGCGGGACTGGCGATTCCGCTCGGGCTGATGCTGGGCATCCTGCTCGCATTCCGCAAGCTGGCGACGAGTTCGGAGCTCGACGTGATGCGGGCGGTGGGTCTGGGCTATACGCGGCTGTTGCGGGCACCGTTCATCTTCACCATCGTGCTAGCCGGGGCCAACCTGCTCAACGTTTTCTATCTCCAGCCGCTGTCGCACTATTTCTACGAAGAACTGCAATACGAGCTGCGCTCGGGTGCGCTGGGCGCGGCGATCAAGGTGGGCGAGTTCACCACCCTGAAGGACAAGGTCGCGCTGCGGATCGAGCAGAGCGCCGACAACGGTCGCAAGCTCAGCGGCATTTTCGCCCGCGTCGCGAACGACAAGGGTCAGGTGCTGGCCATCTCCGCGCGGCAGGGGCAGTTCCTCGCCAACAAGGAAAGCCCCGATACGATCATCCTGCGTCTGACCGACGGCCAGATCGTCCAGGATGGACCCCGGATCGCCACCCCGCGGGTGCTGACATTCTCCAGCCACGACCTGCCGATCGACCTGCCCAAGATCGAGCAATTCCGTCAGCGCGGCGGCAAGGACAAGGAATACATCCTCCCCGAACTGCTCAAGCTGGGCTGGAACAAGGCCACGCCCGCGGCGCTGCGCAACGAGACCCAGGCCAGCTTCAGCTACCGTATGGTCGAGGTGGTGATGATGCTCATGCTCCCGTTCCTCGCGGTTGCGCTGGCGATTCCGCCCAAGCGATCGACCTCGGCGCTCGGCGTGTTCGTTTCAATCATCATGGTCGTCGCCTATCACAAGGTGAACCAGTACGCGTCCGACGTCGCCTCGCTCGGACGGATCGATCCGCTGATCGCGTTGTGGGTGCCGTTCGCGCTGTTCGCGGCCCTGATCGCGTGGATGTACTGGCGGGTCGCCTATGTCCCCGGTGGGCAGGCGATCGGCGGGCTGGAACGCGGCTTCACCAAAGTCAGCGGGGCGTTCCGCAAGCTGTTCGGGCGCAAGCGTCTGCGCGACGAGCCCGTACCCGAAGACATCGAAGGCCAGCCGCTTGCAGTTTGAATTCTTCCCCTCGCGCACCGTCACCCTCTACATCGCCAAGATGTTCGCGGTGCGGATCGTCGCGGTCCTGGGGATGCTGGTGCTGGTGCTCCAGATGCTCGACCTGCTGGGGGAAAGCGGCAAGATCCTCGAGGCGGCGGGCAACGGCCAGGCGCAAGTGTGGCACTACGTGACCTTGCGAGTTCCGAGCCTGGTTCAGACCTTCCTACCCTATTCGGTGCTGCTGGCGACCATCCTCACCCTGGTTCAGCTCAACCAGAATAGCGAGGTGATCTCGATGAAAGCTGCGGGGCTTTCGGCGCATCAGATCCTCGCCCCGCTGGTGCTCACCGCGATGCTCGTTGCCGGGATCAGCTTCGGCTTCAACGAACGTCTGGCGACCCGCGCGGCTTCGACGCTCAAGGCCTGGCAGGCGGTGCAGTACGGTAAAGTTCCGCTCGCTGCCGCGGCGAAGACCAACGTCTGGCTCGCCGACGGGGCCAACGTGCTCTATGCCCAGGCCATCGGCGGAACCGGCGCGGACACCACAATGACCGGTGTATCGTGGTACAGGCGCGACGAGGCCGGGCGGGTGATCGACATTGTCACCGCGCCGAAGGCCACTTACGCCGCGCCGGGCTGGCGGCTGGAAACCCCGCGCAGCTTCGCGGTCCAGAGCGTCAAGCTGGAGAAGATGCCCGCCGCGACGATCGTCGCCGAACGGATCACGCCCGAGCAGATCGCGATCAGTAAGGTCGATGCCGATGCCGAAGACCTGTTTACCCTACGTAGCTCGATCGATGCGATGCAAGCCGCGGGACGCCGCACCGGCGAGCTGGAAAGCGCATGGTGGCACAAGATTTCGGGGCCTCTGTCGGCTGTCTTGATGCCGTTGCTCGGCGCGGTCGCGGCTTTCGGGCTGGCGCGATCTGGCCACGTCCTCGTCCGCGCGGCCATCGGGATGGCGCTGGGCTTTGCATTCTTCGTGGTCGACAACGCCGCTTTGGCGATGGGCAGCCTCGGGGGTTATCCGCCCCTGCTCGCCGCCTGGGCCCCGTTCGTGCTATTCGCGCTGATTGGTGAGACGGTGCTGATCCGGACGGAAGAGTGAACTAACGCGCCAGCATCGTGCTCCGCGCGAGCCGGAACACCAGATGCAGCAGGCCGGGGTGGTTGGCTTCGTGGTAGGTCGACGGTGCGGTCAGTTCGCCGCTGAGCCGGCGGTGTGCTTCGGGCAGCGAATGGTAGGGCATCGACGGAAGCAGGTGGTGTAGCGCGTGATAGCGCAGGCCCACCGGGGCCCACAGCTCGGCCCACGGGCCGGGCGGGGGGACGTTGACCGAATCGAGGTATTGCGCGGTGACGGTCATCGGCTCGCCTTCGTTGACCCAAAGGTGGGCAACCAGCGTGCGCAGTTGATTGAGCACCGCGGTGAGCGAGACCACCGCCATTCCGATCGCCAGCGGACGCCAGTCCCACAGCGCCGCGCTGGCGAGCAGGACCCACGACCACAACCAGACGCCGGTTTCCTGCCACTGCACCTGACGGCGGAATTCGCCCTCGGCAGGGCGGCGGCGGAAGGCGGGATTGATCGACAGCGCGGAGGCGCGCTCCCACACCAGCCTGCGCAGCGGGGGATGATCGCGCCGAGCGGGACCAGCACCGCCGAACGGATCAGCAGGCCGACCGGCAGCAGCAGCGCGATCACGATGAACAGCGGCAGCGACCACGGCTTCATCAGCCCCAGCGGCAGGTATTCGGGGTCCTCGGCCGTGCCGTAGCGGGTGCGCGCATGGTGCAGCGTGTGGACGTTCTCATACATCAGCGACGGCGTCAGCAGGGGGATGCCGACCAAAAGGTTCCAGCCGAAGCGAAAGCCGGGCAGGGCGGTCTTGTGGATATGGGTCAGCTCATGAATGAACAGCAGCGCGCGGTACAGTGCGAGCGCGGAGACCAGCCCGCTGGCGATGGCCGCCCACGGGTTGTCGAGCAGGATCGCCCCCGCCAGCCCGGCATAGCCCAGCAGCGCGGACAGTAGCATGTCGGGCCAATAGATCGCCGCCCGCGCCGCCGCGAGATCGCGGGTCAGTTCGACCGCGGCGCGCAGCATGGCCCGATCGTCCGGAATTTCCGGCGAGGTACGGCCAGCGTCGAGCGGAACGGCAATGGCTTGCAAAACGGTCATTCAGGTTTCCAACGGTATCCCAAATCTAGGCCCCCCGCGGTGATGCGCAAGGCTTGGCATTGCCGCCAGCGGATAGCATAGGCTGCGTCCGCTATACCTGAACAAAGGCAAGACCATGGCCGCAAACCCCATAATCGTGACGCCGGCCGCGGGCAAAGCCGATCTTGAGGCGTTCATCGACCTGCCGTTCCGGCTCTACGCCGACGATCCGCACTGGGTCCCGCCGCTCAAAGCCGAGGTTCGCGAGCTGCTGACGCCGGGCAAGAACCCGTTCTTCGAGCACGCCGAGGTCCAGCTGTTCCTCGCTCACAGGGGCGGCGCGGTGGTTGGGCGCATCTCGGCGCATATCGACAAGCTGGCGCTGACCCTGCCGCCCGAACAGGGCATGGGGCCGGGCACGGGCAACTGGGGGATGATGGAGGCCGAGGACGCGGAGGCTATGGCCGCGCTGATCGCCCGCGCCGAGAACTGGTTGCGAGCCAAAGGCATGACGCGCGCGCTCGCCCCGCTCAGCCTGTCGATCTGGGACGAGCCGGGCTTGCTGGTCAAGGGCGCCGATCACAGCCCGATGGTGATGATGGGGCACCACGATCCGCGCTACCAGGCGTGGATCGAGGCGCTCGGCTACGCCCGCGCCAAGACGCTCCTGACCTACGACCTCGACATCGTCGCGGGGTTCGGCCCGCTGATCGAGCGGATCGTCGCCTCGGGCGAGAAGAACCCGCGCATCCGCATCCGCAAGGTCGATCTCAAGCATTTCGATCGCGAGGCCGCGACGATCCTGGCGATCCTCAACGATGCCTGGTCGAGCAACTGGGGGTTCGTGCCGATCACCGATAGCGAGATCGCCTATGTCGGCAAGAAGCTGAAGCCGCTGGTCAAGGACGACTTGGTGATGATCGCCGAGCTCGAGGGCGAGCCGGTTGCGTTCATGATGACGCTGCCGGACCTCAATGGTCCGATCAAGGCGATCCGCGGCAAGCTCTTCCCGTTCGGCTGGGCGAAGCTGCTGTGGTGGCTGCGCAAGCCGACCGATGCCTCGATGCGGGTGCCGCTGATGGGGGTGCTCAAACGGCTGCAAAGCTCGCGCCTGGCCAGCCAGCTAGCCTTTATGATGATCGAGTATATCCGCCGCGTGGCCCTTGCCAAATACGGCACCAGGCGTTCCGAGATCGGCTGGGTGCTCGACGACAACCAGGGCATGAACGCGATCGCCGATGCCATCGGCAGCAAGGTCAACCGCGAGTATTTCATCTACGACAAAGCGCTTTGACCCGGTGTTGCCGGAATGGCGCAGCACCGCAAAATCGCAGTCCTGGTGGAAACACTGCGCGGTTTGCCGCGTTCGCTAGCCTGAGCCGGAGGACCGTATCCGCGCACGGTCCACAAGGATGAAAAATGGCGAAGACGACATCACCGCGGAAACGGCAGCCCTCGCTGGGGCGTGCGCTGATTGTCGAAGATGATCCGCTGCTGGCGCTGAACCTGGAAGATGCGCTGATGGCCGGCGGGGCCGAGGCGGTGGTCGTCTGCGAGAGCGTGGCCTCAGCGATGGACGAGCTCGAAAGGCTCAAGCCCGACATCCTGATCCTCGACGTCCATCTCGCCGACCGCGACGATGGATGGGCCATGGCCGAACTTGTGACCACGCTTAGCCCGCGGCCCCCTGCGATCATCTTTTCGACCGGCGCGCCGGAACGCATCCCGGATCACGTCGCCCAGCTTGGGGCGGTGCTCGCCAAGCCCTACGACCCGGCCGCGCTGATCGGCGTCCTGGCCAAATTGCAGCGCAAGCCCGGGCTGCTGGGGCGGCTGCGCGAGGCGCTGGCGAGCTAGCCGCCAGCGCCGTCGCATCGGCCGAAGCTGCTATTCGAGCGGCCCTCTTGGCCTAGCCCCACTGCCGCATGCACGCCGGACAGTTGAAGGCAGCGTTGCTAAGTTCTTAGCACCTTGCGAAATATTCGCGCGGGAAAACGGCTGATGCCGAGCCTGCGGCCTACCTGTCGATCCAAAAAAAGGCCCCCGCACGAAGCGAGGGCCTTTCGGGATCGTATCACCGGCCGCTTGGACGGGAGGGGGGGTCTCGGCGGTGACAAGGCTATAATTCCGGAGCAAAAGTTTGGTTCCGGCCCGTTCGAAAAATTTTTGAAAAGTTTCTTAGAGGTACGGGCGCGGGGTGCTGGGGGTATGATCGAAGCGCGTGAACTCCCGCGCGGCGTCCATATCGGCGATGAGGATCTCGCTAAGATTCCAAGTGATCAGGTTGGATTGACGCAGCGCCTGCAAGGTGCGGTTGGTATGGACGAGCGACAGCCCGAGCATGTCTGCGATCTGAGTCTGGGTAACGGTCAGCGCTACCGAATTGCCATGGGCCAGCCCGGTCTCCATCGCCCGTTGGACGAGGAACACTGCCAGGTAGGCAATCCGCTCGCGCGCGGTGCGCTGCCCCAAGGCGACGAGATGCTCCTCAAGCGCTTCTTCCTCCTTCGCCGCCAGCCAGATCACGTCATAGCCCAATTCGGGATGCGTCTGGATCAGTTCGGGGAAGCGACCGCGCGCAAACACGCATAGCCGCGCGCTGGTCAAGGCTTCGACCCCGTGCGTCAGCGGCTCGCCCATGGCTGCCTGAAGTCCGATGAGGTCGCCTGGAAACATGAAATTCACGATCTGGCGGCGTCCGTCCTCGAGCAGCTTGAAACGGATCAGCACGCCTTCCAGCACGGTGAACACGTGAGCGCTGCGCTGGCCCTGGACTAGCACCTGGGTGCCGCGGTCGATGCTCAGCTCGCCCTGCTTGAACCGTTCCATGTAGGCGACCTGACCCGCATCGAGTGGGCGCAGGCCGCGGCAGGCGGCGAGCGGGCACAACGCGCATGGCACTCGATTTTCTAATCCCGCGAACGTCATTCGTGCCCACCCCTCTCGCGTGGCCCTGCAGCCAAGGACACTCCGGAAGCTATGTCAAATGATGGCGCTGCGACCAATGTGTCCCGCTATTGCCCCACGGTTCGTCGCACATCGCTCGTCGCCTGGGCGTACAAGGGTTCTTGCCATTGCCCTCGATTTCGTCGCGCTGCGTGTTGATTCTGGAAGATAGCGTCCTGGTCGCGATGGCGATCGAGGCGGCATTGGCGGACCGTGGCTACGACACGATCGTCGCCGGGACGCTTGCCGCCGCGCATGAGCGGCTGGGGCGAACGGTGCCTGCCGCGGCGCTGCTCGACCTGCATTTGCCCGATGGAAAGTCGATCGAGCTGGCGCGCTCGCTGCATGATCGAGGGTGCCGGATCGCGATGTGTTCGGGATCGGACAGGCTGCCCGAGGAATGCGACTTCGCTGCCAGCTTTCGCAAGCCGGTAGTGCCGTCCGACCTGGTACGTTGGCTCGAAGAAAACCTCCGCGACGACGAAGCTTGAATCGCGAAGCGGCGTGCTCCACTTGGCGTTGGCCGGCGTGGAACTATTCTCCGACCGACGCGTTTGTCTGCGGGTCTAAATCCGGAAGGGGTCTCAATGTCGCTTGGCGCAAGAGTAGCTACCAATCTCCCATATCTGCGCCGCTATGCCCGCGCGCTGACCGGCTCGCAGGCGACCGGCGACGCGTTCGTACGCGAAACGCTCGAAGCTGCGCTGGTCGACGAGGGTTTGCGCCGGATGATCGGCACCGGCCGTGCCGAATTGTATCATGTATTCAACAAGGTATGGTCGAGCGGCTTCGTCGATACCGGCGTTGTCGTTGCAGGCGAGGGCAGCCATGAAGCCGCCGCGCAGGCCCGCCTCTCCCACATAACTCCGCTCAACCGCCAGGCGCTGCTGCTGACCACGCTGGAGGATTTCTCGATCGATGAGGCTGCCTTCGTGATGGACAAGGAGCCCTCGGAAGTGGAGGCGTTGGTCCAGCAGGCGGTCCAGGAGATCGACCGCGAATCCACCACCACGGTGCTGATCATCGAGGATGAGCCGCTGATCTCGATGCAGCTTGAAGATCTCGTCCGTTCGCTCGGCCACGACGTTTGCGGTATGGCCGCGACCCGCACCCAGGCGCAACAGATCGTCGCCGAGACCACTCCGGGACTGGTCCTGGCGGACATCCAACTGGCCGACGGCAGTTCGGGGCTCGACGCGGTCGACGATATTCTGAAGATCGGCAGCGTCCCGGTGATCTTCATCACCGCCTATCCCGAACGCCTGCTTACCGGTGACCGGCCCGAACCGACTTATCTGGTGACCAAGCCGTTCCAGGAATCGACCGTCCGCGCTGCGATCAGCCAGGCGCTGTTTTTCGGATCGAGCCGCCCTCTGGCGTAAGCAACGCCGCAATCGAAGGGCTTAATTCAGCCTTTCGATTGCGGGCGGGAACGCAACGCGAAATCCACGGGCATTCGCACCGGCAGGATCAGCGCGCAGCGCACCCCTTCGGGTTCGAACTTGAGTTCGACCGGGTTGCGCAGTTCGTGGGCGACGATCTTTTCGATCAGTTCGGTGCCGAAGCCGCGCTTGCGTGCCCCCTGGCTTACCGGGGGACCGCCGCGCTCCGCCCATTCGATCCGGGCCAGATCCTGGGTAATCAGGTGCCAGGTCACCGCAACTTGGCCTGTGGGCACGCTTAGCGCGCCGTACTTGGCGGCGTTCGTCGCCAGTTCGTGAATCGCCAGGCCCAGCGACAGCGCGTCGTTGGGCGCCAACTCCACCGCGGGTCCGGAAATGTCGAGCGCGCGTTCGCTGTCCTGTGCGTAGGGCGCCAGTTCGGCACGCACGACCGCGCCGATCGGGGTCGATCCCCAATCGGACTGGGTGAGCAGGTCGTGCGTCGCCGACAGCGCGCGAATGCGACCTTCGAGGCTGCTTGCGAAGCTGTCGAGATCGGTCGCGCGGCGCCGGGTTAACGAGAGGATCGAAAGCACATTGGCGAGCGTGTTCTTGACCCGGTGGTTCAACTCTCGTGTCAGCGAATTGCGAATCGACGCCTGCTCTTCCAGCCACGTCAGCGCCTGGCGATCTTCCGCCGCCTGCCGGGTGACCAGCCGAGCGAGCACCAGCAGCAGGCTCGCCACCAGCATCCCGAAAAGCATCGTCAGCAGCGACATCGACGACAGCGTCGACGGCCGGCTGCTTTCCACCTGGAGCACCCATGGGCGATTGGCGATAGCCAGCGGCTCGGTGACGGTGACCCCCGAAGGATCGGCCAGCGGGGTCTGGGCAAGCAGGTTCGCTGGTCCGATCGAGCGATCGTAGAGCCGGATCCCGACGTTCTCGCTGTTTTCGAGCTGTAGCGCCGAGTGAAGGAAGGTTTCGGCCACGAACGGGCTGTAGACGAAACCGCTAAGCCGTTTGGCACCGTCGCTGCCGATCCTGAAGACGGGCATGTAGATGACGAAGCCCGGGCGGTGCGATCCGCTTCGGTCTTGGGCCAGCACCAGTTTGCCGGTGGCGGTGGGCCGTGAAAAGCGGACCGCTTCGGCCATGGCCATGCGACGGACCGAGTTGGAATACATGTTGTAGCCAAGCACCCCGCGATTGCGCTCGGTCTCGGGCTGGAGATAAGTCACCGGCACCGCATAGACCTGGTCGTCGGTCGGTAGTGGGTGGATCGTGAAGTTGCTCGGGCCGTGGGCGCGGATATCCCGCTGGACCTGCGGGATGTCTTCGCGATCGACCCGCATGGCCCAGCCGATCCCTTCGGCGCCGCGATAATCGGAATCGAGCCGCAACTGGCTCAGATAGGTCTGGAACAGCGATCCGCTGACCGCCTGCTGGGTGCTGAATACCGCCGCACCGGAGCGGAGGTAGGCCTCGTGGGTATCCGCCCGCCGTTCGAGAGCGGAAGCGAGAACCTTCGCGGTCTGCGAAAGTTGGGTAACCCGGCGCTTGGTCTCGGTGCTTTCGATCGCGGCGACACTGACCAGCGTGACTGCCGAAGTCAGCAGAAAGATACCCACCGGGAGCGCCCGGGGAAATCGTTCGTACCAGTGGCGCCGCAGCGCACGCTTACCGACTTCCCCCGTCATGCCGCCTTGATTTGCTCCACGCCGCGCCGATCCGCAAGGCAACCCCGCGGCGGTGATCCCACAGCGGATGCCAGAACTTGTAAAATGCGACGCTATGGGAACCACAAGCGGTTGCTTTCGTTCCTCACCTCGCTGGCTGAACCACGGCGAATGCGTCGTGGCCCATTGCTATGCGGATGCCGACCGGACAATGCGCCTGGGCCGGTTAGCAGCCTGACCGGCTTTGGGGGGTCAGCAACGGATGAAGAAAACGAAACAGGTGAAAGACAAGGCGATGAAGGACATCGGGATGGAGCGCAACGAGCGCAGGCGGCAGGCCTCTCCCGATTGGGCGTCGGGTCTGCGGCGCCTTTACGATTCGGTGGTGGAGGAACCGCTGCCGGATTCCTTTTCGAAGCTGCTGGACGACTTAGACAGCGCGGATGAGTGAGATGCGTAGCGCCGCCGACGCGGTCAGTTTCAAACGGGAGCTTACCGGCGTGATCCCGCATTTGCGGGCGTTTGCGCGCGGCCTGTGCGGTCGTCCCGATCTGGCGGACGATCTCGTGCAGGAAACCTTGCTCAAGGCCTGGGCCGCGCAGGAGCGGTTCGAGCCGGGCACCAGCATGCGGGCCTGGACCTTCGTGATCCTGCGCAACGCCTATCTCACCGACATGCGGCGCAATCGCTTCCGCGCCGATTATGACGAGACGGTCGCCGAGCGGATCCTCGTCGCGCCGCCGGGACAGGAGGGGCCGATGCACCTGGCCGATCTCCACCGCGCGCTGCTGACCCTGCCGCCCGAGCGCCGCGAGGCGTTGCTGCTCGTCGGCGCGGGCGGTTTCAGCTATGAGGAAGCCGCCGAGATCTGCGAATGCGCGGTCGGTACGATCAAGAGCAGGGTCGGTCGCGCGCGCGCTACGCTCACAGCGATGATCGAAGACGGTTCGATCCCGCGCCGCGCCGTGGGCGATGCGGTGGCGCACGATGCGATCATGGCCGAACTCGGCGCATCGACCAGTCCGCCGGAGCCAGTGCCCAACTGAAGCCGTCGACCGGGCCGGAGGGACTCGCCATCCGCAAGCTGCGGGTCGGCTTGCCGGTCGCCCCCGTTCTGACCTAGAGTTCGCCCCAAATGGCATCGAACCCTCCCGCGACCGATCCGGAACCTGCGGCGCAGGAAGCGCTGCCGATCACGCGCCTCCTCTCGACGATGGTCTTCCTGCTAGGTCTGGCGCTGTTCCTGGGGCTGCCGTTCGTGCTCTCGGTGGGCTCGGTGGTGTTCCTGCCGCTGGTGTCGGCCATCATACTTACCATCGTCCTGACACCCCTGGCCGACCGCCTGATCCGCCTCGGCCTGCCCAACGTCGTCGCCTCGGCGCTGTCGCTGCTTGCGGCGATCGTGGCAGTGGTGCTGGCCATCCTGGTGATTGTCCAGCCGGCCTACGATCTGGTCGATCAGGCGCCGCGCATGATCGCGCGGATCGGCGAGCAGTTTAACACGCTGCGCGGCAGCTTCGGTTGGATCGCCGACATCGACCGCCAGCTGGCGCGGATCACGGGGCATGCCTCGGGCGCGCAGGTCATCGTCGCGGGGCCCTCGGTGCTCGAACAGGTGGCGATCGCCACCCCCTCGGTGGTGATCGAGACGCTGCTGACCCTGCTGATGAGCTATTTCATGATCGAGGCGCGGATCCGGATGAAGCGCAGCCTGCTGCTCGACCGGCACAGCTTCGGCGCCAGCCTGCGGGCGGCTCGGGTTATGCGCGATGTCCAGGACCGGGTCGCCTCATACATCATCACCGTCGCGCAGATCAATTTCGGGGTCGGCGTGCTTGTCGCGCTGGGCGCGTGGGCGCTGGGGCTGACCGCGCCGGTGATGTGGGGGGGCTCGCGATGGCGCTCAATTTCCTGCCCTACGTCGGGCCGCTGACGATGGTCGGGCTGTTCGCGCTGGTCGGGCTGGGCACCGCGGATACCATCGCCCTGGGACTGGTGCCGCCGCTCCTGTTCTTGGGCCTCCACGCGGTCGAATCGAACGTGGTCACCCCGGCGCTGCTGGGGGCGCGGTTCACCGTCAATCCGGTGATGATCCTGCTCTCGATCAGCTATTTCTCGTGGATCTGGGGCGTGATCGGGGCGCTGTTGTCGGTGCCGATCCTGCTGACGTTGACGGCGCTGGTCGAGCATCTGGGCAAGCCCAACATCGTAGGCTTCCTCTTCGGAGAACCGCTGTTCGACGGCGACGGGCGGATCGACGATACCGCCGACCCCCCAATCGCCGAAACGACCTGATCGCTTAGCCGGGGTATTCCCAGGTGCCCTGCGCGGCCAGATTGACGGCGGCGAATTCCCAGTTGAGCAGTCCGCCGACCACCGCCTCGAGATATTTGGGCCGTTCGTTTTTCCGATCGATGTAATAGGCATGCTCCCACACGTCGATCGTCAGCAGCGGCTTGATCTCGCCCAGCGCGAGGGTGTCGCCGTCGTGTGTTTCCTCGACCGAAAGCTTGCCGTTGGCGGAGGCCAGCCACACCCAGCCCGAGGCGAAGTGCTGCTCGCCGCGCTTGCGCAGTTCTTCGCTCAGCGCCGCGAGCGAGCCGAAATCGCGCTCGATCGCTTCGGCCAGCGCGCCCTTCGGCTCGCCTCCCTGCGGCGCCAGCGAGTGCCAATAGAAGCCGTGGTTCCAGGCCTGCGCAGCGTTGTTGAACGCCGCCTTCTCACCCTTCGCCTTGGCGGCGGCGATGATCTCCTCGAGCGGGGCATCGCCCAGGCCCATTTTCGCCGCGGCCTCGTTGGTCTTGTCGACATAGGCCTTGTGGTGCTTGCCGTGGTGGGTCTGCATGGTTTCGCCCGAGATTGCCGGCGCCAGCGCGTCATCGGCATAAGGGAGGGGCATCAAATTTAGCGGCATGGTCGCTCCGATCGGTGCTAGGGTCTGCAATGCGAACGCGTGGCAGTGGCGATGGTGCCGCGAAACTTGCAAAGGCGCGTCGCCAGCAGCCAACCGAGGATCGCGATCAGCGTGGAGTTCAAGAACGATAGTTGGGAATTCGTCGGCGGCTTCGGCGAGCACACGCGCGACATGCTGGCGACGGTGCTCGACCAGAGTGAGGACTGCGTGAAGATCCTCGATCCTGACGGTCGGGTCGAGTTCATGAACCGCAACGGGCGCTGCTCGATGGAGATCGACGATTTCGCCACGGTCTCCGGAAAACCCTGGCACACGCTTTGGCCCGAGGATGCGGCGAATCAGGTGCGCGACGCCCTGGCGGCCGCGTTGGTCGGTCGGTCGAGCAGGTTCGAAGCGTTCTGTCCGACCGCCAAGGGGACGCCGAAGTGGTGGGACATTCAAGTCTCGCCGGTCCGGGGCAACGCCGGCGACGTGCTGGCCATCCTGGCGGTTTCGCGCGACGTGACCGAGCGCCACCGGGCGATGGAGAGCCTCACCACTATGGCGCACGAGATGCGTCACCGCCTGCGCAACGCCTATGCGGTGAGCGGGGCGATCGCGCTCGCCAGCGGGCGTGAATATCCGGGGGCAAGCGACTTCGCCGAGGCGCTCGCACAGAGGCTCAACGGCCTTTCAGCGGTCCAGGGCAGCCTGATCGATCCAGGCGAGCGTGAGCAGTTGCCCGCTCTCGTCGCCAGGATCGCCCACAGCTTCGATCCCGACGGAACCCTGATCCGTTGCGACGGCTTGCCCGCGATAGACCTGGGCGAGCAGGCGGTTCGCTTGCTGGCGCTGGTCCTGGGCGAGCTGGCCACCAATAGCCTCAAGCATGGCGCGCTGCGCGATGCCCGGCCGCTCGACATCTCCGCCGGGGAGCACGATGGGGTGCTGCAGCTCGATTGGCGCGAGCCGTTGGCCGTGTCGCTTGCCGGAGCAACGTCACCCGCCGAAGGCAGTGGCTTTCGCCTGATGCAGCGCATGGCGCGCGCACACCGCGGCAGCTTCAGGATCGAGCAGCGCGACGGAGAACTGGCGGCGCATCTCGAAGTGCCGGTCGCGCTCTGAGCCCCGCGCGCGGCGGTCCGTCAGCCGGTCACAGCGCAACGTCAGGGCTCCAGCTCGATGTCCCAGTACAGCCAGTCTCGCCAGCTATCGTGGAGGTAGTTGGGCGGAAACGCCTTGCCGCGCTCTTGCAGTTGCCAGTTTGTCGGCCGGATCGGATCGACCTGCAGCGCCATGTGCGCCTGCTTGGGGGTCCGCCCGCCCTTTTTCAGGTTGCACGGGGCACAGGCGGTAGCAACGTTCTCCCAGGTCGTCCGCCCGCCGAGGCGGCGCGGGATGACATGGTCGAAAGTCAGGTGGCGGGGCGATCCGCAATACTGGCAGACGAACCGGTCGCGCAGGAACAGGTTGAAGCGGGTGAAGGCGGGGAACTCGCTCGGCCGGACATACTGGCGCAGCGCGATCACAGAGGGGATCTTCATGTCGAGCGAGGGCGAATGAACCTGGCGGTCGTAGCTGGCGACGATGTCGACCCGCTCGAGGAACACCGCCTTGATCGCGGTCTGCCATGGCCACAGGCTCAACGGGTAGTACGATAGTGGGGTGTAGTCGGCGTTGAGCACCAACGCCGGGCAGGCGGCGAGGTTGCGCTCAGGATCGTGCGATTGATTTTCGCCGATATGGCGCGCGCGCGCCGCGCGTTCGATGAGTTCGGGATGGAACATGGTCCCGGGCGTATCCTCCCTTCGCACGCCGGATCGCCGCGGGTCCGGCTGCTCGCGGGTTTGACCATGCGCGGGCGCGCGCCGTCAAGACCGCACGCCCCACGCTGTCCCCAACCCCTTGCCGGTGTTTCGTTACCGCCACACGACAGTCGCGATGGCGCGGGCTAGACTTGACGGCGTGATAGTCACCCGCTTCGCCCCCAGCCCCAACGGACACCTCCATCTCGGCCATGCCTACGCCGCGATTGTCGCGCACGATGTGGCGCGCGCGGCGGGCGGGCGCTGCCTGCTTAGAATCGAAGATATCGACGGCGCGCGCAGCCTTCCCCAGTTCGCCGAGGCGTTTCGCGCCGATCTCGCTTGGCTGGGGCTGGAGTTTGCTGAAGTGCCCGCGCAGTCCACGCGGCTGGCAACCTATTGGGCGGCCGCCAATCGATTGCGGGACCGGGGTCTGCTTTATCCGTGCAGTTGCACCCGGGCGCAAATCGCAGCGGCGGCGACGTCGGTCGGACCCGATGGACCGCTTTATCCGGGAACCTGTCGCCGGCGCCCCATCGATGCGAAAGGGCGAATCGTGTGGCGGCTAGATATGGCGGCAGCGATCCGGTCAGCTGGCCCGCTGACCTGGACCGACGCCCACGCAAGCGAGCAGCAGGCCACCCCGGAGCTGTTTGGAGATGTCGTCCTGGTCCGCAAGGACGCGCCCGCCAGCTATCACCTCGCCGCCACGCTCGACGACGCGGCGGACGGGATTACCTGCGTGACCCGGGGGATGGACCTCTTCCGCGCCAGCCATCTCCACCGTCTGCTCCAGGCGCTGCTCGGCTTGGCGGTGCCCGTCTGGCATCATCATGGGCTGCTGGTCGAGGCCGGCGGGCGCAAACTCGCCAAGCGCGACGGCGCCCCTGGTCTGACCGAGAGGCGGCTGGCGGGAGAAGACGGACGAGCGCTGTGCGACGCTTTGCGCGCACGGCGGTTTCCTTCTGGAATTGCCCTGTCCGAAGGCCTACATTCCAGGTCATGGCAAACACACTCTTCGTCCTCGTGATCATCGGCCTGGTGATCATGGTGGTGGTTTCGCTGGTGCGCGGGATCGTCGCCTTCCTCCAGACCACCAAATCCGACCTCAACACTCCAGGCACCGGTGCGACGCCGATGCAGTTGCAGCAGAACAAGATGATGTTCGCGCGGATCAAGTATCAAGCGCTGGCGATCCTGGTGGTCGCCGTGCTGATGCTGTTCAATCGATAGGCTTTCGCTGAAGCAGCGGCTCGCCTAAGCCGCTTCGCATGGTCAAGCTCAACAAGATCTACACCCGCACCGGCGACGATGGCACCACCGGGCTGGTCGACGGTTCGCGCCGCGCCAAGCATGATCCGCGGATGGCCGCGATCGGCGACGTGGACGAGTTGAACTCGGCGCTCGGTCTCGCCGCGCTGGCGGTAGACGGTGCGACGCTGGCGGACCTGCGCCGTATCCAAAACGACCTGTTCGATCTCGGCGCGGACCTCGCCACGCCCGGCGATGATTTCGCGCCTTCGGATATGGTCCTCCGCATAGTGTCTCCGCAAGTCGCCTGGCTCGAGCGCGCGATCGACGCCGCGAACGCCCCGCTCGCGCCGCTGACCAGCTTTATCCTGCCCGGCGGGAGCGAGGCCGCCGCGCGCGTCCATCTCGCGCGTGCCGTGGCCCGCCGCGCCGAGCGCGCCACCACCGCCTTGGCCGACTCGGAGCCAGTCAACCCGCAGGGTCTCGCCTACCTCAACCGCCTGTCGGATTATCTCTTCGTCCTTGCTCGCGCGATCAACGCAAGGGGCGAAGGCGACGTCCAATGGGTGCCCGGCGCCAATCGCTGAAATGTTGCACCTGCGAAGGTGGGCGGCTAGGCACCCGGCTTCCTGAGGCGAGGGGGACGGCAAGATGCAGACGGTAGCGGTAATCGGCGCGGGCCAGATGGGTTCGGGCATCGCCCAGACGGTTGCCCAGCACGGCATGCGCGTGCTCCTGTCCGACATGGACCTCGCCCACGCGACCCGCGGCCGGGCCGGAATCGACAAGGCGCTGGGCAAGCTCGTGGGTCGCGGTAAACTGTCGATCGCGGACGCCGAGGCCACACTGGGCCGCATCGTCGCGGTCGCCGACTACGAGCCGATGGTCGAGGCCGAACTCATCATCGAGGCGGCGACCGAGAAGGAAGAAATCAAGCGGAAGATCTTCGAGGCGGCTGGCAAAGTGCTTGCGCAAGGGTCGATCATGGCCTCGAACACCAGCTCGATCCCGATTACTCGAATGGCCTCGTCCACGCCCGACCCGAAGCGCTTCATCGGGCTGCATTTCTTCAACCCGGTGCCGGTCATGGGCCTTATCGAGGTCATCCCGGGCCTTGCCACCAGCCCCGAGACGGTCGCCCGGACCAAGGCGTTCGCGAGCGCGCTGGGCAAGGAAGTGGTCGAGGCGCAAGACGAGCCCGGCTTCGTCGTCAACCGGATCCTCCTGCCCATGATCAACGAGGCGGTGTTCGTGCTCGGCCAGGGCACCGCCAA
The DNA here is from genome assembly GCF_009707465.1 of Novosphingobium sp. Gsoil 351. Classification (NCBI taxonomy): domain Bacteria; kingdom Pseudomonadati; phylum Pseudomonadota; class Alphaproteobacteria; order Sphingomonadales; family Sphingomonadaceae; genus Novosphingobium; species Novosphingobium sp. Gsoil 351. The sequence continues at coordinate 2,565,774 of NZ_CP046120.1, forward strand.
CATCGCCGACATCGACAAGGGCTGCCGGATTGGTCTGAACCATCCGATGGGGCCGCTGGAACTGGCCGATTTCGTCGGCCTCGACACCTGCCTCGACATCGTCCGAGTGCTCTACAACACCACCGGAGACAGCAAGTACCGCCCCGCGCCGCTGCTGATGAAGTACGTCGAGGCCGGCTGGCTGGGGCGCAAGACCGGGCGAGGCTTCTACGACTACACCGGCGAGATTCCCGTCCCGACACGCTAAGGGTCCCACCCGCTGAGGGAACGTCCGTCGCGGCCAAACGTAACCGATGATACCTCTCATCGGAGCCGAGCATGGACGATTCCCGCCGCAACGACGATTTCGCCCCCGAAGCCCACAACGTCGAGCAGGACGATGAGGATGCACAGGCGCAGACCGTCGCCGACCAGGCCTTGCGCGGGGGCGGGGAGACTTTGTCGGATAGCGAGAAGGTACCGGGGGGCGATCCTGATGGCACCCCCGACCTGGTCGACCACATGAACCAGATGGCCTCGTCAGGCCGGATCGATATGAGCGCCTTTCGCGGCGAACGCAGCGATGACGACGAGGAAGGGCTCTACGGCGAAGGCGGGATTGAGGACGACACCCCTCGCGGGGCGGAGTAGCGTTACCTCAACCCTGCGGGGCGATCGGGCATCAGCGCTTAGCGGCTCTTGATACCCTCGAGGTTCTTGATGATTTGCCGCGCATGCACTTCCTCCGCGCTCGGCCGGTCTGCTTTCGCGGGCTTGGCAGCGGTGGTATCGTCGGCGTCGGGGATCGTGCAATAAGCGGTCGCCAGAACCCCAGCCGACCAGATCAGCGCTTTCCAGCGGCTGGTGAAAACCTGCGAGGTGCGCACGCCGAGCATGCGCTGAGCATACCGGCAAATCGTTAAGCAAAAGCCCCGGCCGTTGCCAGCCGGGGCTTCGCTGTTCTCGGCGATGCTGGACGTTAGATCAGCGTGTCGTCCTGGCGGCGCAGATCGCTTTCGGAAGCGTATTCCTGCTGCGCCCCGGCATCCTGCCGGCCCTCGCGATAGCTGTCGCCGCGCTCGCGCTGATGCTTGAGATTGCTCATCTCGTCGTGGCCGGACTTGACCGAATTCCAGGCCGTCGAAATCGCCGAGCGCGCCTCGGGTGCAAGATCGTCTGCCTTCAGCGCGGTTTCGAACTTACCCTTGAGATAGTCCTCGCCGCGCTCGATTTCGTTGATGATCGCGGTGTCGTCGGTGCCGGTCACCGCTTCCTTGAGGTTCAGGAACGCGCGGTGGATGCCGCCCATCGTCGAGCTATCGTCCTCGGGGTTGCCGCCCAGGCGGGTGACCGCCGCCTGAAGCCCAGCCACCGCCGACTGCCGCTCTTGCGCACGGGAGCGGAAGCGCTGCGCAAGATCTGGATCGCGAACGTCGTCAGCGGATTTGGTGTAACCTTCAACGCTATCGAGCAGCGTGGCGATCAGGGTATTCAGCGTGGTCGTATCGGAATTGTGCGTCGTCATGGCAGGTTATCCTTCTGCGAAAAGGGGTGACCTGCTGACAACGTCCCAGCCGCACGAGAGTTGCCTGTTTTATCGCAATATTTCCGCGGTCATCGCGAACCGGTGTCGGCTTGGCGCATTCCCGCGCTGATGTCGAACCAGCGCGGGAACGGTCGCGTCAGCGCAGCCGCACCGGGATGTAGATAGCGGGCTGTCCCCGGCGCTGAACGCGCAGCAGCACCGCGTCGCGGCTTCCACCACGCGCCGCCTTGATCGCCGCCTCGAGGTCCGCGCCCGATCGGACCGGACGGTTGTTGGCCGAAAGGATCACGTCTCCGCGGCGCAGGCCCTTGGCCGCCGCATCCGACGAATCGTCGACGGCAGAAATCACCAGCCCGCCCGTGCCCTCGGGGAAGCCGAGCTGGCGCGCGATCGTGGGGGTGAGCTCCGTCACCGCGACCCCGGCGGCTTTTTCCACCAGGCCCTGCTGGCTAGGCGCGGGCTTGGTCGTGCCGAATTGGTCGGCGTCGCCGTCGTCGGTGCCGAAATTGCTCGCGGCCAGCTCTTCCTCGCTCGGTCGCTTGCCGACTGTGGCGGTGACCGTCTGGCGCTTGCCATCGCGCAGCAGTTCGATCGGGATGCGCGCGCCCGGGGCTTCGTTGGCGACGATGAACGACAGCGTCTGGTCGGGGGTCACGTCCTTGCCATCGACCTTGACCACCACGTCGCCGGCCTGCAGTCCCGCACGCGCGGCGGATTGGCCGGGCACCACCGACTGGATGAATTCGCCGCGGTTCTTGGGCAGCCCCAGGCTGGCGGCCAGATCGTCGCTGAGCGGCTGAATCTGGACCCCCAGATAGCCCCGCTCGATCGCTTGCCCTGACCGCAGCTTCTCGACGATCGGACCGGCGATCTCGGCGGGAATTGCGAAGCCGATCCCCACGCTGCCGCCGGTGGGGCTGAAGATGGCGTTGTTGATGCCGATCACGTTGCCCTTCATGTCGAACATCGGCCCGCCCGAGTTACCGCGGTTGATCGCGGCGTCGGTCTGGAGGTAGCGGTCATACGCCCCACCGCTCCCGGTATTGCGATAGACCGAGGAAATGATCCCGCTGGTAACGGTGCCGCCAAGGCCGAACGGATTGCCGATCGCGATCACCCAGTCGCCGACCCGCGCCTGGCGCGAATCGCCGAAGCGGACGAACGGCAACTGCCTGGGCGCGCTGATCTTGAGCACCGCGAGATCGGAGGCGGCGTCGCGTCCGATAAGCTTGGCCGGATAGTCGGTGCCATCCGGTGTGGTCACGGTGATCGTCTCGATTTCGCCCTGGCCGTCGGCGGTGATCACATGGTTGTTGGTCACGACATAGCCGTCGGGCGAAACGATGAAGCCTGATCCGAGCGACTGCGCCTCGCGGGTGCCACCGCCACCGCCTCCGCCCTGCTGGTTGCCGAACAGTCCTTCGAACGGGGTTCCGGCGAAAGGATTGCCTTGCGCCTGAACCTTGATCCGCTGCCGGGTGGAGATGTTGACCACCGCGGGTTGGAGCTGCGCGGTCAGGTCAGCGAAGCTGGCCGGGGCGCCGGCGCGCGGGACAACTTGCGCCATCTCGCGCGCGTCGTTCTGGGCGACCTGAGCGCCCGCGGGATTGCCGGTGACCAGCGCCAGCGCGCTGCCGGCGAGAAGAAGGGCGGAAGTAACACCGTAAGCGTATCGCACGTGACTGAATCCTCTTTGCTCGTTCCCCGCCATCGGACCTGCGGGGAGAGGTCGTCCCGGCGCGGATTCACGCCGTTTCGCCTTAACAACCATTGAATGACCGCGCTTATAGCAGGTTATTTTCCGCGGAACTGCTTCAGATACTCGTTGTCGGGCGAAAGGATGATCGAGGTCGTCCCGTCCTTCGACGCGAATGTCGCGTCGTAGCTCTGCATCGCCCGGTAGAAATCGTAGAACGCGGGGTCTTTGCCGAAGCTGTCGGCATAAGTCTTCGAGGCCTGCGCCTGCGCCTGCGCCCGGGTGATCTGGGCGTTCTTCTCGCCTTGCGCGCGAATCGTCGTCGCCTCCTGGTTGCGCGCGCTCTGCATCCGCGCGAAGGCGGATTCGAGCGGGGTACCGTCGGGCAGATCGGCGCGCTTGATCCGTACGTCGATCACTTGCGCGCCGTATTCGCGCGCCTCGCGGTCGAGTCCGTTGCGGATATTCTTCATCGCCTCACCGCGGTCGGCGGTGAGCAGCGAGGCGAAGCTGCGCTTGCCCAGTTCCTGGCGCAGCACCGAGTTGAGAATCGGCTGGAGCTGTTCGGAAACGCGCTCGGTGGTCCCGGCCGTCTCGACCATCTTGACCGGATCGATGATCCGGAAGCGGGCATAGGCATCGACCTCGAGCCGCCGCTGGTCGACCGAGAGCACCTGTTGGCGCTCCATGTCGACGTCGAGCACGCGCTTGTCGATCCACACCACCTGCTCGAGGAACGGAATCCGCGCGACCAGGCCCGCCCCGGTCTGGCCAAAATCGGCGTTGGGCCGGAAGCGGTTGACCACGCGAACCGGCTCGCCGGTGCGCACGATTACCGCCTGCATCGTTTCAGGCACGACCATCAGGCTGCTGAACGCCGCGACGATGGCGATCGCCAGCGCGATCAGCGCGGGTTTGTTCTGGTGAAGGATCTCTCTCACGGCTTGACCTCTGACTCGGGCGGAGGCGTTCGCTTGAGCTCGGGTAGCGGCAGATAGGTCTGCACCCCCTGTGCTTCGACGATCGTCTTGTCAGTCTTGCTCAGCACACGCTCCATCGTCTCGTAGTACATCCGCTGGCGCGTGACTTGGGGGGCGAGCTTGTACTGCTCGTAAACCTTGTCGAACTCGGCCGCCTCGCCTTGGGCGCGGGCGGTTAGCTGCTGGGCCCACGCCTGCGCGCGGTTGACGGCGCTTTGCGCGTCCTGCTGCGCTGCGGTGACTTCCTTGAACGCATCGACCACTTGGACCGGAGGGTCGGCCTTCTTGATCTCGACACCCTGGATAAGGATGCCCGAACGATAGGCATCGAGGATCGCCTGCATCCGCTGGCGCACGTTCTGCTCGATCTCGGAACGGCCCGAGCCGCCCATCGCGTCGGTCAGCGAGACTTCGGCGACCGAAGCGCGCATCGCCGCCTCGGCGACTTCCTTGACGGTCTCATCGGGCTCGGCGAGCTGGAAGGTGTAGAGCTTGAGATCCTTGATGTTCCAGCGGACCAGGTACGACAGGTCGACCAAGTTCTGGTCGCCGGTCAGCATCAGCTTTTCTGCCTCGCCCTCGGGGATGGTGTCGCGGCGGATCGAGGTCACGTCAGTCACCGCCACGGTCTGAAACGGCCACGGCGCGGTGAACGAGATGCCCGAATTGATCGTCCGGCTATACTTGCCGAGCGTTGTGACGATTCCCTCTTCCTTGGGGCCGATCTGGTGGATGCTGGAGAACGCCAGCCACAGCCCGGCGACCCCCGCGGCGATCAGCGGCAGCCAGCTCTTGCCGTCGGGCCGGTCGGGCAGGCGCGGGAAGTTGCCGCCTCCGCCGCCCCCGCGGCGCTTGGTCCCCGTGCGATTGCGGAAGATATCCTCGATGCTGGCCGAACGGCGCGGTGGTTCGCCGCTCCCATCGCCCGTGGGCGGCAGCCATGGATTGCGCGGGCCATCGGCTCTGGGAGGAGAAGTGGAAGGTGGTTCCGCAGGGGGACCATCGCCCTCCGTTCCGGAATCCCCGGGCGCGTTCGATCCGCCACCCCACGGGTTCTTGCGGCCCGCCATCGCCAGGCCGATCGCGGCACCGAAACTCTTGACACCCAACCGGTGCCACCCGCCCTTATCGTTCATCTTGCCGATATAGGGGGGCGCGATTTCAAAAAACAGTGTCGCGCCCCAAATTCCTCTATAGGAGCCGCTGCCATGGCGGGCGACGCGGATACGGGCACCGAAAAGCAGATCGAGGAGGCGCTGGCCGAGGCTGCGGGACCGCGGCTGCAATCGGCACGGATGAAGGACGGCGTGGCCACGCTGGTGCTCGAAGTCCACGGTCTCGACCGGCTCGAACGCGATCGCCTGGAGATCGCGGTGCGCGATGCGCTGCGGCCGCTGAGTGCGGTCCGCGAAGTGCGGATCGCGATGACCGCGGACAAGCCCAAGCGCCAGGTCATCGCGGTCGGATCGGGCAAGGGCGGGGTCGGCAAGTCCACGCTTTCCGCCAACCTCGCGATCGCGCTGATGCGCCAGGGACGCAAGGTCGGGCTGGTCGACGCCGACATCTACGGGCCCTCGCAGCCGCGAATCATGGCCAACGAAGGCAAGCGTCCCGAAGCGCGGGGCAACAAGCTGATCCCGGTGGAAAGCCCGTGGGGCGTGCCGCTGCTGTCGATGGGCTTCCTGGTCCAGCCGGGACAGGCGGTCGCCTGGCGTGGGCCGATGGCGGCCAACGCGATGGGCCAGTTGCTCGATGCCGAATGGGGCGATGCCGACACCCTGATCATCGACCTCCCGCCGGGCACCGGCGACGTTCAGTTGACGATGATGCAAAAGCACAAGCCCGATGGCGCGGTTATCGTCAGCACCCCGCAGGACCTGGCGCTGATGGACGCCGCCCGCGCGATCGGGATGTTCGAACAAGGGGACGTGCCGATCGTCGGCATGGTCGAAAACATGGCCGGCTATGTCTGCCCGCACTGCGGCGAAGAGAGCGAGCCGTTCGGCCAGGGCGGCGCCGAGGCCGCGGCTAAATCGATGGGCCTGGCGTTCCTCGGACGCATCCCGCTCGACCTGACGATTCGCCAGGACAGTGACGCCGGGCGCCCCCCGCGGCGCACGACGGCCCGCCGGGACAGGCGTTCGCTGCGATCGCCAAGCGTGTCGCCACCTGGCTGGAAAACCAGAAATAGCGGTGGCCTTTACCAACGTCGATCTTTCCGAACCCCGCTCATCCCGAGCGAAGTCGAGGGATGCCGCGCGACTTTCGACTGTTGCGCGGCGTGTCTCGGCTTCGCTCGACACGAGCGGGGTGGGGTAGGGAGCGGGAATGAGCCCCACCCGCCGCGGTTTGCTCATGGGGGCGCTCGCTGGGGGCGGCCTCATCGCGGCTTACACGCTTCTGCCTCGCCGCTACGCGCTGCCGCTCGAACCCGCGCCGGGCGAGACCGCATACAACGCCTGGATCAAGATTGCCCGCGACGGGGTGATTTCGGTCGCGGTGCCGCAGTGCGAGATGGGGCAGGGCGTCACCACGCTGCTCCCCCAGATCGTCGCGGTCGAACTGGGCGCGGACTGGCGCCAGATCGCGGTCGAGCCCGCCGCGATCAGCCCGGCCTATGCCAACCCGGTCATCGCGGCGCGCTGGGCGGGGGTGCGCAGCGGATGGTTTTCAAGCCTGGGCGACGATCCCGACGGCACGCTGGCGCGGCGCTTCGCCGAGGGTCACGCGGTGATGATCACCGCCGACGGCACCGCGCTCGCCGCCTACGAGGCTCCGGCGCGCGAGGCGGCGGCGGCGGTGCGTAATGTCCTGGCGATGGCCGCCGCCGAGCGCTGGGACGTCGGCTGGGAGGAGTGCGAGGCCAAGGACGGGTTCATCGTCCACGGCAAGCGACGCCTGCGCTTCGCCGATCTCGCGGTCGAGGCCGCGGAGTATGATCCGCCCGATCCGCCGGTGCTGCGCGCCGAGCCGGCCCGCGAGCGCCCCGGCGCGGCGGCGGGGTCGACCCCGGAATCTCAAAGGCTTGATGCGCCGTCCAAGATTGACGGCAGCTTTGCCTTCGCCGGCGACGTCCGCCTGCCGAATATGGTCTATGCCGCGATCGCCCACGGCCCGATCGGCGACAGCACCTTGCAGGGCTTCGACGAGCAGGCGACGCGCGGGATCACCGGCCTGACGGGCGTGGTCAAAACGAAGCGCTGGCTCGCCGCGGTCGCCAGCGACTGGTGGGCCGCCGACCGCGCGCTTACCGCGATGCGCCCGCGCTGGCACGTCGAGGCGGGGGCGGCGGACAGCGGGCGCATCGCCGCCGCGCTCGATGCCGCGCTGCGCCGCGGAGAGGCCGAGCGGCTGGTCGAAAAGGGCGACCCCGACACCGTGATTGGCCGCCCCGCAACCTTGGTTTCCCGCTACGAGGCGGCTCCTGCGCTGCATGCCACGCTGGAAACCTCGACCGCCACCGCGCGGTTCGCAGACGGCAAGCTCGAGCTGTGGCTCGCCAGCCAGGCCCCGGAACAGGCGCGGCAGGCGGTGGCGAAAGCCATGGGTTTGGCGGCCCGAGAGGTGGTGCTCTATCCCATGCCAGCGGGCGGATCGTTCGACCGGCGGCTCGAGCACGAGGTCGCCGTCGAGGCCGCGAGCATCGCCCGCAGCGTCGGCCGCCCTGTCCAGCTCATCTATTCGCGCCAGCAGGAAACCCTGCGCGGTTGGCCCAGAGCGCCGGTCGCCGCGGTGCTGGCCGCGAAGCTGGTTCCCGGAGGCGAGATCGCCGCCTGGCGTACCCGGATCGCGGTCCCCGCGACCAATCGCGAATTCGCCGCCCGCCTGTTCGACCGCGCCACGCCCTTGGAGGCGCTCGCGGCCAGCGCCGGGGCGAGCGATGCGCTCGCCACCGAGGGCGCGATCCCGGCATATGCCATCCCTCACCTCGCGGTCGATCGCGTGGCGGTCGATCTGGCGCTGCCGACGTCGCGCCTGCGGGGCAATGCCCACGGCTACACCGCGTTCTTCACCGAAAGCTTCATTGATGAGCTCGCCCACAAAGCCCGGCGCGAGCCGCTGTCGTACCGGATCGAGCTGCTCGCCACCGACGTCCGCCTCGCCGCCTGCCTGACCGCGGTGGCGCGGCTGGGGCAGTGGGGCGGGGGGATCGAGCAGAGCGGGCAGGGCCTCGCTTGCCACCGGATGGACGACATCGCCGCGCCAGGGACCGGGGGCGGGCGGATCGCGGTGATCGCCACCGCGCGGCGCGACGAGCGCGGGGTGCGCGTCGACAAGCTTGCCGCGGTCGCCGACATCGGGCGGATCGTGAACCTCGACCTCGCCCGCCAGCAGATTGAGGGCGGATTGATCTTTGGCCTGGGGCTGGCGATGGGCGCGGCAGGCGGCTACGAAGCGGGCGTGCCCATGACCGCGCGGTTGGCGGCGCTGGGTCTGCCCTATCTGGGCGACACCCCGGAGATCGTCGTGGACTTTATCGACAGCGAAGCGCCCCCGTTCGATCCGGGCGAGCTGGGCACCGTAGCGATCGCCCCGGCGGTCGCCAACGCGCTGTTCTCCGCCACCGGGGTGCGCTTTCGGCGGCTCCCGCTGCTGAGCGAGGACGTGTGATGGCTCGACCAGCTGACCACCCGCCCGTCCCCAAGCCCCGCATCGGGGTGTTGCTGATCAATCTTGGCACCCCGGATTCTCCCGACGCGCCCGCAGTGAAGCGCTATCTCAAGCAGTTCCTCTCGGACCGCAGGGTGGTCGAGATACCGGCATTGCTGTGGCAGCCGATCCTGCGCGGGCTGGTGCTAACCACCCGGCCCAAGAAATCGGCCCACGCCTATTCGCAAGTGTGGAGCGAGGGAGGCTCACCGCTCGCGGCGATCACCGCGGCACAGGCCAAGGCGCTGCAGGAGCGGTTGGGCGATGCGGTGTTGGTCCGTCACGCGATGCGCTATGGCCGTCCGGCGCTGGGCGACGAATTCGACGCGCTCAAGTCAGCCGGGTGCGAGCGCATTCTCGTCGCGCCACTCTATCCGCAATATTCGGGGGCGACCACCGGAAGTGCGCTCGATGCGCTGGCTGACGCGTTGAAGGCGATGCGTTGGACCCCGGCGGTGCGCACCCTCCCGCCCTATCACGACGATGCGGCCTATATCGACGCGCTGCACAGCGATCTTGCCGCGCAGATCGCGGGGCTGGGGTTCGCTCCGCAAGTGCTGCTGCTCAGTTTCCACGGCATGCCCGAACGGACGCTGACGCTTGGCGATCCGTATCACTGCCACTGTCAGAAGACCGCCCGCATGCTGCGCGAACGGTTTGCCGCGAGCCACGCGGGACTGCGGGTCGAGACCAGTTTCCAGTCGCGCTTCGGACGAGCGAAGTGGCTCGAACCAGCGACCGATACGATGCTGATGACAGAGGCCGAACAGGGCACCAGGTCGCTGGTCGTCGCGGCGCCCGGCTTTTCCGCCGATTGTCTGGAAACGCTGGAGGAACTGGCGATCCGCGGTCGCGAGCAATTTACCGAAGCCGGTGGGCAGGACTTCGCCGCGCTCGCCTGCCTCAACACCGGCACGCCCAGTATGACGATGCTCGAGGCATTGGTGCGGCGCGAACTTGGCGGGTGGATTTAGCGCGGCGCTTTGCTTACACGGCGGTAAGTAATCACCACGAGGTTCCTATGGCGACGCTGGCCCAATCCGCTCCCCGCTTCACCCACTGGAGCCAGAAGCTTCCCGCCGATGCGCTCGCGCATATCCCCGGCGAGACCGGCATCCCGGTGTTCGGGACCACGCTCGCGCTCGTCTCCGATCCGATCGGCTACGGCAAGCGAATGCATGCGACATACGGCAACGTCTTCCGCTCGCGCCCGTTCGGGGTCAACCAGGTCACGCTGATCGGGCCCGACGCCAACGAGCTGCTGCTGTTCGACCGCGACAAGCTGTTTTCGAGCGAGCAGGGTTGGGGTCCGGCGCTCGATCAGTTGTTTCCGCGCGGGCTGATGCTGATCGATTTCGAGGCGCACCGGGTCGATCGCCGGGCGCTGTCGATCGCGTTCAAGCCCGAGCCAATGCGGCACTATTCCGACGCGCTGAATCGCGGGATCGCCAACGGCGTCAGCGGGTGGGGCGGCAAGCCGATGCTGTTCTACCCGGCGATCAAGCAGCTCACGCTCGATCTGGCGGCGGACAGCTTTCTGGGTATTCCGTGGGGGCCGGAATCCGCCAGGGTCAACCAGGCGTTCGTCGATCTGGTCAACGCCTCGATCGGAATCGTGCGCAAGCCCTGGCCGGGCACCGCGATGGGGCGCGGGGTGGCGGGGCGCAAGTTCCTCGTCGAATTGTTTACCGCCGAGACGCTTAAGCGTCGCGAGACCGGTGGCGGGCAGGACATGTTCAGCCAGTTCGCCAACGCCACCCGCGAGGACGGCAGCCTGCTCGACGTGAGCCAGGTGGTCGATCACATGATCTTCCTCATGCTCGCCGCGCACGACACGATCACCAGCGCGGCCAGCTCGCTGCTCTACTACCTGCTCAAAAACCCCGATTGGCAGGACAAGCTGCGCGCCGAGGCCATGGCGGTGACGAACGGCACCGGCAACGTCGCCTACGACGACATGACGCGCATGGAACTGACCGAAATGGCGTTCAAGGAAGCGTTGCGTCTGATCCCGCCGGTGCCGGGCCTACCCCGCCGCGCACTGCGTGAGTTCACCTTCAACGGCTATCGTATCCCGGCGGGGACGCAGGTCGGAATTAGCCCGCAGATAACCCACAAGATGCCCGAACACTGGCCCGACCCGCTGCGCTTCGACCCGCTGCGCTTTACCCCGGAGGAGGTGGCCAAGCGCCACAAGTACGCGTGGGTGCCGTTCGGGGGCGGGGCTCACATGTGCGTAGGGCTGCACTTCGCCTATATGCAGATCAAGATTCTGCTGGCGCAGGTGCTGACGCGCTACGAACTGGTGCTGGAAGAGGGTTACGATCCGCCGTGGGCACCGTGGCCGATTCCCAAGCCGAAGGACGGCCTGCGAATGATGTTTCGGCCGCTGGCGGATTGAGCGACACTGCCCTCTCCCCGAGGGGGGAGAGGGCATTAAATCTCAGTACGTTGCCGGGGGATCGCTCGCGGGAAAGCTCTCATCGAGCGCCTGGTCGCGCTTGCTCCAGGTCTTTGGGTCGCTGCGCATTCCTTCCGGTCCGGCGTGGCGCACCTTGGCGAAGTTCTCGCCATCGGTTTCGCCGGGCGCGAAACCGGCGTGCTGCAGCTTGCCGGGGTTGCCCGAAACCGCGCGCCACAAGCCGTAGCCGATGGCGCCGAGCGTGGCCAATCTCAGAAGTCCCATTGTTGCTCTCCTTGAACTCGTTCGAGGGGAGAACGCCCACGGGTGAGAGTCGGTTGCGCCGGCAAGGCAATTTATTTCCTGCGATCACTCGCCCAGCAGGTATTTCCACCGGAACGCCAGCTCCGCCAGGAACGCGTGGTCCCCGCACTCCCCTCTTGGAATGGCCGTGGCCTTCGTTGGCCGCCACGATGTGCCAAACCTCGCGGCCGTTGCTTTTGATCGCGGTGAGCGCGGCGCTGGCGAGCAGCGCAGCCGCGATAATCTTGCGGAACATGATAAGAAGGTCTTTCGCCGGAACCTGATAGGCGAACGCCAGTCAGCGGGTGGACCTCCAGCAAACCGGGTCAGTTCGGTCGCGCGCCGGGATAGACTGGAGGCCCGCGCGGCGGGGGTGGATACTGCCTGGTTCGCGGGTCAGGCGCATAGGGGCGCCCGCGGTCCGGCGCATATTGCCGTGCGCGCGGATCGCCATCGGTGGAGCGCGCGCGCGGATCGACTGGGGGCGCATTGCGGCCCGTCGCCTCGTTGAGGAATTCGTCGCCCGCGGCTTGCGGATTCTGAACATCGGGCAGCACTCCGCCGGGCGCTGGCGGTTGATCGCTGCCGTCGCGCGGGCCGACCGGCTCACCGGGTATCTGCTGCGTCGTGCCCGGATCGATCAGGTTGCCCTGCTCGTCGACGTATTGGTAATCGTTGGGCTGGCCGTAATACGCCTCGTCGTCGGGTTCGAGCTGCCATTCGGGCAGCTTGAGTTCGGTGTCGAACTGTTCGACCGGGCGGCGCGCGACGGCGTAGCGCATATAGGCGGCAAAAGCGCGCGCCGGGGCGGTCCCGCCCTGCAGGCCGGGAACCGCGCGGGCATCGTCGCGGCCCATCCACACCCCGGTGGTGATCCCGCTCGAGAAGCCCAGGAACCAGCCGTCCTTGTTCGAGCTGGTGGTCCCGGTCTTGCCTGCCACCGGGCGGCCAATCTGCGCGGCCTTGCCGGTGCCGATATTGACCGCGGTCTGGAGCAGGTCGGTGATACCTGCCGCGACGTAGCCGGGAACGAGGCTCTGTCCGCCGCTCGCCTGATGGCGATAGAGCGAATCTCCGTCGAGCGTGGTGACCTTTTTGATTCCATAGGGTTCGATCGCGGCGCCCTTGGCCGATACCGCGGCGAATGCGCGGACCATGTCGATCACCCGCACGTCCGAGGTACCCAGCACCATCGAGGGCAGGGTGTTGATCGGGGTGGTGATTCCGAAGCGGCGGGCCATCGCCGCCACCGTGCTGAAGCCCACCTCGTTGCCGAGCTGTGCCGCGACGGTGTTCTTGGAATAGGCGAACGCGGTGCGCACGTCGATTTCGCCCGCATATGTTCCGCCCGAATTGCGCGGCGTCCAGCCGTCGATCGTCACCTTCTCGTCGACCACCCGGTCGTTGGGTGTGTAGCCCGCTTCCAGCGCGGCGAGGTAGACGAACAATTTCCATGCCGAGCCAGGCTGACGCACCGCCTGGGTCGCGCGATTGTAGTTGGAATGGACGTAGTCCGTGCCGCCGACCATCGCCAGCACCGCCCCGTCGCGGTCGAGGCTGACCAGCGCGCCCTGCGCGGCGCCCGGAACGTTGGCGGCGATCGCCGCGGTCGCCGCGCGCTGCATCCCCAGATCGAGCGTGGTCCAGACCTCGATCGGTTCGGTGTTGTCGGGCAGCAGGATGTCGAGCTGGGGCAATGCCCAGTCGGTGAAATAGCGCACCGAATCCTGGCGCTCCTCGGGCGCGAGCTTGACCGCGGAGACCTCAGCACTGGCCGCTTCGCCCGGACTGATCTTGCCGTTGGCCTGCATCGCGCGAAGCACGACGTTGGCGCGCTTGACCGCGGCGGCGGCATCGGCGGTGGGCGAATAGCGCGACGGAGCCTTGACCAGCCCGGCGATGATCGCCGCTTCCTCCAGGCTCAGCTGTGTCGCGGGGTGGCTGAAGAACTTGCGGCTGGCCGAATCAATGCCATAGGCGCCGCCGCCGAAATAGACCTTGTTGAGATAGAGCTCGAGGATCTGGTCCTTGGAGAACTTGGCCTCCAGCGCCATCGCCAGCACGGCCTCGCGGACCTTGCGGGTGAGCGAGCGCGAGTTGTTGAGGAAGATGTTGCGCGCCAGCTGCTGGGTGATCGTCGAGGTTGCGCGCGCGCCTTCCTGATCGCGCACGCTGACAAACACCGCGCGGGCGAGGCCCAACGGATCGACCCCGATGTGCGAGCGGAAGCGGCGATCCTCGATCGAGATCATCGCATCCTTCATCACTTGGGGGATCTGCGAGTTGGGGATCCAGTGGCCATAGCTCGGCCCCAGGGTGACGATCTCGGTCCCGTCGGCGGCGCGCACGACGATAGTCTGGCCGACCTGGCTGCTCTTGAGCGCCGCATAACCGGGCAGCGAGCGCGCGGTGACCGCCACCGCCACGCCCAGAAAAAGCATTCCGACCAGCGCCAGCGCCCCGACCCACAGCCCCGCGCGGCGCAGCCACAGCCGCCAGCCCTGGGGGGCGGCGCGCGGGACCTTGCGCGGCGGCGGCGGGGGCGGTGCGGAACTGCGGCGCGACCCGCGGCGCATCGGTTGCTTACCGGCCATGATCGCGCTTGTTTCTCCCGCCGGCGAGGGGTTCGTGCCGCCGGGCGCCGCCATGCATAGGCGTTTTGCAACGCAGGGTTAATAGCTTGCTGTCGTCGCCTCAGCCTTACGGCTTTTCCTCGAAATCTAGCGCCGCGCTGTTGATGCAATAGCGCAAGCCCCCGGCATCGCGCGGACCGTCGGGGAAGACGTGTCCGAGGTGGCCCTCGCACTTGGCGCAGCGCACTTCGGTGCGGACCATCCCGTGCGAGGCGTCGCGGACTTCCTCGACCGCTTCGTCCGCGACCGGCGCGGTGTAGCTGGGCCAGCCCGACCCCGAGTTGTACTTGGTATCCGACGAGAACAGCGGCTCGCCGCAGCCGGCGCAGCGGTACAGCCCGGGTGCCTTGTTCTGGTCGTAGGCCCCGGCAAAAGCCCGCTCGGTGCCGGCCTGGCGCAGGACGGCGTACTGCTCGGGGCTGAGCCTTTCGCGCCATTCGGCGTCGGTGAGGTGGATCTTCTCGGTCATGGAGCTCTCCTTGGCCGCGGATATGGGATCAGGGAACGGCATCGACAATGAGCGTCGAGCCAGTGCTTCCGGTCACCGTCAGCTTCGTGCCGGGTATCGCGTCAGGCCCCTGCGCCAGCCATTCGGTGTCGCCACAACGCACGCGCCCGCTGCCGCCTTCGATCGCGTGGGTCACCACCACCTTGCGCCCCACCAGCTGCTGGCCGCGCTGGTTGAGCAACGGGTCGGCGCTCTCGACCGGATGGCCCCGCAGCCAGCGGCGGCCGGCGAGGACGTTGACCACCGCCAGACCTGCGAACAAGACCACCTCGAGCGGCAGCGGCAGGGGCAAGAGGAAGCCCAGCAGGCCCACGATCATCGCCGCGGCGGCGAACCAGATCAGGAACACGCCGGGCACGACCATCTCGGCGATGGCCAGGACCAGGCCGAGCACCAGCCAGGTCCATTGCGGATCGAACGAGTCGAACATCGCCTATTCCGAAGGCGGCAGACTGGGCGGAACGCTCGCGCGGCTCTCGGGCCGCAGCTGGCGAGGCGGTTGCGGCTGGGGCCGGGCGGGGGGTGCGGTGCCGCCGCCCAAGGCGTCCTTGACCAGTTCGCCCACCCCGCCGAGCGTGCCGATCAACTGGGTCGCCTCGATCGGGAACAGGATCGTCTTGGCGTTGGGCGAGCGCGCGAATTCGGCCACCGCCTCGGTGTATTTCTGCGCGACGAAATAGTTGAGCGCCTGCGTGCCCGAAGTGGCGATCGCGTCGGACACCACCTGGGTCGCGCGGGCCTCGGCCTCGGCGGCGCGTTCGCGCGCTTCGGCATCGCGGAACGCGGCTTCCCTGCGGCCCTCGGACTCCAGGATCTGCGCCTGCTTCTCGCCCTCGGCCTTGAGCACCGCGGCGCTCTTGCTGCCTTCGGCCTCGAGGATCTGCGCGCGCTTCTCGCGCTCGGCCTTCATCTGGCGGGCCATCGCGTTGGAGATGTCTGCGGGCGGACGGATGTCCTTGATCTCGATCCGGGTGATCTTCACGCCCCACGGTTCGGTCGCCGAATCCACCACCAGCAGCAGCCGGGAATTGATTTCGTCGCGCTTCGATAGCGTCTCATCGAGGTCCAGGCTGCCCATCACCGTGCGCAAGTTGGTCGTCGTGAGCTGCATGATCGCCTGATAGACGCTGGAGACCTCATAGGCCGCCTTGCCCGCGTCGAGCACTTGGAAGAACACCACCGCATCGACCCCGACCATCGCGTTGTCGCGGGTGATGATTTCCTGGCCCGGGATGTCGAGGACCTGCTCCATCACGTTGATCTTCTGGCCGACCCGGTCGACGAACGGGATGATCAGGTGGAGCCCCGGCTGCGCGGCGAGGGTGAACTTGCCGAGCCGCTCGATGGTATAGACGTGGCCCTGGCGGACCACGCGCACTCCCATCATCAGGAACACGAACACCAGCACCAAGAAGGCAACTACGAAGGCTTCCACGTCGAACTCCCTTGATCGAGGAGGGCGAGTCTAGCTGCTGGAGCGCACGGGAAAAGCGGAATCGGTCGCAGTTGGTTCGATCCTCCCCTGCAAGGGGAGGTGGCAGCCCTCTTGGGCTGACGGAGGGGTGACAACGACGGTGTGGACACCCCTCCGCCTCCGCTTCGCTGTGGCACCTCCCCTTGCAGGGGAGGACCTCAGTAGTGCGATTTCTCGTCCGGCTTGGCGAACTCGTAACAGGTCTGGAGATCGTACTTCTCCACCCCTGGCCCCGTGCCCAGCGCTTCCTTGAGCATCCGGTCATGCTCTTGCGCCACGCTTCTGTCGATCGCGTCGCCGCTCAGCCCCTTGGCCGCCAGGGCCTTGCGCTGGCGCGATTCGACGACCGCGGAAAGGATCTTCAGATCGCGCGCCTCGGGCCCGGCCATGCCTTCGCGGGCATGGACTTCCTCGTAGGCGAGGGTGAGGATCGCGGCGCATTGGCCCAGCGTCGGCTTGGCCAGCGGGGGCACTTCGGCGTCCAGCCGCGGCAGACAGGGTGCGATCGTGCGCGTCAGGGTGCCCTGCGGATCGCCCACCGCGGCCGCCAGCTTCTGCAGGCGTTCCACTTCGCTTTCGAGCAGCACCTTGACCGTCTCGCGGGTGATGCCGGTCTTGTCGATCGTCCTGGCGCCGAAACGGACGAAGTATTCGCGCCCGCGGACCTTGAGCGGGGGAAACCGCAGCGCGGCTTCCTCGCCGCGCGCCTGGTCAGAGGCGACGATCGCAAACACCGCCGAACACGTCAGCTGGGCCTTCTGCTCGGCGTCGAGCTCGGGAAGCGGCGGCGGGGCTGGAGCGGGTCCGGCGGCTTGCGCGGCGAGCGGGGTGGCGACGAGCGCGAACAGCGCGGCGACAGCGGGAAAGCGGATCATCGCGCCCGTATAGGGACCGCCGCGCGTCCGGTCATGAACAAAAGAGGGCCGCAAGCGAGGCTTTGGCTCGCTGCGGCCCGGGGAGGAGGCGCGCCCGGGGGGCAGGGGGTCGTGACCGGGCGCGCTGGGAGGGGTGTTAGCGGCGAGCGACAGCCGAGGTCTTTTCGCCGTTGCACTTGGCCAGGCCCTCGGCATCCAGGGCCTCGCCCTTGCTGGCGAAGCTGGCGACTTCGCCGAACTTGCGGGCGACGCGGGCGCAGACGACCTCGGCGCGCGAGGTGCCCTGGCTGCCGCGGCAAGTGGCGCCGTCGCACTTCCAGGCGACATCACTGACGACGGCCGTCTTGGCGCCGTCGAGCGGCGTGGCGAGCTGGACTTCGTAGAAGCTGCCGCCCGCGGCGAAGGCCGGGCTGGCGGTGGCGCCAAAGCTCAGCGCGGTGCCGACGAACGCGGCGGCGACGAAAGCGAGCTGGCTCAGCGAGGAGCGCGAGGAAAAAGTAGTGGTCATGGTCGTTTCCCTTCCGAGGAGCTGTCGGAAACCCGGGGAGGAGTTTTCCGTTGCGAATCGATACCTATCGCATTAGGTTGCAGGTTGCAACTAGAAACCTATTATTTTTTTGGCGGTGATTAAATTTTGAGATTTGCGCGTTTCTGGGGTATCTCAGGCGCGAGAGAGGAACACCGATGGGTAAATTGCGCGAACCGCTCAACGATCTGGCGGCCTGCGGCCTGCCTTCGGCGCTCGACGTCATGGGTGAGCGCTGGTCGTTCATGATCTTGCGCGCGGCGTTCAACCACGTCCGTCACTTCGAGGAATTCCTCGAGGAACTGGGCATTGCCCGCAACATTCTCTCCAACCGCCTCTCGCGGCTGGTCGATCACGGCATCCTCAAGCGCGAGCATTGCGCCGACGACCGCCGCCGCATCGAATATCGCCTGACCGACAAGGGCCGCGACCTGCTTCCCGCCATGCTCGCGTTGCGCCAGTGGGGCGAAAAGTACGGTTGCACCGTGCCCAACATCCCGGTGCTGTGCGACGAACGCGACGGGCGGCCGATCGCGCCCATCGCGATCCATGCCGCCGACGGGCGCGTGCTCGCCCCCAGCGAACTGACCTGGCGCGAGCGCAGCGAAGTCGACGCGATGGAACGGCGCCAGTCGATCGCCGCCGCCTGAAGCACTTCCGCGGCCGCTGGGACCGGCGCCTGGCGAAGAACACGCCCCATGTAGAGTGGCTTGTCGAAATCGCGGACCAACAGCGGTCAGACCGATCGCGACC
The DNA here is from genome assembly GCF_009707465.1 of Novosphingobium sp. Gsoil 351. Taxonomy (NCBI): domain Bacteria; kingdom Pseudomonadati; phylum Pseudomonadota; class Alphaproteobacteria; order Sphingomonadales; family Sphingomonadaceae; genus Novosphingobium; species Novosphingobium sp. Gsoil 351. The sequence goes on from NZ_CP046120.1 coordinate 2,584,098, forward strand.
CCTTTTGCGGACATCTCGACGTCCTGCCCTGCTGCCTCGTCGCTCGAAGATTGCTTGGTCGATACCGGCAAGGGTTCGCCGACCTTGCCCCCTCGATGCCGTAACCTGCCGATTTTCGTATCCCAATATCCCCGGGTCGCGCACAGCAGGGTAACAGCGACCGAGGGGCGAAAGACATGTTCAGAAATGCATCGTTGTTTGCCGCGCTTGGTCTGCTGCTTTTACCGGACGCGGTTGCGCAACCCGCTTCGACGCACACTGGCGGGGTTTTCCCCATGCATCCGATGGTGGAGGGCGTCTGGGTCGAAAAGCTGGTCGGCGATCCAGAAGTACCCGACGCGGAATTTGTCATCCGCATCCATCACGACCCGGGCTACTTCGTCCTGCCGCACACCCATCCGCGTACTGAGAACATCACGGTATTGAGTGGCGCATGGGCGCTCGGCATGGGCGCGCGGTTGGACCGGTCAAAGCTCGTCCCCATGCCTCAAGGCGCGCTCGGCGTAGTCGCGCCAAAGATGGCCCATTTCGGCTATGCCAAGCTGGAAACCATCCTCCAGGTCCACGGCATCGGACCGTTCCTCAACCTGCCGGTCGACCCGGTGTTCGAGCTGAGCGCACACGGCATCCTCGCCAAGCCCTCGTTGCTCAAGCCCGGCGTACCGACCACGGCCAAGCCGGACTGCTTCAAGCTCAGGGTAGGGGAGCGGATTCACGGACGAATGGGTGCTGGCACGGTCGCCGGCGCCTTGTGTTCGCCAAGCAACCTGTTCACCGAATACTGGATCACGAAAGTCGACGGGAAGCGGTACTGGGCAACGCTTGACGAGTTGCGCCCCGCATCATGACGGCAGGAGAGCCTACCGGAACGATCGCACCATCAAAGTCCGTTTCCACCTCGTTCCTGACATTGCCGAGCAGCTGGCCGACCGCGGAGCTAGCGGTTGCGCGATTGCATCGGCGCCGACGGTCATGCGATAGAGATTGCACATCGCAACCCGAATGATGCGGAGAGAGGGCCATGGCCACGCAACTGAAGCGCAACCTGGACTGCAGCGAGGAAGAGTGGGCGATCCGCCAGGAGCTCGCCGCCTGCTATCGGATCTTCGACCTGCTCGGCTGGTCCGAATCGATCTACAACCACATCTCGGCGCGGGTGCCGGGTGAGGACAACGCCTTCCTGATCAACCCTTATGGGCTGCTCTATTCGGAAGTCTGCGCGAGCAACCTGGTCAAGATCGACATCGACGGCAACAACCTCGACGGCAGCCCCTATCCGGTCAACAAGGCGGGGTTCACCCAGCACGCCTATTTCCACCGCCACCTCGATTGGGCGCACGCGATCTGCCACACCCACACCACCGCGACGATGGCGGTGTCCAGCCTCGAATGCGGGCTCCAGCCGGTCAACTTCTACGCCTGCAACTTCGCCGGAAAGATCGGCTACCACGATTTCGAGGGCGTGACGGTGCGCGCCGAAGAAGGCGAACGGCTGCTCACCAACCTCGACAACAAGCGCATCCTATTCCTACGCAACCACGGCCCGGTCATCCTCGGCAAGTCCTTGCCCGAGATGTTCCTCACCCACTGGGGGTTCCAGCGCGCCTGCGAAATTCAGCTTGCGACGATGGCCGCGGGCAAACCGATCGTCGTGTCGCAGGACGTGATCGACGTGCATCAGCGCGACCTTAGCCAGGCCTCGCCTCCCGGCGGGCCGGGCGCGGCCGACTTCGCCGCCTGGACCCGGCGGATCGACCGGGTGGATCGCAGCTGGCGCGATTGATCTGACCGACACCTGAGGCTTGTCCAGCTTCACCCTCAACGATCGCCCGGTCGCGTTCCGGATGGATCCGCAGACTCCGCTGCTGTGGGGCCTGCGCAACGCCGCCAACCTGACCGGCACCAAGTTCGGCTGCGGCGCGGGCGATTGCGGGGCGTGCATGGTGATCGTCGATGGCGAGGCGATCCGCAGTTGCCTGGTCAGCCTGGCCGAAGTCGAGGGCCGCAGCGTCACCACGATCGAGGCGCTGAGCCGCGATCGCAGCCATCCGGTGCAACAGGCGTTCGTCGCCGAGGGCGCGATCCAGTGCGGCTATTGCACCCCGGGGATGGTGATGGCGGCCGCCGCGCTGCTCGCCCGCAACGCCGATCCCTCGGCGCAGGACATCGTCGCCGCGCTGCCCAACTTGTGCCGCTGCGGGGTCTATCCGCGCCTCGTCCGCGCGGTCCAGCGCGCCGGGCGCATCATGCGCGGCGAGGAACGGATCGCTGCCGCGCCGGCGCCGGGGATCAGGCCCGAGGATGCCGCGCGCCAGGTTCCGGCGATGGAGGCGAAACTCCCCTAGCCGAACGTCGGCACCGCCGCCGCCAGCGCCCACGCCAGCGAGCCGCCGGCCAGCGCCCCCGCCAGCAGCCGCGGCCCGTGCAGCCGCGACCACAGGAGGAACCCGGTCAACGCCATCACGATCAACGCGCCCGCGATGGTGTCGATCAGCAGCACCCACGCGATCGGCAGGCCGACGCCCTTGTGCAGGTTCTTGAGCACGCCCAGCGCATTGACCTCCTCGCGCCTGGCGGTGACGTGGTTCGATCCGGGGACATATTCGACCGTCACCCGCGCGCCGGGCATCGCGAAAGTCTGGCTGAACGGCGCGGCGGTCTTAACCTCGCGGCCCATGAACCTGCCGCCCTCACGACGCTTTTCGCCCGGCTTTCCGCGCGCCGGCTGGGCATCGACCGGCAAGCGTAGCTCCGCCTTGGCCCAGCGGCCCAGCGCCCTGGCGTCGGGGATTGCCCCGGGCGCGACGGGCAACTCGACCGCCGCCAGTTCGACCGGTTCGCCGGTGTCGATCTTGGCCTGCTGGCGGTGGTTGAGGAGCACGCCCGACAGGCCCAGTCCCAGGAAGAACAGCGCCCCCCACAAGCCCGACCAGGCGTGGATGCGCTTGAGCCACTTGAGCAGGTCGGCCGATTGAAGCCCGCGCGGAATGAACGGATGGTAGGCGACCTTCACGCGTCGGCCCATCGCCTCAAGAGGTTGTGGTACACGCCGGTCAGCTCGATCACCGGACGCGCGTCGTGGCCTTGCGCGGCGGCGACGCTGCGGGCGGCGTTGTCGAGATCGAACAGGATCCGCCGCGCGCCGTCGTCGCGGACCATCGACTGGACCCAGAAGAAGCAGGCGATCCGTTCTCCGCGCGTCACCGGTTCGACCCGGTGGAGGCTGGAGGCGGGGTATAGCAGCATGTGCCCGGCGGGCAGCTTGACCGCCTGCGCTCCGGCGCGGTCCTCGACCGTCAGTTCGCCGCCGTCGTAGCTGCCGGGATCGGCGAGGAACAAGGTGGCGGACAAGTCGCTGCGCACGCGCAGGCCGTCGGGACCCAAGCGGATCGCGTTGTCGACATGAGTCCCGAAGGCCTCTCCGGCGGCGTAGCGGTTGAACAGCGGGGGGAAGATCTTCGCGGGCAACGCGGCGGCGATGAAGGTCGGGCAGGCCTGCAAGGCCGCGATGACCACTGTCCCGGCCTCGCGCGCCGCCGCGCTGCCTTCGGCAAGCTGGCGGTTGCGCTTGGCGAGCGCCGACTGGTGGCCAGAGGTGGCGTTGCCGTCGATCCACTCGCCACCGTCGATCGTGGCACGCACCGCGGCGAGCTGTTCCGCGTTCAGCACATCGGGAATGGCGATCATCATCGAGCGCTACTCAAAAGCTGTAGAACAGGCTGAGCGTCGCCTGACGCGCGTCGCCCGGCGTGGCCCAGCCGCCGGTGATCACCCCCGAGGTGGCGTTCACGTTGTTGCGGATCGAGGTGTAGTAATCCTCGTCGAACAGGTTTTGGACATTGAATTGCGCCGCAAGGCGCGGGGTCACCGGGTACGACACCAGCAGGCGTTGGGTGACGTAATCGTCCGACTTGAACTGGCGGCGCTGGAGCAAGGTGCGCTGGTGGAGCGCGAAGCTGCCCTGGTAGGTCAACCCGTACCCGACCTCGAGCCCGAACGGGAAACGATACGAGGTGAACAGGCTGCCCGAATGCTCGGGCGTCTGGAGCAGCCGGTCGCCGGCCTGGGGATCGCGGATCGCGGCGCTGTTGAGGCACGCGGCGCTCGGCGCGGCGAGGCAGGCGTCGGACACGCTCTGCTTCACCCGCCCGTCGAGGTACGTGTAGTTGGCGAAGACCAGCCAGCGCGGGGTGACATAGCCCGAAGCCCCCAGCGCGATCCCGTCGACCCGGCTGCGCCCGTCGAGCACCTGCAGCCCGGCGGGTTGCGCGGGATCGTTCGACGGCACCCGGTAGTTCGTCCGCTCGTTGCGGAACGCGGCGGCGGTGAGCAGGACTTTGCCCACCTCGGCCTTGGCGCCGATCTCGTAGCTGCGCGCCTTTTCGGGGGCGACGTTGCAGAAATTCACGAACGTCGCGCCCGATCCACTGGTGCAGCCCAGCCGGACCGTGGCCGAGGACGGCGTGGAGGAGTTGGCGACTGCGGCGTAGAGGCTGACCTTGCCCACAGGCTTGTAGATCGCCCCCGCGCGCCACGAGAACAACGTTTCCCGGCTCGACTGGACCGCGAGTTCGGCCGCGGTCGGCACCGCGGTTCCGGCGGGATAGAACGCCAGCGGCACCGGGCGGAAGCGCGCGCGGTTGCTTTCATAGCGGACGCCCCCGTTGAGCTCGAAATGCGGTCCGAATTCGAGGTTGTCGAACGCGTAGATCGCCAGATTGGTGGTCGATGCCTTCGACCGGGCGGTGACCGTGTAGTTGATCGGCCCGGTGTAGGTCGTGTCCGGGTTCGGAATCGGCGTCTGCGGCAGGATCAGCGCGCGGCCTTGCGCATCGCGGATCAGTTCGGCGGTGGTGATCGCATAATCCTCCACCGTCGCCGCGCCGCCGATCACCAGGGTGTTGTGCGTCCCGCCCTTGGCGCCGCTTTCGATCCGCAGGTCGGTCTGGTTGTAGAGGAGCTGGTTGACCTGATCGCGCACTCGCCCGCGCGGGCCGTTGGGCTGGAAAAACCCGGGGGGCACGGCGATGCCGAACGCGTTGGGGCTGGTCAGCGGGTTGGCGGCGCCGCGAAACACCCCGGCGGCGTTGACCACGTTTTGGATCGAGGCGGTACACGCCGCGCCCACGGTCTGGCCCGGTGCGGCGGTGATCGGCTGGCGGCCGCTCCCGGTCAGGCAGAAGGTGCCCTGCGGCGCACTGGTCACGCTGTATTGCCCGACCCGCTGCCAGCGGGTGAGGTTGCGGAGCGAGACGCCGCCCGAAAATTCGTGGCGCAAGGTCGCGCTCAGGCGGTCGACGGTGGTTTCCTGCTCGTCGAGATTGACGATCCCGAAATAGTCGCTGTCGTCCGCTTCGCTGAGCGGACCGTCGTTGATCTCGTTCTTGAAATAGGGAACGCCGTAGATCGGCGTGTTGTCGTCGCGCTGGTGGAAGTAGTCCAGCGTCAGGCTGGTCGGACCCGCGATGCCCAGGGTAATCGCCGGGGCCACCCCCCACCGCTTGAAGCGCTCGACGTCGCGTCCGGGAACGTCGTTGCGGTGAACCATCGCGTTGAGGCGGACCGCGACCGGCTCCGAGACGCGCAGGTTGGTATCGACCGTGGCGCGGTAATAATCATCGGTTCCCGCCGCCGCCGAAACGATTGTCAGGTCGTCTGCTTGCGGGGCCTTGCTGACCAGGTTGATCGTCCCGCCGACCGATCCCGAGCCGTTGTAGACCGAGTTCGCGCCGTTGTAGATCTCGATCTGCTGGAGATAGAACGGGTCGGTGCGGCTGTACTGCGCGCTGTCGCGCACCCCGTCGACGGTGATGTCGTTGTTGGCCGAATATCCGCGCAAGTTGATCGAATCGCCGTACCCGCCGCCGCCCTCGCCGGCGCCGAAGGTGATCCCCGGGATTGTCGCCAGCGCATCGCGCAACGTCAGCAGGTTCTGCTTGCGCAGCGTCTGGTCGCTGATCACGGTGACGGTCTGCGGGGTATCGAGCAGCGGCGCGATTACTTTGGGCGATTGCGCTTCCTCGCCCGCCTGGCGCGCGCCGCTGACCACGATCTGGTCGGCCGCCGCAACTTCGCTTGTGTCCGCTTCGGCCACCGCAGCCTGGGCTGAAGGCGACGCGAAAGCGACGCAACTCAGCGCCAGAAATGCGGGCAGTCTCTCGGACACGAACGAATTCCCCTTCGAGGGGCGTGCTATTGAGAGTCGTTCGCAACGTCAACACTAATGCGAGGCATTCGCAAAAAGAAGGCGCGCCGTTGACGCCGTCCGTCTGCTTGCGCAAGACAGGCTTATGAAAGCGACGATCTGGCACAATCCCGCCTGCGGCACGTCACGCAAGACGCTGGCGATCCTCGAAGAATCTCCGGGCGTGGAGGTGGCGGTAATCGAATACCTCAAGACCCCGCCGACCGCGGCGAAGCTCGCCCAGCTTTATCGCGATGCCGGAATTACGCCGCAGCAGGGTCTGCGCTTGCGCGGGACCGATGCGGCGGAACGAGGTTTGCCCGACGCAAGCGACGCAGAAGTACTCGCCGCGATGGTGGCGGAGCCAGTCCTGATCGAGCGGCCCGTGGTGGAGACGGAAAAAGGCGTCCGGCTATGCCGCCCGCAGGATGTGGTGCGCGAGATTCTGTAGAAACGTCAGAACAGCGGCATTTGTCCCGCCAGAATCAGCGCCAGCGCGCATCCGGACACGATGGCAACGCGCGCCAGCTCGATCGGCACGGAGCGCGGAAGCGAAGCGGCGAAGGCAAGGGCACGAGCCATGACTCGACTTTGCGCCCCGGCCCCTAACGAATCGTAAATTTCAGCCGGTCGTCTCCAACCATTCGACCAGCGCCGCCAGGCACTCGCGCCCAAGCAGGCGGCTGCGTTCCGGGCTCCATCCTTGCGCGGCATCCGGCAGCGCGGCGTAGTCCTTGAACGGCATCTCCAGCGTCATCGACACGCAGCCGTGGCTCGGGCCGAAGCGGTTGGCGAGCTGGTTGGTGCTCATCGTCAGGTTGGCCTTGCGCGGCGCGGCGATGGGGTAGCCCAGCTTGGTCTGGAAATCGGGCCAGCGCCGGTCGAGGATCGCTTTGTAGCGTTCATAGCCCTGCCCTTGCGCCTCGGTCCAGTTGGGCACCCCCTCGAACCCCGCGAGAAACACCGCGGCGATCGCTTCGTCGCCGTGGATGTCCATCGCGAAGTGGACGCCGCTCTCGTCCATTGCGTTGCGGATAGCGAGCACCTCGGGGCTGCGCTCGGCGCTGGGCTCATGCCATTCGCGGTTGAGGTTGACCCCAATGGCGTTGGTGCGCAGGTGGCCGCGCACCGATCCGTCGGGATTGGCGTTGGGGACGATGTGAAAGCGACACTGTTGCAGCAGTAATCGTGCGACTGGGTCAGTGGAATCGGTCAGGCACTGGAGCGCGCCCTCCATCCACCATTCGGCCATCGATTCGCCCGGATGCTGGCGCGCGTAGAGCCAAACCTGCTTGTCGCCTTCACCCAACTCGAGGCAGTCGATCGGCTGGCCGTCCAGGCTGCGGCCCAGCTGGCGATGCATGACGCCCTCGGCCAGCGCGGCCTGGCTGACCAGGTCGTGGTGGCGATCCATCGAATAGGGCGCGAAATAGGCGAACCAGGCGATGCTGGCGGCGGGGGTGTAATGAATGGTCAGGGTACCGCCATCGGCGTCCTTGTCCCACGCGGTATCGGCGCGGCCCCAGAACTCACGGTCTTCCGAGACGCAGGCGCGATAGTCGGTCCACCCGCCGGGATAAGCGCTGGCTGCCAGCCCGGTAATCTTCAGTTCGACCCGGCGTCCGGCCGCACCCGAAACGCGGAAGTGGAACCACTGGAAGAAGTCCGAATCCCGGTCCTTGCGGATCGCCAGACGGGCCGAAGTCCCGTCGATGGAAAGGACTTCGATGTTGCCGCTGTCGAACGCGGCGTCGATCTGGATGGGTGCAATTTTTGAGGTCATTTGACCTCGATAGTCTCCCCCGACTTTCCGGGAAAGCCCACGAACAGCGCATGGGCGAGCCGCGCGGCGGTTTCGGGCTTATCGGCCTCGCGCCGCGGGCTGCGCAAGGCGGAGCGGCCTTCCCACAACGGCGCGCCGCTGGCCTTGTCACGGATCGTCACCGACAGCTCGCTCATGACGTCACCGCCGCGCTGTCCGCCACCGAGCGGGAAGCCGACGCCAAGGCCGACCCCGACCGAGGTGCCCCCGCCACGGTGCCATCCGCCGCCCGAACCGCCGCCGATGCCGATGCTGACCGACGACCCGCCGCCCCGACGCTCGCTGCCGGGCACCGCGTCGCGGGTCAGACGGACTTCGGCGATGCGCCCGACGCTGGGCTGGGCCGCGGACGGTGCCAAACCTTGCGCCGCAAGCTCGCGCGCCACCGCGTCGAGCCAGGCGCGGGTCTCGAGACTGCGCGCGTCGGTTCCGGGAGCGGGAGCAACTTCGACCCAGCCGGGCCCGAGCTGAGCCAGCGTGGCCGGGGTGTGAAAGCGGGTCACCTCGACCGGGGCGGACGCCATCGCGGGATAAGCCGACGCGAGCAGCGCGGCGGTGGCGAACAGGAAACGCATGGTCGAAAGCCCCTTGAAGTTCGGCCAAATCCTTAGCCGCAAAGGATTTAGCAGGGCTGAATGCGAGCGTTAACCATCGCGCACAGATTGCGTGCTACGCGCTCGCCATGAGCGAGTCATGGTTTGAATTTCCAAAGGTAAGTATGTCAAAGCTATCTGTACTCGTGACCGGCGGCGCCGGTTATATCGGCAGCCACGCGGTGCTCGCCTTGCTGGACGCAGGCTGGCCGGTGACCGTGATCGACGACCTCTCGACCGGATTCCGCTGGGCGGTGCCCGAAGGCGTTGCGTTCTATCAGGGTGATATCGCCGATGAGGCGCTGCTGTCGCGGATCTTCGCCGAGCAGGGCACCCGCGCCGTGATGCACTTCGCCGGCTCGATCATCGTCCCCGAATCGGTCTCCGATCCACTCAAATACTACCTCAACAACACCGTGAACAGCCGCGCGCTGATCGCCGCCTGCGTCGCTGCCGGGGTGCCGCACTTGATCTTCAGTTCGACCGCGGCGGTCTATGGCGCGCCGGAGGCGGCGCGGTTGGGCGAGACCACGCCCACAGTGCCGATCAACCCTTACGGCCGCTCCAAGCTGATGACCGAAGGCATGCTTGCGGATACCGCCGCGGCGCATGCGTTCAACTATTGCGCCTTGCGCTATTTCAACGTCGCCGGCGCAGATCCGCAGGCGCGCGCCGGGCAATCGACCGCGGGGGCGACGCATCTGCTCAAGATCGCGGTCGAGGCGGCGCTGGGCAAGCGCGACTATGTCGGGGTCTACGGCACCGACTACGACACGCCGGACGGCACCGGGGTGCGCGACTACATCCACGTCGCCGACCTCGCCGCGGCGCACGTTCTTGCGCTCGAGGCGCTGATCGCCGACCCGGCGCGCAGCCTCACGCTCAACTGTGGCTACGGGCGCGGGTTCTCGGTGCTCGAAGTGCTCGACGCGGTCGATCGGGTGACCAACCGCAAGCTCGACCGCCGGATGGAGGCGCGCCGGCCGGGCGATTCGGACGCACTGGTTTCGGACAACGCCAGAATTCTCGCGACGCTTCCGTGGCAGCCGCGCTACGCCGATCTCGACACGATCGTGGGCCACGCGCTTGCCTGGGAACGCAAGCTGACCGAAATCCGCGGTGGCGCCGAAGCCCCGCGCACGGTTGACTTCGCCACGACCCGCCGATAACGGCGCGCGTTCAAATTCGAGCCTGCGGGCTGCCACGGAACCTGTCATGAAGATTCGCAACAGCCTCAAGTCGCTGAAGGACCGCCACCGCGACAACCGCGTGATTCGCCGCCGCGGCCGCACTTACGTGATCAACAAGACCAACCGCCGCTTCAAGGCGCGCCAGGGTTGATCGCGTCCGGCCGCGAGGCTGGAAAAGTCCAGACAGTTGTCTTCGACGTTGGCCGGGTCCTCTACCAGTGGGACCTGCGGTTTCTATTCGCCAAGCTGATACCCGATCCCGCGCGGCTCGAATGGTTCGTGACCACCGTGGTCACGCCTGAGTGGCATTTCCAGCATGATGCCGGTCGTCCGATCGCGGAGATGGTCGCCGAACGTTCGGCGGAGTTTCCGGCCGAAGCCGCGCTGATCGAAGCCTACGCCTGTCGCTTCAACGAAAGCATACCCGGGCCGGTGCCGGGCAGCCTCGAGCTGGTCGAGGCGTTGCTGACGCGCGCTGTCCCCTTGCACGGCATCACCAATTTCGGCGCCGATACCTGGGCCGGCTTCCGCCCCACAGCTCCGGTGTTCGACGCCTTTCGCGACGTGATCGTCTCGGGCGTGGAGAAGCTCGCCAAGCCCGACCCGGCGATCTACGCGCTGGCCGAGCGGCGCTTCGGCTATGCCCCGGAAGCGATGCTGTTCATCGATGATTCGCTGCCCAACGTGGAGGCGGCGCGGGCGCGGGGGTGGCGCGCGCACCATTTCGTCGATGCGGGGGGCTTGAGGCGGAGCTGAAGCTCCGCAACCTTCTCTAGCCTTCGCCGGGGCGACGGGTTTGGGTCGAGCGGGCCTAGCGCCGCCCCAGCGCCGCCTCGCTCTGGGCCATCAGCGATGCGACAATCTCCGCCACCGGCTCTTCCTGGGTCACCATCCCCACGCTCTGCCCGGCCATCAAGCTGCCGTGCTCGACATCGCCGTCGATGACCGCACGGCGCAGCGCGCCGGCCCAGTAGTGCTCGATCTGGAGCTGCGCCTCGCCCATCGCGATGCCGTCCTCGTCGAGCGCCTTGGCCACTTCGAGCTGCTTGGCGGTGAACAGTTCGGTACCCGAATTCTTGAGCGCGCGGACCGGGATTACCGGGAGCCGCGGATCGACCTGGACGCTGGCGACCGCATCGCGCGCGCTGGCGCGGAAGAACGCCTTCTTGAACGCGGGGTGGGCGATGCTTTCGGTCGCGCAGGCAAACCGCGTGCCGAGTTGAACTCCGCAGGCGTTCATCTCGAGATAACCGGCAACCGCTTCGCCCCGACCGATCCCGCCCGCGACGAACACCAGGTGTTCCTCGGCCAGTGCCGGAAGAATTTCCTGCGCGAGCACGCTGGTCGAAACCGGGCCGATATGGCCTCCCGCCTCCATCCCCTCGATCACCAGCGCGTCGGCGCCCGAGCGCAGCAGCTTCTTGCCCAGCGCCAATGTCGGCGCGAAACAGAGGACCTTGGCCCCCGCCTCCTTGATCGCCTCGACACTGCCTTTGGGTGGAATGCCGCCCGCGAGCACGACGTGACCGACCTTGTGGCGCACGCAGACCTCGATCAGATCGAACAACTGCGGGTGCATCGTGATCAGGTTGACCCCGAACGGGCGTTTGGTCAGCGCCGCGGTCGCCGCGATTTCGGCGTCGAGCAGGTCCGGGGTCATTGCTCCGCAGGCGATCACCCCAAAGCCGCCCGCCTCGCTTATCGCGGAGACGAGATGGCGCTCGGACACCCAGCTCATCGCGCCGCAAAGGATCGCGTATTCGCTGCCGAGGAAATCGCGCCCGCGCTGCATCAGGTGGGCGGTGAGGGGATAGCTGGTCATGGCGCGGGCGCTTAGGCGGCGGCGGCGCCAACGGCAAGCCGGGCGGAATTCTCGCCGGGCCGTTTAATCGATTTTTCCGCGCAGGGTAAGCAAGCTTAATCGCTTCACTCACTTGACCGTGCGGCCTATCGAGGCGGCTGGTTTTCGAAATACCAAGGAGCAGGATGATGGACGCGGTAACCGGATCGATGGCGGGCGGCTGCCCGGTGGGCAAGGACGGCGGGGTGCGCGCGCTGCTTGGGAGGCAGAACCGCGACTGGTGGCCCGATGCGCTGGCGGTCGACATCCTCGCCGCCAATGGCAGCGCCGATCCGATGGGGCCGGACTTTGACTACGCGACCGCGTTCAACACGCTCGATTACAACGCGCTCAAGGCCGATCTCACCGCGCTGATGACCGACAGCCAGCCCTGGTGGCCGGCCGACTACGGCCACTACGGTCCGTTCTTCATCCGCATGGCGTGGCACGCCGCGGGCACCTATCGCACCGGCGACGGGCGCGGTGGCGCCAATTCAGGCCAGCAGCGATTTGCCCCGCTCAACTCGTGGCCCGACAACGGCAACCTCGACAAGGCGCGGCGCCTGCTGTGGCCGATCAAGCAGAAATACGGTCAGAGCATCAGCTGGGCCGACCTGTTCATCCTGGCCGGGAATGTCGCGATCGAATCGATGGGCGGCCCGGTGTTCGGCTTCGGCGGCGGTCGCGCCGACGTCTATGAGCCCGAGAAGGACATCTACTGGGGCGACGAGGACAAGTGGGTCAACGAAGGCGTCCAGACCCGGATCGATCCCGAGCGGGGTCTCGAGGATCTCGACGGGCCTCTGGCGGCGATCCAGATGGGGCTGATCTACGTCAATCCCGAGGGGCCGGGCGGCAACCCCGATCCGCTGCAGTCGGCGCGCGACATCAAGGCGACCTTCTTGCGCATGGCGATGAACTCGGAAGAGACCGTCGCACTGACCGCGGGCGGGCACACCTTTGGCAAGGCCCACGGCAACGGCGACGCCTCGCTGCTCGGCAAGGCTCCCGCGGGCGGCGATCTTGCTTCGCTCGGCTTCGGCTGGACCAGCAGCGCCGAACATGGCGGGATCGGTGAGCACACCGTTACCAGCGGGATTGAGGGATCGTGGGTCAATACCCCCACCTCATGGTCTGAGAACTATTTCCGCCTGCTGCTCGATTACGAGTACGAACTCGTCCACTCGCCCGCCGGCGCGCAGCAGTGGCAGCCGATCAACCAGAAGCCCGAAGATATGGCGCCTGCGGCATGGGATCCCAGCGTCAAGGTTCCGACGATGATGACCACCGCGGACATGGCGCTGAAGATGGACCCCGAATTCCGCGTGATCTCGGAGAAATTCCGCGCCGATCACGAGGCCTTCAAGGACGCCTTCGCGCGCGCCTGGTTCAAGCTGTGCCACCGCGATATGGGACCAAGGATCCGCTACCAGGGTCCGGAAGTCCCCGCCGAGGACCTGATCTGGCAGGACCCGATCCCCGCCGGAACCAAACCCTCGGACGCCGACGTTGCGGCGGTCAAGGCGAAGATCGCATCCAGCGGCCTGACCGTGAGCCAACTGGTCAAGACCGCGTGGGCCTCGGCCAGCACCTATCGCAAGTCGGATCACCGCGGCGGCGCCAACGGCGCGCGCATCCGGCTCGCGCCCCAGAAGGACTGGGACGTCAACGAACCCGCCGAACTGGCCAAGGTGTTGTCGACCCTCGACGGATTGCGCGGTTCGCTGTCGATGGCCGATGCGATCGTGCTCGGCGGCGTTGTCGGGCTCGAGAAGGCGATGGAGGGCACCGGCTTCAGCGTTCCCGTGCCGTTTAGCGGCGGGCGCGGCGATGCGACCGCCGAGCAGACCGACGCCGAAAGCTTCGACTGGCTTGAACCGCGGGCCGATGCGTTCCGCAACTACCTGCCCAAGAAGCTGCGGGTGAAGACCGAGGAGATGATGCTCGATCGCGCCTCGCTGCTTGGGCTTTCGGTGCCTGAACTGACGGTACTGATCGCGGGCTTGCGCGTGCTGGGCGTCAATCACGGCGGTCGCGGCCACGGCAGCTTCACCAAGCGTCAGGGCCAACTGACCAACGACTTCCTGGTCCACCTGCTCGACATGACCAACGTCTGGAAGGCAGTCGACGGCAGCGACGAGGAGGAATTCGTCGCCACCGACCGGACGAGCGGCGGAGAAACGTGGCGTGCGACGCGCGCCGACCTGGTGTTCGGATCGAATTCGGAACTGCGCGCGGTCGCCGAGGTCTATGCCGAGAAGGGGCACGAGCAGAAGTTCGTCAAGGACTTCGTCAAGGCCTGGACTAAGGTGATGAACGCCGATCGCTTCGACCTCGGCAAGGGTGTCGAGGCCAACTGAGTCGATCCAACCGAAGCGATGGACCGCCGCCCGCAATCGATGGGCGGCGGTCTCGCCACTCGCGTTCCCCTTTGCCAAGGCTGTGTTAAGCCTATAATACAGCGTCCGCGATGTTGTTCACCCGGCGCGATCCCGTTCCAGACAGTTCGCAGCCGCTGCCAGGCGGCGTGCTGCCGCCACGCAGCTATCCGGGGTTCGACCCCGTATCGTTCGAGCCTCCGCAAATCGAGCTTGGCCCGACTCCCAAGCCGCCACGCAGCTGGCGGTGGTGGACCCCGCGCGTCCTGGGCGGGCTGTTGGCGCTGTTCGTTGTGCTGGTCGCGTGGCTGGCGATCACCGCACCGCTGTCGAAATCGCTCCAGCCGATCGCTCCCCCGCAGATCACCCTGCTTGCCGCCGACGGCACTCCGATCGCTCGGAGCGGGGCGGTGGTCGAGGCGCCGGTGACGATGAAGGCGCTTCCCCCGCATGTCGCGCAGGCGTTCCTGGCGATCGAGGATCGCAACTTCTACTCGCACTGGGGGGTCGATCCGCGTGGGATCGCCCGCGCCGCGTGGGGCAACCTGACCAGCAGCCGCACCCAGGGCGGCAGCACGATCACCCAGCAGCTTGCCAAGTTCACCTTCCTCACGCCCGAACGCAGCCTCACCCGCAAGCTGCGCGAGGCGCTGATCGCGTTCTGGCTGGAGGCGTGGCTGAGCAAGGACGAAATCCTCGAACGCTATCTCTCCAACGCCTATTTCGGCGACAACCGCTATGGCCTGCGTGCCGCCTCGATGCACTACTTCTACCGCAAGCCGGAGAGGCTCACCGTGGCGCAGGCGGCGATGCTGGCGGGGTTGATGCAGGCGCCCAGCCGCTATGCCCCCACGAAGAGCTACGCGCTGGCCGAGCGGCGGATGCACACCGTGGTTGCGGCCATGGTCGATACCGGTGCGTTGACCCCGGCGGCGGCCAAAGCCGTCACCCCGCCGCGGCTCGACGTGCGCGACCGCGACGCGCTGCCGACCGGAACCTACTTCGCCGACTGGGCGCTGCCCGAGGCGCGCGGGCATGGCGAGCCGGGCTATCTGCGCCAGACGCTGACGACCACGCTTGATGCCAGGCTCCAGAACGCCGCGCGCGCCGCGATCAACCGCGCGCCGTTGGGCGGGGCGCAGGTGGCGCTGGTGGCGATGCGGCCCAATGGCGAGGTCGTGGCGATGGTCGGCGGGCGCGATTACGCCAAGTCGCCGTTCAACCGCGCCACCCAGGCGCGCCGCCAGCCGGGGTCGACGTTCAAGCTGTTCGTCTATCTCGCCGCGTTGCGCGCCGGGTTCACCCCCGAAACGCGGATCGACAACACCGCGATCGAAGCCGGATCGTACCGCCCGCACAATTCGGGAGAGGACTATTCGCCGACGCTTCCTCTGGCCGACGCCTTTGCCCAATCGAGCAACGTCGCGGCGGTCCGCCTGTTCGGCAAGGTCGGCGATACCGCGGTGATCCAGGCCGCGCGCGATCTTGGGGTGACCTCGCCGTTGGCGCAGGGCGATCCCAGCCTGGCGCTGGGCACGTCGGGAGTGACCCTGCTCGAACTGACCGCGGCTTACGCGGGCATAGCGGGCGACCACAACCCGGTGGTTCCCACCGCGTTCAGCGCGCCCGACGAAGACTGGATGGGCTGGCTGCTCGGCCGCCGCAAGGCGATTTCGGGCGCAGAACGCGCGGCGATGCGCGACCTGCTGCGCGGCGCGGTGGAGCATGGCACAGGGCGCGCGGCGCGGCTTGGTGTGCCAGCCTACGGCAAGACCGGCACTACCCAGGACCATCGCGACGCGCTGTTCGTCGGTTTCGCGGGTGATCTGGTGGTCGGCGTGTGGGTCGGAAACGACGACAACACCCCCCAACCAGAAGGTCACCGGCGGCGGGCTGCCCGCGCGGATCTGGGCCGATTTCATGCGCAGCGCGCTGGGCGGCCGCGCCGCGCCCGCCGCCGCGCCCACCCAACGCCCCGATCCCGAAGGTCCGGTCGAGCCGCTGGACGTCCCCGAAGGCATCGACATCGACGCCAACAACCGCTTGCGGGTGGAAAACGGCGAGGCGGTCATCACCACCGACATCGGCGGGGCCCCGATGGACGTGCGGATCGGCGAAGACGGGGTGCGGGTGGACGGGCAGAGCTTGCAGGACCGGCTGGTCCGGCCCGAAGACCTGGAGCGCCTTCGCGAGGCGCAACGCCGCGCGGTCGACGAGGCCCGGCGGCGGGCGGATGAGGCGCGCGAGCGGTATGAGGAGGAAATGGGGCGGTAGGCTCTAGCGCCGGCAGACTTCCGGATTGTCGCCCGATGACAGCCGGGTCCGCGCGACCGACGACGAGGTATTGATGAAGATCCCGGTGGTGCCGCAACGCCTGAGTTGAAACCGGACCCTGCGCGCCCGGAAATCGAGCGAAACGCGGCGAAATGTCTCGAGCAGGTCGGTCCCCAGCAGCAGCGAAGGTTCCTTGTCGAGTCCGAACACCGTGAACGGCGGGACATCCGCGAACGCCATCGGAACATCGCGCAAGGTCACCGAGCCGAGCCGCAGTTCGCCGATCCGCGCCACTTGCAGCGGCACCGTGACCCCGGTCACCCCGACGACCTCGATCGTCACGAACTTGTCGCGGTTGCTGCGATTGTTGCGGATCAGCTTGTCGCGCAGGGCGAGGTTGCCGATGGTGATTTCCGAGCCGGTGTCGATCACCGCCTCCACCGGCAGATTGGCGGCGCGGACCTGAGTCAGTATCAATTGCCCGCGCCGTTTGCGCGCGACGAGGATGAACTCGCCGTCGAGGCGCGGCGCCGGGCGGCGCGAATCCTCGACCTTTATCTGGCGCTTCTCGAAGTCCATCATCAGCCGCTGCTCGACCAGAGCGTCGATGCCCAGCATCCCTTGGCCGCCCATGTCGCGTTCTTCGAGCGCAGGCAGTTCCAAATCACGGATCGTGCTCGGGCCGAGCGTCAACTCGCCGACCAGCACCCGCTCGACCCGGGCGCTGGCGGTTATCCCGTTGAGGATCACCGGTCTTCCCGCGGGCAGTTGCAGCGCCCGCGCGATCCGCTGGCCGACCACCGAACTGTCCGCGCCGCTATCGACCAGGAATTGATACGGCCCGCTTCCGTTGATCTGCACCGCTACGGTCAATCGGGTGCGGACCTTGCGCGCGTCGATATCGTCGCCGCCCACGGCAAGCGCATCGTCGATCACCGCAGGCGGTAGCCGAGGCATTTCCACGGGCGCGACGCGGACCGGCTTGGGCGCCGCAGCCAGCGCGGAGGGTCCCGCAAACGCCAACGCCGCCGCGAGGAGGATCGGCCAGTGATCTGTGCGCGGGCGCGGCGGTGGTTTCACCGGGCCAGGATACCGCAAAAAGCGGCGCTTCGATATTGCCGCCGGGCCGCGCCGCGCGCATGATTGCTATGTAGGATTTCGTTTGCCTCGCGTGTCTGGCGATGCGCCGCGGACACGATCCTACGCACTCTGGCTGCTGTTATGCGCGATGCGACAGCCCTTATCGCGGAAGGCCGTTTTTTTTACCTAGGACTGTGGTCCAAGTGGTCCAAGCCCGGCGCGGAACTTGCCCGGCGTCAGGCCGCCGCGTCGACCGCGTCGAGCCCGTACGCGGTGTGGAGCACCCGTACCGCGAGTTCGGTTTCGTCCTCGTCGATCAGCACGCTGACTTTGATCTCGCTGGTGCTGATCGCCTGAATGTTGATCGCGCGGTCCGCCAAGCTCTTGAACATCGTCGCGGCCACGCCCGCGTGGCTCTTCATTCCGACTCCGACCACGCTGATCTTGGCGACGTGGGCGTCCGAGATCAGGCGGTAGAACCCGATCTCGCTCTGCTTGGCCTCGAGCATCGCCAGGCTGCGGGCCAGATCGGTGCGCGGCACCGTGAAGGTCACGTCGGTCTCGCCCTTATCCTTGGCGACGTTCTGGATGATCATGTCGACGTTGATGCTGGCGGCAGCCAGCGGCCCGAAGATGTGCGCGACCGAGCCGGGCTTGTCGGGCACCCGGGTCAGCGTGATCTTGGCCTCGTTCTTGTCGTGGGCGATGCCGGTGATGAGCTGGCGTTCCATGTCCTGTCCTTCCACTTCGGCGTCGCTGACGATCATCGTGCCGGGAATGCTGTCGGCGGGGGGCGCGTCGTCGTCGATAAACGAGCTCAAGACCTGGACGCGCACGCCCTCCTTCATTGCCAGCCCGACCGAACGGGTCTGGAGCACCTTGGCGCCCACGCTGGCGAGTTCGAGCATCTCCTCGTAAGTCACGGTCTTGAGCTTGCGCGCCTTGGCGACGATCCGCGGGTCGGTGGTATAGACCCCGTCGACGTCGGTGTAGATGTCGCAGCGATCGGCCTTGACCGCCGCCGCCACTGCTACGGCGCTGGTGTCGGAACCGCCGCGGCCCAGCGTGGTGACGCGGTTGTCGTCGGACAGGCCCTGGAACCCGGGGATCACCGCGATTTCGCCGCTCGCCATCGAGGCGATAAGCGCCTCGGCGGGAATGTCGTCGATCCGCGCCTTGGCGTGCGCGCCGACGGTGCGGACGGGCAACTGCCAGCCAAGCCACGAACGCGCCTTGCAACCCAATGCTTGCAGGGTGAGAGCCAGCAGCCCGCTGGTGACCTGCTCGCCGCTGGCGACGACCACGTCGTATTCGGCGGGATCGTACAGCGGATTGGCCTCGCGCGCGAAATTGACCAGGCGGTCGGTCTCGCCCGCCATCGCGCTGACCACCACCGCGACCTCGTGCCCGGCAGCCTGCTGGCGCTGAACGATCCGCGCGACACGGCGGATGCGCTCGGTCCCGGCCATGCTGGTGCCGCCGAACTTCATCACGATCCGGGCCAAGATTGCAGCTCCCGCGCAAGAAAATGTCGCCGCGGACCCCTCGCCGCGCGGCGGGCGCCCTGTTAGGGTCGGCACATGGATAACGCAACCACCGCCACGATCAGGGCAGACGAGGCCGCGCACTTCGGCAAGCTGGCGGCCGAGTGGTGGGATCCCAAGGGCTCGTCGGCGATGCTCCACCGGATCAATCCCGTGCGCCTCGGTTTCGTGCGCGAGGCGATCGATGCGCACTGGGGCGGCGATGCGGCAGCGCTCAGGCCCCTGGCCGGCAAGCGCGCCCTGGACGTCGGCTGCGGCGCGGGGTTGCTGTGCGAGCCGCTGGCCCGGCTCGGCGCGGCGGTGACCGGGGTCGATGCGGCGGCGGAAAATATCGCGATGGCCAGCGATCACGCGGCCGGGGCGGGGCTGGACATCGCCTACCGCGCCGGAGAACTGTCCGCGCTCGATCTGGGCCGGTTCGACCTCGTCACGGCCATGGAAGTGCTCGAGCATGTCGCCGACAAGCCCGCGTTTGTCGCCGCGCTGGCCGCAAGCCTCGCGCCCGGTGGCCTGCTGATCCTGTCGACCCCCAACCGCACGCTCCAATCCCGCCTGCTGCTGGTCGGTGCGGCGGAGCTGGTCGGGGCGATCCCGCGGGGCACACATCATTGGGACGATTTCGTCATCCCGCTCGAACTGCGCGACTTGCTGGACACGGCGGGGCTCGTGATGGGCAAACCGCGCGGAATCGCCTGGTCGCCGGGCAAAGGCCTGCACCTTTCGGACGACCTGGCGCTGAACTACATCGTCACCGCCACGGCCGCTTCGCCAACCGGCGCCCTTGCAACCAGCGTATTACTCACCTAATACACTTGCCGGAACACGCCGCACGCGGCATTGAAACGGCCACGCAACACGGGATCGACGATCGATGGCTCCCACGCCCACGCAGACCGCAACCACGGCCAAGCTTGAACTGACCGCGCCCGATCCGGTGCCGGTCGTCGCGCCGGAACAGGCGATCGGGCTGGTCCCGGTCTCGGACGAAAACCGCTCGAAGCTGGAGACCAAGGTCGAAGCGTTCGTCGCCGACCTGGTTGCGCAGGACGCGGCCAGCCCCGAGTTCGGCAAGCGGGTCGATCAGCTGACCAACATGGGGCGCAAGGAGATCGCGGCCGCGGCGGCGATGTCGAACCGGTTCCTCGACCGCCCGGTACGCGCAATGGACAAGGAAACCGGCGTCGGCGCCAACCTTGCCGAACTTCGCCGCACGGTCGAGCAGCTCGATCCGGGCAAGAAGGGGCAGCTTTCCACCGGGCGCAAGATTCTCGGTATCATCCCGTTCGGCAACAGCCTCAAGAACTACTTCACCAGCTATCAGTCGGCCCAGGGCCACATCCAGTCGGTGCTCGGCCACCTCGCCTCGGGCAAGGACGAGCTGCTGATGGACAACGCCGCGATCGACGTAGAGCGCCAGAACCTGTGGAAGGCGATGGGCGATCTCGAACAGATGATCCACATCAGCCGCACCCTCGACGGCAAGCTGGAAGACAAGGCCAACGAGCTCGATCACACCGATCCGGCCAAGGCCAAGGCGATCCGCGAGAGCGCGCTGTTCTACGTCCGCCAGCGCACCCAGGACCTGCTCACCCAGATGGCGGTGACGGTGCAAGGCTATCTCGCGCTCGATCTGGTCAAGAAGAACAACGTCGAGCTGGTCAAGGGCGTCGATCGCGCCAGCACCACCACCGTCGGCGCGCTGCGCACCGCGGTGACCGTGGCCCAGGCGATGACCAATCAGCGGCTGGTGCTCCAGCAGATCACCGCGCTCAACGAGACCACCGCGGGGATGATAGATTCGACTGGCAAGCTGCTGCGCGAGCAGACCGGGCGGATCCACGAGCAGGCGGCCAGCAGCACGATCCCGATGGAAACGCTCCAGCGCGCCTTCCAGAATATCTACGACACAATGGACAACATCGACACCTTCAAGCTCAAGGCGCTCGATTCGATGAAGCAGACGGTCGAGACGCTGACCGGCGAGGTCGAGAAGTCGCGCGCCTACATCGCTCGGGCCGAAGGCGCTTCGCAGGCCAAGCTGGCGAACGATGCGCCCTCGATGCTCAGTCTCGAGGGCTGATGGCCGGCGAAGCCCACAATAGCCAGGCTATCATGGCCGCGGCCAGGCGCAGCCTGGCCGATCAGCGCGCCGGTGGGCGGCGGCGCTCGATCGGGCGTGGTTCGGCCGAACTCAAGGCCCGCCACTACAAGGCCAAGCTTGCCCGAGTGGTGGTAGCCGTCGTCGGAATCGTGGTCGCGGCGATGGTGGCGGGCACGATCATCGGCGGGATCGGGGTCGAGGGTCTGTTCTACGCGGTGCTCGCCGCGGTCGCGATCGCGGTGGTGCTGGGGCGCTATCCGCGGTTGAAGGTGCCGGGGCAGGCGCACCTGAACCAGGGCGACGCACGGACGATGGTGGCGCGTACCGAGCTGTGGCTGGAGAACCAGCGTCCGGCGCTGCCCGCGCCTGCGGTTCAGCTAGTGGACCAGATCGGCGTGCAACTCGACGCACTGGGGATTCAGCTCGAGAACGTCGCCGAACAGCCGGCCACGCTCGAGGTGCGCAAGCTGGTCGGCGAGCATCTGCCCGAGATGATTTCCACCTACCGCCGCATCCCCGCGCACTTGCGCGACGAAATGCGCGCCGACGGGCGCACTCCGAGCGAGCAGCTCAGCGACGGGCTGGGCAAGATCAGCAGCGAGATCGACCAGATCACCCGGCAGCTTGCCGCGGGCGATCTCGACAGCCTGGCCGTGCGCGGACGGTTCCTCGACTACAAATACGGCGACGCGCTCGATCCGGGCGAGGCGAAGCCAGGCTGATGCGCGTCGCTATCCCCCACAAGCTGGGCAAGGCGGAAGTCCGCCGCCGCCTGACCGAGCGCACCCCCGACCTTGCCGGATTCATCCCCGGCGGCTTCGCCCAGGTCGATCACGGCTGGATCGACGAGGACCACATGCGACTGACCGTGGGCGCGCTCGGCCAGTCGATCGAATCGCGCCTCGATGTCGAGGATCATCAGGTGGTGGTGAACGTCGACCTGCCGCCGCAGCTGGCGTTCGTCGGCGCGGCGATCGAGGCGGGAATCCGCAACAAGGCCACCAAACTGCTCACGTGACCCCTACTTCGGACGCGCGATCAGACATCTGCCCGCGCGATCGAAAGTCACCGCGTCAATGCCCGGCGCATACCCGCAACCGCCGGGTTCCAGCACTTCGCCGTGCAGACCGATCGCTCCCGCGAGCGGGACGACCAGCAGCGGCCCTGCATAGGCGGCGCGGACGGCTTCATCGGGCTCGCCATCGATCCGGTAGAGCTGGAAATAGCGTCCGTCGGCCAGCTCGCACGTGCCGCGCTCGGCAACATGGCGGCGCAGCGCGGGATCGTGCAGCTCGCCCCGCGCTACGGCTACGCCCTCGTCGAGATGCAGTTCGCGCGGGCGGCCGTAGTCGTACAGGCGATAGGTGATGTCGGCGTTCTGCTGGACCTCGATCAAACCGACCCCGGCGCCGATCGCATGGACGGTGTTGGCGGGGATGTAGAAGAAATCGCCCGCCCGAACCGGGTGCCAGACGAGCAGACCCTCGATCGAACCATCGAGAGCGGCGGCACGCATCGCCGGTCGCGACAGTGGCTTGCGAAAGCCCACGCCCAGCGTCGCGCCGGGTTCCGCGTCGATCACAAGCCAGCATTCTTCCTTGCCATTCGCGCCAAGTCCCGCAGCGCACGCCTGCGCGTCGTCGGGATGGACCTGAACCGAGAGCTTTTCGGAAGTGAAGATGTACTTGACCAGCAGGCTCGGCAGTTCGCGCGGCGGCTCGAACCAGATTTCGCCGATCTTCTCGCCCGGAGGCGCGGCGAACGGTGGGGGCAGCACCTCGCGACCCCATGGCTTGGCTACCGTGCGGATGGGCAGCCCGCTCACTTGCCGATACTCATTGGTTCGCGGCCCCGCGGAGCTTGCCGACCTGCTGCGCTCCGTCGGCGGTAGTGACCAGCACCTCATCGCCGTCGATGACGATGATCAGGTCGCTCGCCCCGATCACAGAGACACGCGGACCATCGCTTGTGACCATCACGTTGCGGCAGTCCACGAGCTCGGCCCTGCCATCGTGAGTGTTTCCCGATTCGTCCCGGTCGAGCGCGGCGTGGAGCGCCTGCCAGTTGCCGATGTCCGACCAGGCCATGTCGGCGTGTACCATCGCCGCGCGGGTTGTGTTCTCCATCACCGCGTAGTCGACCGATTCGCTGTCGATCCGCGCGAAGGCTGCCGCGCCGGGATGGAACCGGCAGCCGTCCTCGCGGCCCTGCGCCACCGCCTCGCGTGCCGCCGCGGCGATCTTGGGACGGTGCTGTTCAAGCTCGGCCAGAAACGTCCCCGCCGCGAACGCAAAGATGCCGCCGTTCCAGTGATAGCCGCCGTCGCGCAGGAACCCTTGCGCGGTGGCCAGATCGGGCTTCTCGACGAAACGCGACACCTGAAACCCCGCATCGCCGAGCGGCGCGCCTTGGCGGATATAGCCGAATCCGGTTTCCGGTGCGGTCGCCCGGATCCCGAACGCCACCAGCCAGCCGTCGCGCGCCAGCGCTGCCGCGCCCACCGCAGCGACGGTGAAGGCCGCGCAGTCGCCGATGTGATGGTCACTGGGGCAGACCAGCATCACCGCGTCGGCGGGCAAGCGCAGCGCCGCCAGCGCGATCGCGGCGGCGGTGTTGCGCGCCTGTGGCTCGACGATCACTTGCGCGGCGGCATCGATCAGTTGTTCCTCGACGTGGGTCAGGTGTCCAGTTCCGGTCACCACCACAGGAGGCGCGAAATCGTCGTGTCCGGTGCAGCGACTCTGCGTCGCTTCGAATAGCGTCTGCGTGCCGACTAGCGGGAGGAACGGCTTGGGCTTGGTCGCGCGGCTGCGCGGCCACAGTCGTGTGCCACTGCCTCCGCACAGGATGACGGGGACGATTTTGCTCATGAATCCGGTGATCCCCAAGGATGGTCTTGCGGCATCAACGCGCGGTCATTCCATCAGTGCCAGAATGTCGTCGACCAGGGCGGTGGCGAAGCCGACCGCGCTGTCCGAGATGCCGTAGGGGATGTGCAGCCGGTCACCAACGAGCAAGGCGCCGCAAGTGTAGATGACGTTGGGGACGTAGCCCGATCGGTCGGCGTCGATCGCGGTCAGCACCGGCCGCGCGCTACGGGCGATGACCTTCGACGGATTGTCGAGATCGAGCAGCGCGCAGCCCAGCGCATACTTACGCATTGCGCCGACCCCGTGGGTGAACAGCAGCCAGCCCTCGGCGGTGCGGATCGGGCTTCCGCAATTGCCGATTTGAATGAACTCCCAAGGGTATTTCGGACCCATCAGTTTTTCGCCGTCCGAATCCCATGTCTCCAGCGTGTCGGAGCGAATCAGGAACAGGTTCTTGCCGTCCTGCCTCCCAACCATCGCATACTGGCCGTCGATCTTCTCGGGAAACAACGCCATGCCCTTGTTGCGGCCGGCGCGCCCGTGGATGGGTTCGAGCTTAAATTTCGCGAAGTCACGCGTGCGCAGCAGTTCGGAGCGGATCGAGTGGCCGCTGTAGGCGGTGTAGGTGCCGATCCATTCGTAGTCCCGGTCGCCATGATCGAAGCGAACCAGGCGCAAGTCTTCCAGCCCGTTGCGCTGCTGGTCGGTGACCGGAAAGATCACGGTGTTGGACAAGCTGCTTTCCGGGTGGCGGTTGACCACGATCCCGTCGATGCCATCGGTCATCGAAGCCTCGTCCTCGGCCACCGCGGTGGCGAACGGACCCTGCGGCCACAACGCGAAGCCGCCGTCGTCGCTGGCGATGCCTTCGCGGAACGCGACCGAACTGATGTGCCCTTCGCCCACCGCGCGCAGGCTCATGATGAACCGGCAGGCGTGCTCGCCAGTCCCCGACTGATCGGGGTGGGGAACGATCGAGGGGTTCATCAGCGCCGCCGCGGCATATGTATACTCGTGGCAGAAATACGCGCCGATCAGGCGCTTTCGCTGCTCCGAAAAGGCGGTGCCCGCCAAGTCGAGCGAGTGCTCGACTTCGGCGTAACGTTCCTCGAACATCAGTTCGGTCTGCCAGTGCCGCTCGGAAAAGTCGTGGAGCACTTTGGCGTACTCCGCGTCGACCTCTTGCTCGCTCAGCGAAGCAATGTCCTCGATGAGCTTGCGCGCGCGCGATCCGTCCGCGTTGGTCGCCTGCCAGCCGAGATGAAACGGACGCAGGACGACGCGCGAAGGATCGGCGTGGAGCCGTTCCTCAAGAATAAGCAGCGGCGTCTCCGGCGGGGTGTGCAGCGCGTCCAAGTCGATCCCCCGGTTCCGTGCCGCCGGCCGCGCGGCCGAGGGCGGCCATCGCATGGCTCGCCAACTGGAATGCCAGAATGGATTCGGCTCCGCAATTGACGTTCGCACCACGCGGGGTGACGCCGTCCTGGCAGCGCCCCGTGACGATGTCGGCGAGCACCACGCCCCGGTCGTTGCCGCCGAAGAACCAGCGATAGGCGACGGCTGCGTGATCGAGCCAGCGCGCCTCGCCGGTGGCGGCGAAAGCGGCGGCGGCGGCGTCTATCGCGGCCCAGGCCTCGAGCGGCTGCTGGTCGAACGGCAGCTTCGCGAACTCCTGGCCGAAACCCTCGCTGCCGACCGGGCGGAAATGTCCCGAAGCGGCGCGCTGCTGCTCGGCGACCCACGCCAGGCTATCGAGCGCGGCATCGCGCCAGAGCGGCCGGTCGAGCACCAGCCCGGCCTCGAGCAAGGCCTGGGGCAGACGCGCGTTGTCATAGCCGAGCACGGTCTCGAACCACGCCCAGTCGGGGCGGCGCGAAGCATCGAGCAAGCGGTGGAGAAAACCCCCGCCGCGCTCGATCAGCGCGCGGGCCTTGGCGTGATCGTGGCCCGCACGCAGCGCCGTGCCTGCGCCAAGCATCGCGAAGGCGACCGCGCGCGGCGATTCGACGCCGTCCATCGCATCGATCGCAAACCCGAACCAGCGCCGGGCCCACTCGCGAAAGCCCGCGTCAAACCCACTGGCCACCGCTTCGCCGAGCACCCAGGCGGTGCGGCCGTTGCTGTCTTCCGAGCCCGCATCTTCGCACCACGAGCGGTCATAGGCCATGAAATTGCGGAAGACGCCGCGGTCCTCGTTCCAGGCATGCTGGATGAACGCGGCATAAGTCGAGGCGAGTTGCTCGCGCTCGGCCAACGGGAACTGCCCGGCCCGCAACATCAACAGCAGGGCGCGGGCGTTGTCGTCGATGCAATAGCCGTGGCGGCGGTCAGGAATGATCCCGATCGCGTGCTGCAGCATCCCGGTGCCGTCGCTCATCGCCCGGATCGCGGCCAGCGAGGGTAGCGCATTGCGCGCCGGGCCCGCCGCAGCGCGCGGGGCGACCGCACGGCCCACCAGCTTGGCCGAAGCCGCCGCGAAGCACGGCCAGATCGTCGTGCGTCCCCGATCCCAGGCAGCGCGCTGGGTCTGCTCGAGCGCGCCGGGTCGATCCAGCAGATCGAGCACAGCCGCGGTCAGCATCGCCGCTGAGCCGGGCTCGACCAGCACGCCAACGCCGTCCGCCAGCAGTTCGCGGGCGTGAACATACGGGGTAGAGACCACCGCCTTGCCCAGCGCCACCGCATAGCTGAGCGTGCCCGAGGTCGACTGCTGGAGGTTGAGATATGGCGTGACGTAGATGTCGCAGGCTTCCAGCTGATCGAGCAGCTCACCGTTGTCGAGGAAGCGGTTATCGAACGCGACGTTGTCCTCGACCCCCAGTGCGGCGGCCAGGGCGACCAGCTTCTCGCGATAGGCTTCGCCCTGGGACGTGACCAGATTTGGGTGTGTCGCGCCGACGATCCGGTAGATCGCGTCCGGGTGTTCGGCGACGATGCCGGGCAGGGCGGAAATCATCGTCTCGATGCCTTTCCCGGGACCAAGCAGGCCAAAAGTCATCAGCACCGGCCGCCCGGCTAGGCCGAACTTCGCCTTGAATTGCTCCTGACGTCCGAACGGACGATCGGGCGCGCCGTGGTCGATAACTGTGATCCGTTCCGGATCGACGCGATGCCGCTCGATCAACAGGGCGCGGGAATGGTGCGACATCACCATGATCTGCGACGAGAGCTTGATCAGCCGCTCGAGCACCTCCCGCTGCTTGGGCGAAGGATCGCCGAGCACAGTGTGCAACGTGACGATCAGCGGCGCAGCGATCCGCTCGACCAGTTCAAACACCATCTCCCCGCAGTCGCCGCCGAAGATGCCATATTCGTGCTGGAGCCAGACCGCATCGTAGCTGCGATCGTTGATCGCCAGGGCGGCGGCGCGAAAAGCGGCGACGTCGTCGCTGGCGATCCTCCCGCTGACCCGCGCGTCTGCAGCAGGACCTGCGGGAGCCTCGATCGCCCAGACTTCGGGGGCGATCCGCTGCTGATGGGCGCACAACTGCTCGAAGATGTCGGTGGTGAAGGTGGCGATGCCGCATTTGCGCGGCGCAAACCCGCCGATCAGGGCAAGCTTGACAGGGGCCGGCCCGCGGTTGGCGAAATTGAGGATTTCGGCGGAAGTCTGCTCTCCTCCGATACTATCGATCCGCTGCTCGAATGTCATCTGATCACCAATCCGGCGTTAAGGTCGCTGTCTCCCACATGAACGCGCTTGGCGCGATTCGGTTTCTTTGCAGTGCAACATAACGGTGGTATCACGTCCACCGCTCGGCGTATATTTTATTCGCCTAAGCGCATGATCATGTAGGTTTTCGCAGCTTTATATTGCAGATGCGAAATAAACTGAGCGACTGCCGCAATCGGCCATCAATCGGGACGCCACCACCACTGCTTCCACCCGGTCTCGTCCGCGATCGGGGTGCCGTCGGCCGTTTGTGCGGGGCGATAGCGGAACCGTTTCTCTATCAGGCGGCACGTGATCGTATCCGCCTCGGCACTTCCGCTCGATTGGACTACCCGGCAATTACCGACGCGGCCATCGGTTCCCACGACGTAGCGCACGATGATGAACCGGCCATCGCGTTCGTCAGCGCCCGAGCGCGGGAAATCCTTGGTCCTGAGTTCGCCCGAAATCTTTTCAGCCCGGCGCACTGCACCTCCTCCCGGGCCGTTGCCATGGCCGCCACTACCGGTGCCCGCTCCTTGGCCTGAGGCGCCGCTGCCCGCTCCCGTCACGCTGGCCCCCGATCTGTTTGCGTCGCCAGTCGCGGTCACGGGTGCGGGCGTGGGCGCCAAAACGATCTTGGCTGTCGGTCGCGGCCATGGCGTAGCCTTGGGCGCAGGGCGGGCAGCCGCACCTTGGGATCGCTCGACCCGGGGCGCGGGCTCGGGGGTCGGACTCGGGGAAGCGGGCGGAGCGGGGACATTGAAGGCGGCGACCGAGCGAACCGTTTCCACGACCGCCTCCACTCCGAATGCGGCGATCAGCGCCGCGACTAGCGCAACGTGCAACGCCGCGACCCCGGCGATTGTAATCGCGCGGGTTTTCCGGCCCACTCCGATCCGCACTTCGTTCATGCCGATCTTGGGTTCACGCCGATTTTGGCCGTTTGCAGCTCATTCGCGCGATCCAATGATCGATGAACCGCGCCAGTTCCCCGACGAGTCCAATGATTGTAATGCAATCGTCAGGTTTCATGCTATACAGTCGCGTTGAAAAAGAAGACGCGAAAACTGGGGAGATCGGTCGAAACAGATCGATCAATGGACGAGAGCGACAATGAAAATACTGGTCGTGGAAGACGAGCCTCTGCTCGCCATGATGCTGGAAGAAAGTGTCGCCGAACTCGGTCACGAGATCGCTGGTTGCGCCGCGACCGTCGATCAGGCGATGGCCATGATCGATGCCGCCGCGCCGGATTTCGCGCTGCTTGATTTCAGCCTGGCCGACGACGCAACCACGGTACCGGTGGCCACGCGGCTGCGTGCAGGCCACGTCCCGTTCGTCTATTTGACCGGCCATCGGACGCTGCCGCAGGGTGACGGGATACCCGCCGCCCCGCTGCTGACCAAACCGTTCACCCTCGATCAGCTCGACCAGGTCTTGCGCACGGTGCGGCTGGCTGCCTGACCTATCAACCGCCGAAGCCCGCGCCGCCGTCCGCCTTGGCGCGCAAATAGGACGGAACGTTCAGCCCATATCGCTCTAGCCCGGCGATGATTTGCGCCAGGCCCTCGTGCTCGGCCCAGTACATCGGGCCACCGGTCCACGCGGGCCAGCCATAGCCGTTGAGCCAGACGGTATCGATGTCCGAGGCGCGCTGGGCCATCCCTTCGTCGAGGATCTTCGCGCCCTCGGCGATCATCGGGTAAAGCAGGCGCTCGCGAATCTCGTCCTTGCTTATCGCGCGCTGCGGCTTGCCTTGTTTGGCGGCGAATTCCGCGACCAGGCCCGCGACCTCCAGCGAAGGACTGCGCCGACGGCTTTCGTCGTAGTCATACCAGCCTTTGCCGGTCTTCTGGCCCCAGCGCCCCGCCGCGCACAGTGCGTCGCGGATCGTTTCGACCCGCGCGGGATCGCGGTGCCAACCGATGTCGAGGCCCGCCAGATCGCTCATCTGGAACGGACCCATCGGAAAGCCGAACTCGAGGAGCGCGTCGTCGATGTCGTTGTAGGCCGCGCCCTCCATCAGCAGCGCCTGCGCCTGTTGCTGGCGTGGGGTGAGCATGCGGTTGCCGATGAAGCCGGGGCACACGCCAGATACTACCGCGATCTTGCCGATCTTAGGTGCCAGGGCCATCACCGTCGCGAGCTCGCTCGCCCCGGTCCGCGCGCCGCGGACCACTTCGAGCAGCTTCATGACGTTGGCGGGCGAGAAGAAGTGCATCCCCAGCACCGCCTCGGGCCGTGCGGTAACCGCCGCCATCTCGTCGATGTTCAAATAGCTGGTGTTGCTGGCGAGGATCGCACCGGGCTTGGCGATGGCGTCGAGCCGGGCAAAGATGTCCTTCTTGAGGTCCATGTTCTCATAGACCGCCTCGATCACCAGATCGGCGCCGCCCAGATCGGCGAACGCCAGGCTGGGGGTGAGCAGGGCCAGCGCGCGATCGACCTCATCTTCGCTCAGCTTCCCGCGCTTGACCGAATTGGCGTAGTTGCGCGCGATCGTCGCCACGCCCTTGTCGAGATTGGCCTGCTCGGCCTCGACGATTGTCACCGGGATGCCCGCGGTGAGGAAGTTCATCGCGATCCCACCGCCCATCGTCCCCGCGCCGAGCACGCCGACGCGGGCGATCGGCTTGAGCAGGGTGGCGGCTGGAATGTCGTCGATCGTGGCCGCCCTGGCGCGGGCGGCGGCGATGTGATCCTTGGCGCCGGGCAGGGGTTCCGACGTCATCTACGTTCTCCGTTCAAGCCATCTAGGCATAGCTCTCTTCGACCGCGCCATAGATCAGCGTCTTCAACTGGCGGCGGATGGGATAAGTGGACGATGGCATCAGCTGGGTCATGAACACCATGTGCAGCCGCTCGACCGGATCGATGAAGAATGCGGTCGAATACATCCCGCCCCAGAAATACTCGCCCGCGCTGCCCGGGATCAGCGTGCGCGCGGGATCGAGCGTCACCGCGAAGCCCAGCCCGAACCCGGTCCCGGCGTTGCTCGCTTCGCTGAACAGCGATTGCGAGACCGCAGCGAGGTCGGCACCGCCCGGCAGCTGGTTGCGGGTCATCAGGGCGAGCGTCTTCGGGCTGACGATGCGCACGCCGTCTAGCGCGCCCCCAGCTCCTGCACTTGGGCCGATTAGCATCCGGCAGAACCTGTCGTAGTCGGCCACGGTGGACACCAGCCCGCCGCCGCCGCCTTCGAACCGGGCGGGCGCGGTGAGCTTGCTGTCGCGGCCCTTGTCGATCAGCTTGGGCGGCTTGCCGGGGACGTGGGCCCAGCAGTCGGTCAGGCGATCGCGCTGGCTTTCGGGCAAGTGGAAGCCGGTGTCGGGCATGCCCAGCGGTCCGAAGATGCGCTCCGCGAACACCTCGCCCAGCGGCTTGCCCACGATCCGCGACACGACGATGCCCAGCACGTCGGTCGCCACCGAATAGTTCCAGCCGGTCCCAGGTGCGAATTCCAACGGGATCTTGGCCAGCTCGGCGACGAACCAGTCGAACCCGGCCATGCTCCGCCCGCCGTCGGGCAGGGTCTCGCGATAGGCCGCGTCGATGCTGGTGCGGTTCTGGAAGCCATAGGTGAACCCCGCCATGTGGCTCAGCAGATCGACCATCCGCATCGGTGCGCAAGGTTTGACCGGGGCGAAAGGCGCGGCCCCGCCGCCGCCGTTGTAGACGCCGAGGTTGGCGAACTCGGGGATCACCCGCGCCACCGGATCGTCGAGCGCGACTTTGCCTTCCTCGAGCAGTTGCATGAAGGCGATGGAGGTGACCGGTTTGGTCATCGAGGCGATGCGGAAGATCGCGTCGGGCTTGAGCGGCGTGCCGTCGGCGCGGG
Organism: Novosphingobium sp. Gsoil 351; assembly: GCF_009707465.1. Classification (NCBI taxonomy): domain Bacteria; kingdom Pseudomonadati; phylum Pseudomonadota; class Alphaproteobacteria; order Sphingomonadales; family Sphingomonadaceae; genus Novosphingobium; species Novosphingobium sp. Gsoil 351. Next base: position 2,615,467 of record NZ_CP046120.1, read on the forward strand.
CCTGGCCCAACGTCGCGCGGTAAACCGGCTCGCCATCGCGCGCGACGAGGATGTCCGCCATCGGCAGTTTGCCGGGGTCGACGTAGCGTTCGCGCAGGAACGGCTCGATCCGCGCGAGCCGTTCGGCGTTCATCCCCGTCATATCGTCGAACCTCCATCGACCACGATGGTCTGGCCGTTGACGTAGCTGCCGGCGCGGCTGGCGAGGAACACCACGGCGCCTGCGATCTCCATCGCCTCGCCGATTCGGCGCATCGGGTGCTGGGTGTTGTAGCGCTCCATGTTCACGGGGTTCTCCCACAGCGCGCGGGCCATGTCGGTGCGGATCAGGCCGGGGGCGACGGAGTTGGCGCGGATGTTGTGCCGGCCCACCTCGACCGCGAGGTTGCGGACGAGCTGCATGTCGGCGGCCTTCGAGATGCAATAGCCCCCGAGGGTCTCCGATCCGCGCAGGCCGCCGACCGAGCTGACCACGATGATCGCGCCGTCGCGGCGTTCGATCATCCCGGGCAGGCAAAGCTGGATCAGCCAGTGGTTGGACAGAATGTTGTTGTCCAGAATCTTGCGGAAAGCGTCGTCCGAGATCGCGCTCATCGGTCCGTAGTAGGGGTTGGAGGCGGCGTTGCAGACGAGGATGTCGATCGGTCCCACCGTCGCCTGGGTTTGGGTAACGAGCTCTTCCAGCGCCGTCTTCGACGAAATGGTCGCGGCGATCGCGGTCGCCGCGCCGGGGTGCCGTGCGTTGATCGCATCGGCAACCGCCTCGCAGGCATCCTGCTTGCGGCTGGAGATCACCACCCTCGCGCCCCGCTCGGCCATCGCCTCGGCCGAGGCCCGGCCGATCCCGCGTGAACTGCCGGTGATCACCGCGACCTTGCCGGTCAGGTCGAACAGGTCGGTCATTCGGGTTCCTCGAAGAGGTGGCCAAGCTCCTTCTTGAGGATCTTGCCGTTGGCGTTGCGGGGCAGGGTTTCGGCCAGGAAGACGATCCGCGTCGGCACCTTGAACGCCGCCAGCCGCGCGCGGACCCAGGCTTGCAGTTCGGCCTCGCTCGCTCTCGCGCCAGGGGCGAGGTGGACCACCGCGGCGGGTTCCTCGCCAAAGGTGCGGTGGGGAATGCCGATCACCGCTGCATCGGTGACCGCGGGGTGGTCGTAAAGCGCGTTTTCGACCTCGGACGAATAGATGTTCTCGCCGCCGCGGATGACCATGTCCTTCGCGCGATCGACGATATAGCAGAACCGCTCGTCGTCGAGCCGGGCGAGGTCGCCGGTGCGGACCCAGCCGTCGACGAATGTCGCCGCGCTGGCCTCGGGCTTGTTCCAGTAGCCGCGAACGACCATCGGCCCGCGCGCCCACAATTCACCGACTTCGCCGGAGGGCAGTTCGCGTTTGCCATCGGGGTCCATGATCTTGAGATCGGCGACCGGGACCGCCGGGCCGCAGCTTTCGGGCTTCGCAAGATAGTCCTCGGCGGCGATTCCGGTGACGGTCGCGGTGGTCTCGGTCATGCCCCAGCCGTTACCCGGCAACGCGCCGAATTCTTCCCTGATCCTCCTGACCAGCTCGGGCGCGGAGGGCGCGCCGCCATAGCCGATCGATTCGAGGCTCGAGAGATCGTACTTCGCGCGGTCGGGATGCTCGATGAGCTGCCAGGCGATTGTCGGCACCCCGCCGGTGATGTTGACCCGCTCGCGTTCGATGATCCCCAGCGCCTGCCCCGCGTCCCACCGGTGCATGAAGACCATAGTGTGCCCCGCCGCGACCGCGCCCATCATCATCGCCGAACAGGCGGTGCAGTGAAACAGCGGGACGACCACGAGAAGGACTTTCGGCTTCGCCTCTGGCGGCACCTCGCCTCGGCGCAAGTAGACCCGCGCCGCGTTGTACCCGCCCGACAAGATGTTGGTGACGAGGTTGCGGTGCGAAACCACCGCGCCCTTCGGGTTGCCGGTGGTGCCGCTGGTATAGAAGATCGCGGCATCGTCGTCGGGCTCGATTGCTGCTTCGGGCAGCTCGCGTTCGGCGAGCATGGAATAGGTACCGGGCGTGCCGATGGCGTCTTCGAGCCGGGCGTTGCCGGGCGGGAGGTCGTCGTTCCAACGGCTGACGAGCACATGCTTTAGCGCGGAAAGGTCGCCGCGATGCGGGGCGATCCGCTGGAGCCGCTCGGCGTCGCAGATCAGGAGCTTCACCCCCGGATCGGACAGGCCGTACGCCAGCTCGGCCCCGGTCCACCACGCGTTGAGCGGCACGCAGATCGCGCCGATCGCGGTGATCGCGAAGAACGCCACCGGCCATTCGGGGAAGTTGCGCATCGCCAGCGCGACCCGGTCGCCCTTGCCCACGCCAAGATCGCGCAGATGGTGCGCAAGCGCCGCCACTGCGCGATACCAACCGGCGAAACTGACCCGCTCGTCCTCGTATACGAGAAAGGTCTTGTCGCCATGCGCGGACCCGGCGCGGGCGAGGGCCGCCAGGCTGGGCAGCGCGCTCTTCCACACCCGCGTCGGCACGCCGCGGATCGTCGCAGTCGTGATCGCAAACGGCGCGTCCTCGGCGCAAAGTAGCGCTTCGGCCGCGGCCATCGACATCGCGGGCCATCCCGGGTCGGCCGGCGATGGGGTCGATTGTATGGCTTGGGTCAAGTGCGCGCCTCTCCCGGGGCATTGTCGTTGTCTTGACGGGATAGACCACCCCCGCACCCGCCCGTCAACGCGCGCAAGAGTCGCTGGCCTTATGCTGCAAAGCAGCATAAATCGCGGCGATGCGCATCGCGATCATCGACACCAGCACCTCGCGCGCGGCGATCATTTCGGATGGCCTGCGCGAGGCCGGGCTCGACGATCTGGTGGTGATCGACCCGTCGCGGCCGATCCTGGCGCAACTCGGCGAAGCACGGCCCGAGGTGGTGCTGGTCAATCTGGAAAACCCCAGCCGCGACGTGCTCGAAGATTATTTCGCGATGAGCCGCGCGCTGGCGCGGCCGATCGCAATGTTCGTCGACCAGAGCGATACCGAGGCGACGGCGGCGGCGGTCGATGCCGGGGTTTCGGCCTATATCGTCGATGGCCTGACCAAGAACCGGATCAAGCCGGTGCTCGATCTGGCGGTGCGCCGGTTTCAGGCGTTCGCCCGGTTGCAGGACGAACTCAACGAGGCCCGCAGCGCGCTCGCCGACCGCGCCGCGATCGACCAGGCCAAGGTGATCCTGATCAAGCGCCGCAAGCTCGACGAACCGGGCGCCTACAAGCTGCTGCGCGACCATGCGATGCGCACCAACCGCCGGATCGCCGAAGTGGCTGAGGCGATCATCACCAGCGAGGCCCTGATGGGTGATTTGCCATGAGCCTGTTTCGGATAGGTTTCCTGCCGCTGGTCGATGCCGCGCTGCCGATCCTGGCGCACGAGCAGGGCTTCGCCGCCGCGCAGGGGATCGCGATCGAGCCGGTACGCGACATGACCTGGGCCACGGTGCTCGATCGCCTGCTCTACGGCCACACCGACGCCGCGCACCTGATCGCGCCGCTGGCGATCGCCACCACGCTGGGCCGCGGGCGCCCGGCGACGCCGCTCAGCGTACCGTTCGTGCTGGGGCTCAACGGCAACGCGGTGACCTTCTCCACCGCGCTGGCTGACGCGACCGGGCTTGATGGCGGGATGGCCGATCCGGTGCGGCTGGGCACGATCTTGCGCGAGGTCGCGCTCGCCCGCGCCGCGGCGGGACGACGGCTGCGCTTCGGGGTAGTCCACCGCTATTCGAGCCACAACTACATGCTGCGCTATTGGCTGGCGGTGGTCGGCATCCAGCCCGATGCCGACGTGGAACTGGTGGTCACCAGTCCGCCGTTCGCCGCGGATGCGTTGGCCGCGGGCGATGTCGACGGGATCTGCGTGGGCGAGCCGTGGAATTCGATCGCGGTCGATCGCGGGGTCGGGCGGATCGCGCTGGTCACCGCGCAAATCTGGCGGCGCGGCGTGGAAAAAGTGCTCGCGGTGCGCAAGGCTACGCTCGACGAGCGTCGCGACGAGGTCGCCGCGCTGATCCGCGCGCTGCACGCTGCGGCCGAGCACTTCGTAGATCCCGCGGCGGCGCAGGATAACGCGTCGATCCTCGCCCGGCCCGAATACTGCGACGCCCCAGTAGAGACAATCATGCGCGCGATCACCGACCGCATCCGCCCGAGCCGCGACGCCGCGCCGATCCACTATCCCGATTTCATGTTCCAGTATCGCGAGGCGGCCAACTTCCCGTGGCGCAGCCAGGCTGCTTGGCTCTATTCGCAGATGACCCGCTGGGATCGTACGCCGTTTTCCGCGGCCGAGGCCGAAGCGGCGCAGGCCGTGTTCCGACCAGATGTGTACCGCGAGGCGCTTGCCGGGTCCGCCGCGACGCTGCCGTCCTCGAGTTCCAAGCTCGAAGGCGCGGTGACAGGGGCGCTGGGGGGTGGGGGCGGCGCAGGGCCGACTGATCTTGGGCAGCGACACCTTTTTCGACCGCCGCGCGTTCGATCCCGACGACATTCCAGGCTATCTTGCGGGCCTTTGAGACAGCGATTGGGAATTCCGCCAATCCTTTCCCCCTTGATGGGCGAGGCGATCCTCGTCGCAAGGCTCGGAAGTTTGCTGCACGTGCGAAATTGATGTTGCGCTAGCGAAGCGAATCGGGCAGCTTGATGAAGTCCGGCGACGATGCCGGGCACGAAATAGACGTTTCGATCTCCAGCGCCGGGGATCGCGGCGGATACGACCGGCAAACTGGCCGGGCGTCAACAGGCAACGAAGCCGTCAGGAGGCCGCCCGGAAGGGCCGCTTTCTGGCGGCTTTTTCTTTGTCCATCGCACGTGGAGACGAAAGATGGCGACTGCATTCTGGGACAAAACCAACCCCGCCCCCAAGACCAGCTTCTGGGCGAGCGGGCACACGCCGACACTGATCGCGGCGTTCCTCTATTTCGATCTGGCGTTCATGGTCTGGGTCCTGCTCGGCCCGCTCGCGCCAGATATTGCCAAGGCGCTGGCGCTGACACCGGCGCAAAAGGGCCTGATGGTCGCGGTGCCGACTCTGGCCGGCGCGGTACTGCGGGTCGTCAACGGACTGCTGGTCGACCGGATCGGACCCAAGCGGTCGGGCGCGATCAGCCAGATCATCGTGATCGCCGGACTGATGTCCGCCTACTTGTTGGGAGTGAGCACCTTCGCCGGGACGCTCGCGCTTGGCGTGATCCTCGGGTTTGCGGGGGCAAGTTTCGCCATCGCGCTGCCGCTCGCCAGCCGCTGGTACCCCGCGGAACATCAGGGCAAGGCAATGGGCCTGGCCGGCATGGGCAATTCCGGAACCGTACTCGCGGCCCTGTTCGCGCCGGGCTTGGCCAAACTGTTCGGGTGGAACGCGGTGCTAGGTCTTGCCTGCGTCCCGCTGTCGATCGTCCTGGTGGTCTATCTGCTTATGGCCAAGGATGCGCCCCACGCGCCCGCGCCCAAGAGCTTCGCCCAGTATCTCGAACCGCTCAGGCAGGCCGACGCGTGGTGGCTGATGGGCTTCTATTCGGTGACGTTCGGGGGATTCGTCGGGCTCGCCGCCAGCCTGCCGATCTACTTCACCGACCGCTTCGGGCTGACCCCGGTTCAAGCCGGCTACTGCACCGCGGCCTGCGTGTTCGCCGGATCGCTGGTCCGCCCGATGGGTGGCGCGCTCGCTGACGCGATCGGTGGGGTCAAGACGCTGACCGGCGTGTTCATCGTCGCCGCGCTGGCGCTCGCTGGGGTCAGCATGGCCGGCACCGTCACCGCCGCGCTGGGGTTGTTCGTGATCGCGATGCTGGCATTCGGCAGCGGCAACGGCGCGGTGTTCCAGCTCGTGCCGCAACGCTTCGCCGCAGAAATCGGGGTGATGACCGGGCTGGTCGGGATGGCCGGAGGGATTGGCGGGTTCTACCTCGCCTCCTCGCTCGGCCTGGCCAAGCAGTACACGGGCAGCTTTTCCTCGGGCTTCCTGATCTTCGCAGCGCTCGCGTTGGTCGCGCTGGCCGGGCTGACGCTGGTCAAAGGCAAGTGGCGCTCGGCCTGGGCCGCCGCCGCGATGGTGCGGATCTAGGTCCGATGCGGCTGACGCTGATCGCAATCGCCGGGCTCGCAGCGGGAACCCCCGCTGCGGCCCAGACGGTCACCCTCAAACCCCTGATCGATGCGCGCCTGCGCTATGAGCATGTCGATCAGGACGGCATCACCAAACGGGCCGACGCCGCCACCGCCCGGGTCCGCGCCGGGGTCGAGGCCAAGTCGGGCGCGTTTTCTGTGCTGGTCGAAGGCCAGGGCACGCTGGCCATCGGCGAGGACTACTTCGACGGCCTGCATCTGCCTGCGATCCGGCCCTTGGTCGCCGATCCGGAGAACATCGCGCTGTACCGCGCACAGGTGCAGTACAAGAGCAAGCCGTTGACGTTGACCGCCGGGCGCCAGCGGATCGCGCTTGACGACGAACGCTTCGTCGGCGCGGTGGGCTTCCGCCAGAACGGCCAGACGTTCGACGCGATCCGCGCCGAGGTCACCGCGATCCCCAAGCTCAAGCTCGATGCGACCTATGCCTGGAGCCAGCGTACGCTGTGGGGCGTCGATGGCACCGGCGCCCGCCAGCAGGCCGTTTCGGGCGACTTCGTGTTCGGCAACGTCGGATATGCCAGCCCGATCGGCACCGTATCCGCGTTCGCCTATTTGGTCGATGAGGACGAGGCCGCAGTGAACGGCTTCCGGATGTCGAGCCAGACTTACGGGGCGCGGCTGGCCGGAACCAAGCCGGCCGGCGAGGCCAAGCTGGCCTACCAGCTAAGCTATGCGCATCAGATCGATTATCACCACAATCCGAACAGTTACGGCGCGGATTATTACCTCGCCGACGCTGCGATCGAAGCCAAGGGCTTCAAACTGGGCGGCGGCTATGAAGTGCTGGGCGCAGGCGCTGGTTCGATCGCGGGCGCGGCGCTGACGTCCTTCCAGACCCCGCTGGCGACCGGGTTCAAGTTCCAGGGCTGGGCCGACAAGTTCCTGACCACCCCGCCCGACGGGGTCCGTGATCTCTACGGCAGCGTAGGGTACGGGGTGAAGAAGCTTGGCCCCCTGGCGGCGGTCACGCTTCAGGCCGCCTACCACCGCTTTGAAAGCGACCGCCTGGTTCGCCATTACGGTAACGAACTCGATCTGCTGGCGAGTGCCAAGCTGCGCAAGACCACGCTTTCCGTTCGCTATGCAGACTACAACGCCGACAGGTTTGCCACCGACACCTCCAAATTCTGGCTGCAAGCGGACTGGACCATATGATGGAATTGCAACCGCTTCCGGTCCGCGAGGACGATACGCGCGAACATCTCGTCGTCATCGGCAACGGCATGGCGGGGTGCCGCGCGGTCGAGGAGCTGCTGGCGCGCGATGCGGCGCGCTACCGGGTGACGATCTTCGGCGCCGAGCCGCGGGTCAACTACAATCGGATCATGCTCTCGCCGGTGCTGGCGGGCGAGAAGAGCTTCGCCGAGATCGTGATCAACGGCCAGGAATGGTACGATGAACACGGCATCGCACTGATCGCTGGCGATCCGGTGGCGTCGGTCGACCGCGTGGCCAGGACCGTCACCACCCGCAGCGGGCTGACCACCGGCTATGACCGGCTGCTGATCGCGACCGGCTCCGACCCGTTCATCATCCCGGTGCCGGGCAAGGACCTGCCCGGCGTGATCGGCTTTCGCGACATGGCCGATGTCGAGACGATGCTCGAGGCGGCGGATCGCGGCGGTTGCGCGGTGGTGATCGGCGGGGGCTTGCTGGGCTTGGAAGCCGCACACGGCCTCTCGCTGCGTGGGATGACGGTCACCGTGGTCCACCTGATGCCGACGCTGATGGAGCGCCAGCTCGACGAGGCGGCGGGGTGGCTACTTAAGCAGGCGCTCGAGGCGCGAGGGCAGACGATCCTGACCGGTGCGGACACCGCCGAGATCGTCGGCTCGGACCGTGTCGAAGGAGTTCGCCTCAAGGACGGCACCACGATCCCCGCCGATCTGGTGGTGATGGCGGTGGGCATCCGCCCGTCGGTGGCGCTCGCCCGCGATGCCGGGCTGGCGATCGGCCGCGGCATCCATGTCGACGACCACATGGTCACGTCCGACCCAGCGATCCTCGCGGTCGGCGAATGCGTCGAGCATGACGGGCAGGTCTATGGCCTGGTCGCGCCGCTGTGGGAGATGTGCCGGGCGCTGGCCGACGGGCTGGTCGAGAAGCCCACCGGCTACACCGGCTCGGTGACCTCGACCAAGCTCAAGGTCTCGGGCATCGACGTGTTTTCCGCCGGGGACTTTTCGGGCGGCGACGGGGCCGAAGACATCGTGCTCCGTGACGCCTCACGGGGTATCTACAAGCGTGTGGTGGTGCGCCACGACAAGATCGTCGGCGCGGTGCTCTATGGCGATACCGCCGACGGCGGCTGGTATTTCGACCTGCTCAAGCGCGGCGAGGATATATCCGGGCTGCGCGATGTCCTGATCTTCGGCCAGTCGTTCGCCTCCGGAGGAGGCGTCGCGGACCCTAAGGCGGCCGTTGCGGCACTCTCGGATTCGGCCGAGATCTGCGGCTGCAACGGCGTTTCCAAGGGCCGGGTCGTCTCGTGCATCGCCAAAGGCGCGCACAGCCTCGATGCGGTGCGCGGCACATGCAAAGCCTCGGCAAGCTGCGGTTCTTGCACCGGACTGGTCGAAAGTCTGCTCGCGCTGACCTTGGGCGACGAGGTCCAGGCGGGGGCGAAGACGCTGTGCAAATGCACCACCTTCGGCCACGACGATGTCCGCCGTGAGATCGTTTCGCAGGCCATGCGCTCAATCCCCGAGGTCATGCAGAAACTCCACTGGAGCACGCCCGACGGGTGCTCGTCGTGCCGCCCCGCGCTCAACTACTACCTGCTTTGCGCGCTGCCGGGCGCGTACGTCGACGACCAGCAGAGCCGGTTCGTCAACGAACGGATGCACGCCAACATCCAGAAGGACGGCACTTACTCCGTGGTCCCGCGGATGTGGGGCGGGCTGACCAACCCGCGTGAGCTGCGGGCGATCGCCGACGTGGTCGAAAAGTTCAATGCGCCGATGGTCAAGGTCACCGGCGGCCAGCGGCTCGACATTTTCGGGATCAAGAAGGAAGACTTGCCCGCCGTCTGGGCCGATCTCAACGCCGCCGGAATGGTCTCGGGCCACGCCTATGGCAAGGCGCTGCGCACGGTGAAGACTTGCGTGGGCAGCGAATGGTGCCGCTTCGGAACGCAGGATTCGACCGGGCTGGGGGTCAAGATCGAGCGGGCGACCTGGGGGTCGTGGATGCCGCACAAGTTCAAGATCGCGGTCAGCGGCTGCCCGCGCAACTGCGCCGAAGCGACGATCAAGGACTTCGGCATCATCTGCGTGGACTCGGGTTACGAGCTTCATGTCGGCGGCAACGGCGGGATCAAAGTCCGCGTCACCGACCTTCTGTGCAAGGTCGCGACCGAAGCCGAGGCGATGCTCCACTGCGCCGCGTTCGTCCAGCTCTACCGCGAGGAAGCCTGGTATCTCGAACGCACCGCGCCGTGGATCGAGCGGGTCGGGCTGGCCTATGTCCAATCACGCCTGCTCGACGATCCAGAAGAGCGCGCCGCGCTCGCCCGGCGCTTCGTCCACGCGCAATCGTTCGCGCAGGACGATCCGTGGGCCAAGCGCGCCGAAGGGGCGGAGCGCGAGCAGCACGCGCCGATGGCCAAGTTCACGCCCATGAGGGAACACGCATGATCGGCGAATGGCTCGACATCGGCTGGGTGAACGAAATCCCGGTACGCGGGAGCCGCGTGGTGAACGTGGCCGGCGGCGAAGACATCGCGGTGTTTCGCACCGGCGAGGGCAAGGTTTTCGCGCTACGCGATCGCTGCCCCCACAAGCACGGGCGATTGTCGCAGGGCATTGTTCACGGCGGTGCGGTGGCGTGTCCGCTGCACAACTGGAGGATTTCGCTGAGTTCGGGCGAAGCGCTGGGCGAGGACAGAGGGTGCACCCCCACCGTACCGGTGCGGATCGACGCCGGGCGAGTGCTGATCCAGCGCGCGGCGACGCTGGCGGCGGCGGCGTGAATCTCCTTCTCCCCTTCAGGGGAGAGGATCGGGAAGAGGAGGGTGTCCAAAGGTGAGCACCACGTCCCAGCCCCCTCTCCCGACCCTCTCCCCTGAAGGGCGAAGGACTATAAAGACCACGTGCGCCTATTGCGGGGTCGGCTGCGGCATTCGTGCGACTCCAACGGGCGAACGGACGGTCATGATCGAAGGTGATCCCGACCACCCTGCAAACCGGGGCAAACTCTGTTCGAAAGGCTCGCATTTGGGTGAGACCGTCGGCCTCGAGGGCCGCCTGCTTCACCCGATGATCGGCAAGTCGCGGGCGAGCTGGGACAAGGCGCTCGATCTCGTCGCCGCGCGGTTTCGCGAAACCATCGCCCGCCACGGCCCCGACAGCGTCGCTTTCTACGTTTCGGGCCAGCTCCTCACCGAGGACTACTACGTCGCCAACAAGTTGATGAAGGGCTTTATCGGGTCGGCCAACATCGACACCAATTCGCGGCTGTGCATGGCCAGCGCGGTTGCCGGGCACATCCGCGCGTTCGGCGAGGACATCGTCCCCGCCGCCTACGCCGATCTCGATGAGGCCGACCTGATCGTGCTGGTCGGATCGAACACCGCGTGGTGCCATCCGATCGTCTGGCAGCGGATCGAGGCGGCGCGCGCCGCCAGGGGCGCCAAACTGGTGGTGATCGACCCGCGGCGAACCGAGACTGCCGAAGGTGCCGACATTCACCTTGCGATCCGCCCCGGCAGCGACGTCGCGCTGATGAACGGCCTGCTGGCGTGGTGCCGAACGCATGGCGCAGTCGACGAGGCCTACCTTGCCGCAAATGTCGCCACGCCCGACGGCTTCTGGGACACGGTAGGAGAGGGGAGCGACCTGTGGTCGGTGGCGCGTGCGTGCGACGTGCCCGCCACCGATCTCAGGCGTTTCTTCGAGTTGTTTGTGGCGACCCGGCGTACGGTCACGTTGTTGAGCCAGGGGATCAATCAATCGCTCGCGGGGACCGACCAGGTCAATGCGATCCTCAACCTGCATCTGGCAACCGGCCGGATCGGCAAGCCCGGCGCCGCGCCGTTCTCGATCACCGGCCAGCCCAACGCGATGGGCGGGCGCGAGGTCGGCGGACTGGCGTCGAGCCTTGCCGCGCATATGGATTTCGCGCCCGAGAACATCGCGCGGGTCGGCAGGTTCTGGGCCGCGCCGAGGATGGCGGCCAAGCCTGGGCTCAAGGCGGTCGACCTGTTTCGCGAGCTCGGCCAGGGACGCATCAAAGCGCTGTGGATCATGGCGACCAACCCCGCGGTGTCGATGCCCGACGCAGGCCGGGTGCGCGAGGCGCTGGCCGCCTGTCCGTTCGTGGTGGTGTCCGATGTGGTTGCCGAGACCGATACCTCGCGGTTCGCGCATGTCCGCCTGCCCGCCGCGGCGTGGGGCGAGAAGGATGGGACGGTGACCAATTCCGAACGGATGGTCAGCCGCCAGCGCCCGTTCCTGCCGCTGCCGGGCGAGGCGAGGCCCGACTGGTGGATCATCGGCGAAGTCGCGCGGCGGATGGGCTGGAAGACCGCCTTTGCTTATGATCGCCCGGCCGACATCTGGCGCGAACATTGTCGACTGTCGACGTACGAAAATTCGGGGCAACGCCTGTTCGCGTTGCCCGGCCAGGCGGCGCAGGGCAACGCCGCCTACGACGCGATGGAGCCGTTCCGCTGGGGGGGCGAGGCCTTCGCCGACGGGCGCTTTTCCACCCCGGACGGCAGGGCGCGGCTGGTGACGGTGACCCAGCGCGCCGTCGAGGCGGTGCTGCCGCGCTGGCCGATGACGCTCAACACCGGGCGCTATCGCGATCACTGGCACACCATGACCCGCACTGGGCTTTCGCCCAAACTCGCGCGCCACCGCGACGAGCCGCGGGTCGAGGTTCATCCCGCCGACGTGGCCGAACTCGCGCTCGAGCCGGGCGGGCTGGCGCGGCTGACCACACCGCAGGGCAGCAGCCTCTACCGTGTCGAGCCCAGCGATGGCCAGCGCCGCGGCGAGGCGTTCGTCCCGATCCACTGGACCGATGCCAACGCGCGCGGCGGGCGCACCGGGACTTTGCCAAGGCCGCTGGCCGATCCGGTCTCGGGCCAGCCCGGTTTCAAGGCGACCCCCTACGGATCGAGCCTGTCGCGGTCGCCTGGCGCGGGTTTCTGATCCTGAACCGCGATCTCGCCGCGGTGCCCGATTGCCTGTGGGCGACCCGGATCGCCACGCGCGGGGGCACGCTGTGGGAGCTGGCGGGCAACGGCGATCCGCGCGCGCTGGAGAAGCTGCTCCCGCGTGGCGAGACCATCGAGGCGGAGGACCGCGCGCGCGGCACCCGCCGGGTCGCAACGTTTCACGACGGGCGGCTGGCGGCGGTGCTGATGATCACCCGCAGCGGCGAACTGCCTTCGCGCGACTATCTGCTGACGATGCTCGGCGAGACCCCCGACCTCGCCTCGGTGCTCGCCGGGCGCGCGCCGGGCGCGGCGGCGGATCGCGGGCCGATCGTGTGTGCGTGCTTCGATGTCGGGCTCAAGACCATCGTGACCGCTATCGCCGAGCGCCGGCTGGCAAACGTCGCGGCGATCGGGGAAGCGCTGGGTGCGGGGACCAACTGCGGCTCGTGCCGCCCGGCGCTGGCGAAGCTGCTGGTGGCGCGGGAGACGGCGGAGGTGGCCTGAGGCACTCTGCTGGCAGGCCCCCTGATCCTCTGATAACGGCCTTCCATGCCCATCACTTTCCGCGACGCCACCAAGGCCGACCTCCCCGCCATCGTCACTCTCCTCGCCGAGGATACGTTGGGCGAAAGGCGCGAAGATCCGTCGCTGCCGCTCGATCCGACCTACGAGAGGGCCTTCCAAATCATCGCCGCCAACCCCGACCAGCGTCAGATCGTCGCCGAGCGCGACGGCGCGGTGGTCGGGACGATGCAGCTGACCTTCATACCCGGCATCGCCTTCAAGGGTGCCTGGCGCGGACAAATCGAGGCGGTGCGGGTGGCGGGCTGGCTGCGCGGAGAGGGCATCGGCGGGCAGATGATCGCCTGGGCGGTGGAGCAATGCCGCGCGCGTGGCTGCCGGATGGTCCAGCTCACCAGCGACAAATCGCGGGGGGCGGCCCATCGCTTTTACGAGCGGCTGGGGTGGACGCGGAGTCACGAGGGCTTCAAGCTGAAGCTGTGACGACAACAACCTATGACTGCGCGATCGTCGGCGGCGGTCCGGCCGGGCTGACCGCGGCGATCTATCTCGCGCGCTTCCGCCGCCGCGTGGTGCTGTTCGACCGCGGCGGGAGCAGGGCCGCACTGATCCCGGTCAGCCACAACCACGCCGGCTTTCCCGAGGGGATCGCGGGTGGCGAACTGCTCGCGCGGATGGGCGAGCAGGCGGCGGAATACGGCGCCGAGTTGCGCGTCGGCGACGTAGCCGAAGTCGCCGCGGCGGGCGACGACTGGCGCTTGGGCGGCGCGGGGATCGACCTCATCGCGCGGACCGTGCTGTTCGCCACCGGGGTCGACAACCGCCGTCCCGAGCTGGACGAGGCGGTCCACCGCGCCGCGCTGGCGGCGGGCAAGCTGCGCTATTGCCCGGTGTGCGATGGCTGGGAAGCGGGCGGGCCGGACTTCGGCGCGCGGGTCGGCGTGGTCGGGGCCAAGAGCCACGGTGTCGCCGAGGCGCTGTTCCTGCGCACGTTCACGCCGCACGTCCGGCTGTTCACGCTCGAGGAGTGCGAACTCCACGAGAAGGATCGCGCCGACCTCGCTGATCACGGCGTGACCTGGGATCCGCGCCCGGTCACCGCCTACGACTTTTCCGGCGCGGCGGTGCGGCTGTGTTTCGCCGATGGCGACGCCGCCGAAGTCGATACGCTCTATCCCGCGCTCGGCTCGGAACCGAACGACGAACTGATCCAGGCGCTCGGCCTGCGCACCGACAGCGACCGCTGCGTGATGACCGACAAGCACCAGCAGCTCGGCCTCAAGGGCCTGTTCGCCGCGGGCGACCTCGTCGCCGGGCTCGACCAGATCAGCGTCGCCATGGGCCACGCCGCCATTGCCGCGGTGGCGATCCACAACGACTTGCGCGAGCGCGACGGGGCGACGCCTGGCTGACGGCGCTATTCCGCCGCGACCGGGGTCATTTCGGCCCGCGCCGCCACCCGTCGCTTGCGCCATGGCCCCCAGCGATAATAGGCCAGCGCCAGGCTCATCGAGATCGTCGATCCGAACGGGTACGACCACCACACCGCCTCCTGCCCGATCACCGGATAGGCCAGCGCGTAGAACCCGATCCGCCCCGGATAGAGCGCGACGAACATGATCCCCAACGGGGCATAGACCGCGCCATAGGCGCGCATCGTCGAGAACAGCACCATCATCACCCCCATCAGCAGGAACGACCAGGTGACGATGAACTGGATGTGCCGGGCTAGCGGCACCGCGGGACTTCCCCCGCCCAGGAACAACTCGAGCACCGGGCGGTCGAACAACAGGATGAGCGCGGTTACCACCGCAGTGATCGCGGTATTCAGCCCTACGCCAACCCAGGTGATGCTGCCCACCCGCTTGTGCTGCTCCGCGCCGATATTCTGTGCGACCATCGCGGTGATCGCCGCGCCGATCGCGATCGCGGGCATCTGGATGTAGTTCCACAACTGGAGCGAGGTGCCATAGGCAGCCGCGGGGATCAGACCCTCGCGGTTGACCAGCCCGATCATCACCACCCCGGCCGCACCCGCGATCAGCAGTTGGGCTCCCATCGGCAAGCCCTTGCCCACCAGATAGCTCAGTTCTTCCATGCTCGGCTTGAGGAAGCGCAGTTCGCGCCCGCGCAGGCGCAGCGGCAGATCCTTGGCATAGACCCGCCAGATCATCACCCCTGCGCCGACCGCGCTGGCAAGCGCGCTCGACAGCGCCGATCCGGCAATCCCCAGCCGCGGCAGCGGGCCGATGCCCAGGATCAGCAGCGGGTTGAAGATCACGTCGAGCACCACCGTCAGGATCGTCGCGCGCATCGGGGTGGTCGCGTCGCCAGCGCCGCGCAGTCCCATCGAGACCATCATCGCCAGCACCCCGAACGGCATCGAGACCATGATGACGCGCAAGTACGACAACGCCAGCGGCTGCGCTTCGGGCGGGGTCGACATCAGGTGCAGCAGTTGCGGGGCGAAGATCCAGCCGAGGGTGGCGATGACGGCGGACAGCCCGGTGCAGAAGCCCACCCCGCCGCCGAATGCCTCGCGCGCGCCCGGGATGTCGCGCGCGCCGAACTTCTGCCCGACCAGCACCGTGGTCGCCATTCCGAACCCGAACACGGTGCCGAACGTAAGGAACATCAGCGTGTTGGCATTGGCGGTCGCGGCCAGCGCGTTTTCGCCAAGCAATCGCCCGACCCACACGGTGTTGATCGAGCCGTTGATGGTCTGGACGATGTTGGAAATCAGCGCGGGTATCGCGAACACGATCAAGGTGCGCAGGATCGGCCCGCGCGTCAGATCGCCCTTGGCCGAGGGTCCCTTCAGACGCGGGTCGTCGGGCTCTGCCGGTTGCGGGCCAGGGGAGTCGATCGGGGCGAAGTCGCTCATGTCCCCCTCGTGTCGCCGTAGAGATGGATGTGCAAGCGGTCGGACAGGCGCAGCCCTTCGCGTGCGCAGACATCCGCCAGCCACCGCGAGCGGGTGCGCAAGGTGGCGCTGTCGGTGCCCTCGGGCATCAGAAACAGGCGCTCACGGGGGATCGCATAGGTGGCGGCGAGCGCGAGGACTTCGGCGACGTCTCCGGGCGCCGCGGTCACGAACTTGAAGAACGCCCGGGGATCGGCGGCGAAGGCGGCGAGGCGTTCGGGGATTAGTGCCAGCTGCGCCGCGTTGCCCGAATGGGCAAGCTTGGGGCTGACATTGTACTGGTGGATCAGCGCATCGAGCCCGCGCGGCGGGGCGACGGTGCCGTTGGTCTCGATCTCGACGTGCATCGCGGGGAGCAGGGCGAGGAGCTTGGCGAGGGCGGGCGCCTGGAGCAAAGGCTCGCCGCCGGTGACGACGAGGCGCCCGATGCGACCGGCGGCGCCGAGCGCGAGGATGCGGTCGGCGGTTTCGGCTTCGCTCAGGACGATCTGGTTGGGCTTGCGCTCGAACGCATCCGGCCCGTCAAAGCGCCAGGTGTAGGCGGTGTCGCACCACGCGCAGGCGAGATTGCAGTTCGACAACCGCACGAATACCGAAGGCCGCCCGGCCGATGGTCCCTCGCCCTGGAGCGAGGCGAAGATCTCGGGTTCGCCGGGGATGATGGTGGCGAGCGTCAGCGGCACGGCGCGGCGCTCACCCCGTGGACCACTTGGACCACTGTCCTGAATGAAAAAACCCTCTTTCGCGCGCGCGTTTGGAAACGCGGGCCAAGACGGGCGCAAACGGCAGCATCCGCGCCCCATGGCACAATCGGGCATGGGTAGGAAAATGGTTCGTTGGGGTGTGGGCGCGAGGATCAGCATACCCAAACCCTCGCCCCTTCGGGGGAGAGGATACGGAGCCTTGCAAACTTGTTCGCTAGGCGCAGTTGGAGAGGGGGCCGCGACGTAGCGCTACGCCGCGGCCCCCTCTCCAAGCTTCGCTAGTTCCTGCGGAACAAGCTGCGCTATCCTCTCCCCTGAAGGGGCGAGGAAGATTCACCCCAACCGCGCCAGCGCCGCCGCTAGCCGCTCGGCCTCGGTGGCGTGGTGGGCGTGATCGGCGCGCGCCTTTTCGACCGCCTCGGGCTTGGCCCTTTCGACGAACGCGGGGTTGGAGAGGCGGCCTTCGAGCGACCTGGCTTCCTTGGTCGAGGCTTCGAGCGCCTTTGCAAGCCGAGCTTTTTCGGCGGCGATGTCGATCACGCCTTCGAGCGGGATCACGAAGTTGTCATTGGCAACGCCGATCTGCATCGCGGCTCCGGTTGGAGCGGGATCGAACCGTACTGCCGAGAGCCGCGCCAGTCGCTCGATCGCCGGGCCGTTGCGCTCGATCAAGTCGCGCGTCGCCGCTCCGCCTGCGGGCAGATATGCGGCCAGCTTTGCCCCCGGGGCAATGCCCAGTTCGGCCTTGGCCGTGCGGACGTTGCCGACCAGCTCGATCATCCATTCGATCTCGCGCTTCGCTTCCGTATCCACCGCCGTCCCTGGCTCGGGCCACTTCGCCACGATCAGCTCGTACGGCCGCGCGCCCATGCTGTGCCACAGTTCCTCGGTGACGAACGGCATGAACGGGTGCAGCATCACCAGGATCTGGTCGAGCACCCAACCGGCGACCTGGCGGGTCTCTTCGTCGAACGAACCCTTGATCAGTTCGATGTACCAGTCGCAGAACGTGTCCCACACGAAGTGGTAGATCGCGTTGGCGGCGGCGTCGAAGCGCAGGTCGACCATGGCCTGGTCGAGGGCGGCGAGCGTCTCGACGACTTCGCCTATAATCCAACGGTTTACCGCAGATTTTGCTGCGGGTGCCGCGAGCGTCGCCGACGCAGCAATTCCGTTGCTCTGACAGAACCGTGCAGCATTCCACAGCTTGGTGGCGAAGTTGCGATAGCCCTCGACCCGGCGCTCATCCATCTTGATGTCGCGGCCCTGGCTTTCCATTGCCGCCATGAAGAAGCGCAGCGCGTCGGCCCCGAACTGGTCGATCAGGCCCAGCGGATCGACCACGTTGCCCTTCGACTTGGACATCTTCTGGCCATCGGGCGCGCGGACCAGGCCGTGGAGGTAGAGCCGCTTCCACGGAACCTCGCCCATCAGCTTCATCCCCTGCATCGCCATCCGCGCGTCCCAGAAGAACAGGATGTCGAAGCCGGAGATCAGCAGGTCGTTGGGGTAGTGGCGCTTCAATAACGACCCTTCGCCAGGTCCGAGCAAGGTCGCGGTTTCGCTATCTTCCGGCCAGCCCAGCGTGGCGAACGGCCACAGCGCGGAGGAGAACCAGGTGTCGAGGACGTCCTCGTCCCGCGTCAGACGCCGGTCGTCGCCGGCCAGGGCGCGCGCGGCGGCCTCGTCTTCGGCAACGAAGATATTCTCGTTGTCGTCAAACCAAGCCGGAATCCGATGCCCCCACCACAACTGGCGGCTCACGCACCACGGTTGGATGTTCTCCATCCAGTTGAACCAGGTCTTCTCCCAGCTCTTGGGAACGATCTCGATCCGGCCGTCGCGCACCGCCGCGATCGGGGGCTGGGCGAGAGTCTTGGCGTCGACGTACCATTGGTCGGTCAACCACGGTTCGATCACCACGCCGCCGCGGTCACCGAAGGGGGTGGGGATGGTCCGCGGTTCGCAGTCGTGTTCGGCGCCGTCCTTGTCCACGAATGGTACCAGGAAACCCCGTTCCTTCATCCGCTGGACGACCAGGTCGCGTGCGACGAAGCGGTCGAGGCCCAGGAAATCGGCGGGCACCAGCCCGTCGGCGGTCTGCACCACCTGCGCCTCACCATCGAACATGTTGAGCATCTCGCCCGGCCTGAACCCGGCGCGCTTGCCCACCTCGAAGTCGTTGAAGTCGTGCCCCGGGGTGATCTTGACCACGCCGCTGCCCAGTTCGGGATCGGCGTGCTCGTCCGCCACCACCGGGAACAACCGCCCGGTGAGCGGCTGGAGGATCTGCTTGCCGACGATCCCGGCGTAGCGCGCGTCGGTCGGATGCACCGCCACCGCCATGTCCGCCAGCATCGTCTCGGGCCGGGTGGTCGCCACCTCCACCGAGCCGCTGCCGTCGGCCAGCGGGTACCTGAACCGCCAGAACCCGCCCTTGACGTCCTGCGTCTCGACCTCGAGATCGCTGATCGCGGTCTTGAGCTTGGGATCCCAATTGACCAGCCGTTTGTCGCGATAGATCAGGCCTTCGTTGTAGAGATCGACGAACACCTTGGTCACCGCGCGGGTGAAGTGCGGGTCCATGGTGAACTGCTCTCTGGACCAGTCCATCGAGCATCCGAGGCGGCGGAGCTGGCGGGTGATCGTCCCGCCGCTCTCGTGCTTCCACTCCCACACCCTGGCGACGAAGTCCTCACGCGTGTGGTTGGTGCGCTTGTCCTGGCGCAGCTCCATCTCGCGCTCGACCACCATCTGGGTGGCGATCCCGGCGTGGTCGGTGCCGACCACCCACAACGCGTCCTTGCCGCGCAGCCGCTCATAGCGGACGACCACGTCCTGCAGCGTGTTGTCGAGCGCGTGGCCGATGTGGAGGCTGCCGGTGACGTTGGGCGGCGGGTTGACGATGGTGAACGGCGTTGCCTCGGGCCGATCGGGGCGGAACAG
This sequence comes from Novosphingobium sp. Gsoil 351, assembly GCF_009707465.1. Lineage (NCBI taxonomy): Bacteria > Pseudomonadati > Pseudomonadota > Alphaproteobacteria > Sphingomonadales > Sphingomonadaceae > Novosphingobium > Novosphingobium sp. Gsoil 351. The sequence continues at coordinate 2,634,886 of NZ_CP046120.1, forward strand.
GCCGTGGCATTCCCAATGCGCATACCAGCGCGCCTCGATGGCGGTGGGATCGAAGGTCTTGGCCAGGGTTTCGGGGGCCGGGGTCGCGGGATCGTCAGGGGTCATGGCCGCGGGGCTTTGCCAGCGGGAATGCTGCACCGCAAGCACGCGCGAGCCGCCGGTCGGCGGGATTGGCCCGATACACTTGTCGCGGCACGGTTTTTGCCGCAAGACCCCGGCCATGCGGGCACTTGCCGATTACACCCTGGAACCCGGCGCGGATGGCGCGGCGACGCTGGCTTTGCGCGGGCCGATGGTGGTGTGGGGTGTCGGCCCGATGGACCGCAAGCTGCGTGAGCTTCAGGACAAGATCGCCAGGGTCGATCTCGCCGGGGTCGAGTGCATGGACACCGTCGGGGCGTGGACCGCGTGGCGCGTCGCACGCGACCATGATGCAGAGATCGTCGGCGGCACGCCCGAGGCCAACAAGCTAATCGAGGCGGTCAAGGCCTCGGCCGGCAAGGGCGACATCCGCCCCGAACGCGGCAGCCTGGTCGAACGCGTGCCCGAGGCGGTCGGCACGCTGGTGACCGGGATGGCGCAGGGAACGCTGGCCTCGATCGCATTCCTCGGCACGATCATCATGGCGATCGGCACGGTGATCCGCCATCCGCGCCGTTTCCGAACGAAGGCGCTGGTCCACCAGATCGAGCTGGTCGGGGTCTCCAGCCTGGGGATCATCGGTCTGATGAGCTTTTTGATCGGCATCGTCGTCGCCCAGCAGGGCGCAGTCCAGCTCCAGCAGTTCGGCGCCGAGATCTACACGATCAACCTGACCGGGCGGCTGTGCATGCGTGAGCTGGGCGTGCTGATGACCGCGATCATGGTCGCCGGCCGATCGGGTTCGGCGTTCGCCGCGCAGATCGGCACGATGAAGCTGACCGAGGAAGTGGACGCGATGCGCACCATCGGGGTCTCCCCGGTCGAGGCGCTGGTCCTCCCCCGCCTGCTCGCTGCGGTGCTGATGATGCCGCTGCTGGGGTTCTATTCGACCGTCGTCGCGGTGATCGGCGGCGCGTTCGTCGGGAACTTCGCGCTCGACATCCCGTTCTGGACGTTCCTGTCGCGAATTCAGGAAGTGGTGCCGCTGCACGATGTCTGGGTCGGGCTGGTCAAGGCCCCGGTCTTCGGGCTGATCATCGGCCTGGCGGGGTGCTACAACGGGATGCAGGTCAAGGCCAATGCCGAGGAAGTGGGCCTGCGCACCACCGCGGCGGTGGTCATGGCGATCTTCATGGTGATCGTGCTCGACGCGTTCTTCGCGGTGTTCTTCACCAAGGTCGGCTGGGCGTGAGCGACACGGTCGAATTTCCGGATGAGGCGCTCGATCTCAATCTCGACGAGTTCACCGGCGAATACCCGATCCGCGTCCATGGGTTGAAGAACGCATTCGGCGATCAGGTGGTCCACGAAGGCCTGGACCTCGACGTGCGCAAGGGCGAGATCCTCGGCGTGGTCGGCGGCTCGGGTACCGGCAAGTCGGTGCTGATGCGCTCGATCATCGGTCTGCAAATCCCCTGCCGAGGGTGACATCGAGGTGCTCGGGCGCTCGATCACCGGGGCGCAGGAAGACGACGACATCGACATCCGCAGCCGCTGGGGCGTACTGTTCCAGGGCGGGGCGCTGTTCTCGACGCTGACCGTGGCCGAGAACGTCGAAGTTCCGCTCAAGGAGTTCTTCCCCGAGATCAGCCCCGAACTGATGCACGAGATCGCGCGCTACAAGGTGGTGCTGTCGGGGCTGCCCGAGGAGGCGACCAGCAAGTATCCCGCCGAGCTTTCCGGCGGCATGAGGAAGCGCGCCGGGCTGGCCCGCGCGCTGGCGCTCGATCCCGAACTGCTGTTCCTCGACGAGCCGACCGCCGGGCTCGATCCGATCGGCGCGGCGGCATTCGACAGCCTGATCGTCGAGCTCAAGCAGGCACTCGAACTGACCGTGTTCCTGATCACCCACGATCTCGATACCCTCTACGAAATCTGCGACCGGATAGCGGTTCTGGCCGATGGCAAGGTGATCGCGGTGGGGACGATCCCCGAACTGCTCGCCACCGATCACCCGTGGATCCAGGAATACTTCAACGGTCCGCGCGGACGCGCCGCGAAGGACACCAAGGACCGCCTCGATGCGGGCCGCGCGCCGATTTCCACGGCAAAAGCCGTGGACTCGACGGCGCGGGCCGAGGCATAAGAACGCCAGGGGCAAGATCATGGAAACGCGCGCAAATCATCTCTGGGTGGGAGCCGTCAGCCTGATGCTGCTGGCCGCGCTGGCGGCCGGAATCATCTGGCTCGCGCGGCTCAACAACGGCGATCAGAAGGAATACGACATCTTCTTCAAGCAGTCGGTCGACGGGCTGGCGCGCGGCTCGCAGGTGGCGTTCTCGGGGGTGCCCGCGGGGCAGATCAAGACCATCGAGTTGTGGGAGAAGGACCCGGAATTCGTCCGCGTGCGGATCACTGTCGATGAGAAGATCCCGATCCTGCTCGGCACCGTGGCGACGATCCAGGGCAGCTTCACCGGGGTCTCGGCGATCCAGCTCGATGGCGCGGTGCGCGGCGCTCCGCCGATCACCGAGCCCGGCCCCGAAGGCGTGCCCGTGATCCCGACCAAGCAGGGCGGGATCAACGCGATCCTCAACAACGCGCCGCTGCTGCTAGAACGCCTGGCCACGCTGACCGAGCGGCTGACGCTGCTGCTGTCGGACAAGAACCAGGAATCGATCCAGGGCATTCTCGCCAACACCGAACGCTTGTCGGGCAACCTCGCCGACAGTTCGCCCAAGGTCGACCGGGTGATGAGCGAGCTGCAACTGACCCTGCGCCAGGCCAACGAGACGCTGGCGAGCTTCGAGGCGGCGGGGGATTCGCTCAACAAGACGCTCGACAACAACGGCGACCGGCTCGCCGATCAGCTACGCTCCACGCTCAAATCGGCGCAGGGCGCGGCGGACGAGCTCAAGGCGACTTTGGGCGACGCGCGCCCCGCAGCCAAGCAATTGACCGAGCAGACCCTGCCCGCCGCGGAGGCTGCGATGCGCGATCTGCGCGCGACCAGCCGCTCGTTGCGCGAGGTCACCGATCGGCTCAATGATCAAGGCGCGGGTGGGGTGATCTCCGGACCCAAACTGCCCGACTACAAGAAGTGAGAAGGATGCGTCACATGAGGGCCGGAACGATCGCGCGCATCGCGCCGCTTGCTGCGCTGGCGTTGCTTGGCGGCTGCATCAGCTTCGGCGCCAAGGCCCCGCCGACGCTGTTCGACCTGACCGCCGAGAACCCCGCCCCCGCCGGCGCCGGCCAGAGCGGTTCGCTTTCCAGCGCGCTGGTGGTCGAGGTGCCCGAAGCTCCGCTCGCGCTCGCCGTCACCCGCGTGCCGGTGCAGATCGACGCCTCGAACCTCGCCTACGTCAAGAACGCCGGGTGGGTCGAACGCCCGGCGCGGCTGATGCAGCGGCTGCTGGCCGAAACGATCCGCGCCAAGGGGAGCCGCCTGGTGCTGGAAAGCGAGCCGGGAACGGGGGCCAGCGAGGTGCTGTCCGGACGACTGCTGGCGATGGGCTTCGACGCCCAGACCAATATGGCGGTGGTGCGCCTCGACGCGATGCGCAGCAGCAAAGGCGGCCTGGTACAGGTCCGCCGCTTCGAAGCCACCCAGGGCGCCTCGGCCAAGCCCGAAGCGCTCGGCCCCGCGCTCAACCGCGCCGCCAACGACGTCGCGCGGCAAGTGGCGGAGTGGGTGGGTTAGGACCCTTTGGCACCAACGAAACGATCTTTGAAAGGCGCGGTAGACTTGAAAGTCAGCCGCGCGCGTTCTTGCGCCGCGTCGCCCAGCCTTTCCTTGCCGCCGCCGAACGATCCTCGGCCGATCGCGACGAACTCGCGGCTCCGCCCTTGCGTGCCGGGGCTTTGTTCTCGGCCTTGCCGCGACCCGAACCGGATTTTTTGCCGCCACCGCTCATCGCGTTGACCGTCGCCCAGGCGCGGCCTTCGGCCTCTTTCACTGAGACGCCGCGGTCCTCATAGCCTTGCTCAATGTGTTCGGCCTGGCGTTTCTGCTTGTCGGTATAGGCGTCCTTGTCGCCACGGGGCATCTGCGTTCTCCTCGCGTTGCGTTCCCGTCCGTTTGCGTAAGTGCTTGAGAGGCAGCGAGGTTCCTGTGAATCAGGGGCGCGCCAGCACCGCGAACCGCGCCGCTTGCACAAACGTTGCCAGCTTGCGCGCGCGGGTCTCTTCAGCCTGATAATCCCAACCCCACTGTTCGGCCTGCCAGTCTTCCTCGAGGTTGCTGGCGGTGAACAGCGTTTCCGCATCCGCGCCGGGTTCAAGCGCGGCGAGACCAATTACGAGCGAGGCGGCGAGGCTGGAGAGCGTTTGCAACGCAGCGAGCGTGAACGGGTCCAGCGCTTCGAGGCGAGCCTGCAAAGTGTTCAGTGTCGCTGCCGGTTGGGGCCGGTGAAGGATACCCACAACCCGCTCGAACCGCACGCGATGTGCGGCTTCGGCGGCGTTGAGCAGCGGTTCCCAGATTGCCCGTTGGCGCGCGGCGAGGGGCTCGTCGGGCTCGGCGCGGTAACACAGCGTCTCTCCCTGGGCGTAGGCGAGGATGCGGCGGATCGCATCGCCGGGTTCCGCCGATACGATGTCGATCGCATAGTCGGCCATGTCGCGCAGGCCGAACCCGGCGGGGCTTACCTCGTCCGGCTGGACGCGCCATTCGTCGGCCAGGGCCTCGCCTAGCGCGCGCGTGGGTACGACTTGCGCTCTCCCTTGCGCGGTCTTCACCATTCGACCGTCGAGTGCGACCTGCCAGCCCGTGTCGGCGGGTTCGACGGAAACTTCGCGCCAGAACCGCCTCACGCGTCGGGCGTCCGCCAGCGACGCGCCATCAGTCTGGTCACCACGAACACGTCGATGAAGCCGATTCCCGCGAGGACATAGCCGAGCCAGCGCGGCAGGTCGGCAAAGGGCGAAAATCTGCCTGCGGTCTGGAGCAGGCCGACGAGGACGAACGCCACACCCATAGCGCGGGCCGCTTGAATCGCCATCCAGCGGCCGGCGGCGGGGTCGCGTCGCTCGGTCAAGGCGCCATTTCCAACAGATCGAACAACGTCGCGGCATCGGGAGCGACCGCATGTGCCCCCGCTGCGTCGAGTTCTGCGGGCTGATGATAGCCCCACGCGACGCCTATCGCCCGTGCCCCGGCGGCGCGAGCCATCGCGATGTCGTAGGCGGTGTCGCCGATCATCGTGGTTTCGGCGGCGGTCGCCCCGATCGAATCCATCGCTGCCTGGAGCATTGCCGGGTGCGGCTTCGAGGGATGCCGGTCGGCGGTTTGCAGGGTCACGAAATGCCCCGCGATGCCATGCGTGGCGAGGCAGTGGGCGAGGCCGCGGTCCGACTTGCCGGTCGCCACACCGAGCAGCCAGCCCGCCGCGCTCAGCCGTTCGAGCAGCGCGGCGATGCCCTCGAACAGCGGCTCGTCGAGCACGCCCGCCGTGCGCCGCGCCCGATAGGCATCGCGATAGTGCGCGGCCAGACCCTCGTGCACGGCCGGATCGCCCAGGGGCAGCAGCTTGCGCATCGCTTCGGGCAGCGACAGCCCGACCATGCGCCGGGTGAGGTGGCGGTCTGGCGCGGCCAGGCCTTGCGCGGCGAACGCGGCATCCATCGCTTCGCAGACGTCGGCCTGGCCGTCGACCAGCGTCCCGTCGCAATCGAACACGGCGAGGCGCATCAGCGCTTGGGGGCCTTGGGCGCGGGCTTGAAGGATTTGGGCTTGGCCGACACCTTCTTCGGCGATGCGGGCTTGCGCGAGGCGGGACCGTCGCGACGGCCGCGCTTGGTCAGAGCTTCACCGCGGCGCTCTTTGCGCAAGTCCTTGGCGTGCGCTTTCGCGGCCTGCTTCTTGGCCACCGCGGCAGTCGGCTTGGGCGGGGCGGGGGGTGCCACGTCGCCGTCGGCCTCGGTGAAGCCGAGCTGCTCGAGGCTCGTCGCGAAGTGCTCGGGCAAGGGCGCGGTGACGTCAATCGTGTCGCCTTGGGGGTGGTCGATCACCAACCGCCGCGCGTGCAGGTGCATCTTGCGGCTGACGCTGCCGGTGAGGAAAGCGAGCTGCCCGCCGTACTTGCCGTCGCCGACGATGGGATGGCCGATCGCCGCCATGTGCACGCGCAACTGGTGTGTGCGGCCGGTCAGCGGCTGCAGCTCGACCCACGCGGCGCGGTTGCCCGCGCGGTCGATTACGCGGTACTTGGTCTTGGCCGGCTGGCCGTTCTCGACATCGACGTGCATCTTCTCGCCGCCGCTGCCCGGCTGCTTGGCCAATGCAGCCTCGATCAGCCCCTCGCGCTCTTCGGGTACGCCGACCACCAGCGCCCAGTAAGTCTTCTTCGCCGAGCGGCCCGAAAAGCGCTTCGAAAAGAACGCCGCGCTGCCGGGAGTGCGCGCGATCAGGAGCACGCCCGAGGTGTCCTTGTCGAGCCGGTGGACCAGCCGCGGGCGGGGCTGGTCCTCGCCGGCAAAAGCGTCGAGCAGGCGATCGACGTGATCGAAGGTGCCGCTGCCGCCTTGCGTCGCGAGGCCCGGCGGCTTGTTGAGGACGATCGCTGCGCGGTCCTGGACGATCACCATCGCTTCGGCTCGCGCGACCTGCCCGGCGTCGAGCGGCTCGCGCATCCGCGTCTTCTTGGTCGAGGGCATTGCGGTGCCGGGAGGGACGCGCAGCACTTGGCCCGCGCTGACCCGGTCGGCGGGATCGGCGCGCTTGCCGTCGACCCGGATCTGCCCGGTGCGCGCCCAGCGGCTGATCGTGGCGAAGCCGATTTCGGGAAGGTTGCGCTTGAACCACCGGTCGAGGCGAACCTGGTCGTCGTCCGGAGCGACAGTGAACTGTCGTACCGAGTCCCGCTCACCTTCAGCTTGTTGGAGGGTCATGCGGCCAGCCGCATGACGATCAGGCCGATGTACAGCGCGGTCAGGCCGGCCAGCAGCGAGATCGCGGCATAGACGAACGCGGTGCTCGCCTGGCCGCGCTCGATCAGCAGCGCCATCTCCAGGCTGAAAGCGCTGAAAGTGGTGAAGCCGCCAAGCACGCCGACCCCGATCAGCAACCGCCAGGTCTCGCCCGCTCCTTGTGCGTCTGGGCCATGCCGCGCCAACCAGCCCGCGAGCAGTCCCATCGCGAGGCTGCCCGACACATTAACCACCAGCGTCGCCCACGGAAACGTCGCTACCGCCGCCGGGCCGAGCACGCCGGTCAGCATCCGTCCCGTCTGATAGCGCAAAACGGCGCCCGCACCGCCGCCTAATGCGACGAGGCCGGTGGCGGCAAGGGGGGAGGGCGTCGTCATTTCGAGCGCCTTAGCCGGGTCTTGCCCCCGCTCCAAGCTTCGCCGCTCCCCCGCGTGGCCACGGCCCGCAAACTGCCCGTATGCCTCGACCAAAGCTTGCAATCAGGTTGCGCGTGACTGGCCAAGTGTTCCACCCGGGTCTATATGCGCTGCAAAGGAGTACGTTTCGATGGGCGGTCTTTCGCTTCCTCACCTGCTTATCCTCGCGCTGGTCGTTCTGGTGCTGTTCGGGCGCGGTCGCATCTCGGAGATGATGGGCGATTTCGGGAAGGGCATCAAAAGCTTCAAGGCCGGGATGAACGAGGAGACCGATCGTCCCGTGGTCGCGCCGCCCGCGCAGATACCGCCGCCGCCTGCCCCGCAGCCGACCGCGACGCTGAACGGCGAGAGCGTAGTCAATCCCGGCGGCGATCCCAGCACTCCGCCGCGCAACTGACCGCCTGAGCCGCCGCCATGTTCGACATCGGCGCGTCCGAGTTGCTGCTGACTGTGATCGTCGCGATCGTGGTCATCGGTCCCAAGGACCTGCCACTGGCCTTGCGCACCGCGGGGCGCTGGATCGGCAAGATCCGCCGCGTCTCCAACCATTTCCGCACCGGAATCGAGACTATGATCCGCGAGGCGGAGCTTGAGGAGATGGAGCAGAAGTGGCGCGAGCAGAACGCCAAGATCATGGCCGAGACGCCGGCGGCAGAGCCTGAAACCGCGTCGCCCACCGAAGGCCCGTTGGCCATTCCTGCGCCCGAGTCGAGCCCCGAAGCTGCGCCCGAACCGGCCTCGGCCGAGGCCGCCGGCGCGCCATCCAAGCTTTCCTCATGAACATGTTTCGCGTCACCGACATCGACGAATCGCAGGCGCCGCTGCTCGATCACCTGATTGAACTGCGCACCCGCCTGTTGCGCAGCGTCCTCGCGCTCGGCGTCGCGTTCGCTATCTGCCTCTATTTCGCCGACGATATCTTCGCGATCCTGGTCCGCCCGCTGACCGAGGCATTCCCCGCAGGGCAGGGCAGGCTCATCTACACCAAGCTCTACGAGGCGTTCTTCGTCGAGCTCAAGGTCGCGCTGTTCGCGGCGTTCTTCGTAAGCTTCCCGATCATCGCCAACCAGTTATGGGCGTTCCTCGCGCCGGGACTCTATGCAAGGGAGAAGCGCGCCTTTCTGCCGTTTCTGATCGCGACTCCGGTGCTATTCACGATGGGCGCGTCGCTCGCCTATTTCATCGTCATGCCGACCGCGTTCAAATGGTTCCTGGGGTTCCAAGGCAACAAGGGAGGGATTCAGCTCGAAGCGCTGCCTGGAACGGGTGACTACCTCGGGCTGGTGATGCAGTTCATCCTGGCGTTCGGAATCAGCTTCCTGCTGCCTGTGCTGCTGCTTTTGCTCAACCGCGCCGGGATCGTCAGCCGCGACCAACTGACCAAGGCGCGGCGCTATGTGATCGTGGCGATCTTTGCGGTCGCCGCGGTGGCGACCCCACCCGACGTGGTCTCGCAACTGATGCTGGCGATTCCGCTGCTGTTCCTGTTCGAAGGCTCGCTGATCGTCATGCGCCTGACCGAGAAGAGCGAAGCCAAACGCAAGGCCCAAGAGGAGGCCGACGCCGCCAAGACTGTCGCCGTCTCCAGCGACCCGGCTGCTTGATCACCCCGGCTTTTCGTCGACCGTCCGGTACCAGATCATCTCAGACTTCCAGCCTTGCGCCTTGGCGGTCGAGAGGAAGCGGTTGACCCATGACGGGCTGACTTCGCCCGGCCCTTTTTCGAGCAGCGTCGGGTCGAACGGGCCCTTGCCCTTGAGCAGGAGGATTCCCGACCAGCCCTTGTGATCTGTGGTCAGCTTGAAGCTGGTCACCCCGGGGCGCGGGGTGGTGGTGACGAACTGGCCGAGCTCGCTCTTGCTTTTGATCAGCGGGGTGATCGCGCCGGTCTCCTCCATCCCGAACAAGGCGAAATCGTCGGCGAAGTTGTTGGTGTCGATCTCGATCTCGGGATCGGCGGCGAGCGTGCCGGCCTGGTTGGCCATCTCGTACTGGCGCTTGGTGGTGTTGAGCCGCGCGCCTTCGTAGTCGCGGACCTGACGGAACGCGTCGATCGGGCTGCAATCGGTCGGCGCGATCGTCTTGACGTCGGAGAAATCGATGTCGCCCGCCTTCAGCCCGGCCTTCTCGAGCACGAAGCCGACGTCGGCCTTGGCCTTGTCGGGCTTGCCCGAAACCCCGCGCAGCGCGACGTCGACGGTGGCGTCGCGAGCCTGAACGCTACCCACGTCGAGCCAACTGCAAGGCACGTCACGTAGGCCTGTGGCGAGCGCGGTCTGCGCCGCGCCCTGCGGATCGCTCGGTCCGCGGCCGAATAGGAAGTAACCCCCGGCAGCCAGCGCCAGCAATACCGCTGCACCGCCGCCTACGAGCAGGCCGGTGTTGCTCTTCTTCGGGGCCTCAAAACCAGGCTGGAACTGGACACGGGTCGCCTGATCGAAAGCGGCACCCCCACCGCCTTGCGCGGCGACCTCCGCGAGAACCGCGTCCATCGAGCGCAACCGGTCGGCGGGATCGGGGACGAGCATCTTGGCCAGGATCGGGCGCAGCTGCTCGGGCGCCTCCGAAAGATCGGGCACGTCCTTGCGCTTGTCGAAGGCGTCGGCGAGGCTTCCGCCCATGTCGACGTCCTTCTTGCGCGCCACCGCCAACATCACCAGCGCGAGGCTGTAGACGTCCGACCAAGCGCCGACCGAGCGGCCGTATGAGCCCAACTGTTCGGGCGCGACGTAGTTGAGCTTGCCCGCGAACCCGTCGCCGACGATCGTCTTGGCCCCGGCATCGAGATCCTTGGCGATGCCAAAGTCGATAATCTTGGCGTCCTTGAGCCTTCCGCCTTCGAGCAACACGTTGTCGGGCGAAATGTCGCGGTGGACCGCGTCGAGCTCGTGCGCCGCGCCGAGCGCGGCGGCCAGCCGCTTGAGCAGGGTGAGTTGATCCTCGGGAGTGGTATCGAGCGTCTTGAGCACGTCCGAAAGGTTCACCCCATCGACAAACTCGGTAACGATGTAGGTCACGCCCAACTGCGGCTCGCGCCCCAGCATGCGATACTGGACCAGGCCCGGGTGGCGCAGCCTTGTGAGGGTCTTGGCCTCCTTCGAGAACATCGCCTGGACCAGTGGATCGGCGGCGAGATGCGGCAGCATCACCTTGATCGCAACGCGATCGTCCTCGGCGTTGACGTTCACGCCTTCGAACACCTCGCCCATCCCACCGCGAGCGATGAATCTGCGGACCTCGTAGGTGTGGTTGAGCACGTCGCCGATCTGGATCCGTCGCGCCTGCTGGGGCGAGGGCATCGCCTGCGCCGCCGACATCGCGGTGCCCGACGGCGTCGACGACGTCTCGGGCGCAGGCGCGGTGGCGACTGGCTCGACCGGGGGCGGAGCCGGGCTCGCTTCCGCATCGGCGGGTGCCGCGGCCGGCGCCGCATCGGGCATATCAGCCGGCGCAATAAAGCGGGTGCGATCGTCTTGGCCGGGCGTGGTCTCGCCGCCGGGTGAGAAGATCGTCGCCTCGTCACCGCCTTGGGTGGGGGGGTATCCTTGTTGTCGTCGCTCATCGGGCGCTCCCCTCACCGGCGAGGACCAGCATCGTCGGCTCGCTGGCATAGACCAGCACCACGGTGACGTTGTCGGGCGCGCCGCGCTCGAGGCTGGCCTCGATCAGGTTTTGCGCCCCCGCACTGCCGTGCTCCGCCAAGATCGCGGCGATCTCGACTTCATCGACCACACCGTGAAGCCCGTCGCTGCACAGCAGGAACAAATCACCCTTTACCACGTGGTCGCGGATCGCATCGACCTGGAGTTCCGCCTGCACGCCCACGGCGCGCGCGAGAACATGACGCATCGGGTGGTCGGCGGCCTCCTCGGGTGTCAGCATTCCGCGATCCATCAGATCCTGGACCTGGCTGTGATCGCGGGTGAGCTGGATCAACTGGCCGTCGCGGAAAAGATAGGCGCGGCTATCGCCCGCCCACATCACCGCGAATTCGCCATCGCGCACCACCAGCGCGACCACGGTCGAACCCATCATCTTGCCCGCCTCGCGGCTGGTGGCGAAAATCCGCTCGTTGGCGGCGTGGATCGCATCGCCAAGTGCATCGCACGCCGGTTCGAGGCCTTCGGGTATCGTTGCCGCTCGCGCCGCCTCGACGATAGCCTGGCTGGCGAAGCGGCCATTGTCGTGCCCGCCCATCCCGTCGGCGACCAGCCATACCTGCTGTTGCGGCAGGCTGGCGTGGCAATCCTCGTTTTCCGCCCGGGCGAGGCCTGTGTCGGTCAGCGACACGTCCTCGATCCGCAATTGTGACGTCATTCGGTGCGCCCCCCAGGGTCTGTCTTAGCCGGCAACTTCGAGCATGCGTTCGACCACTCCTTCGGGGAACCGGCCGGTCATTTCAATCCTTGTGCCATCTTCAGCCTCGATCGCCCAGACCGATTGCGTGGGCGGCGGGTCGGCGGCTTTGTCGGCGACGATCGAGCCGAGCGCCAGCGCCAGCTGATCGGCATCCCAGCCTTGGCCGAATGTGGTGAAGACCAATTCCGAGCGCGGCGAGCGCAACCTCGCGCGCCGTTTCCGCGCCAGAGGCCGGGGCGGCGACAAGGATGGGAAAACGCCGCCCGACCTTGTCGACCGACAGGCAAAGCGCGCCCCCGCTCCACGCCCCCGCCCCATCGACATCGACGAAATACCACGGGGGCGCCTGGACATAACGCGCGTCGAAATCGGTGAAACGGCTTCGCCCTCGGGCCACTTCGGCCGAAAGCCAATCGTCCATCAGCACGTGCGTGGCGTGATCGATCCCGCGAGAGATGAAATCGCCGTGCGCGGGAATCTTGCCGAATAGCCAGGCTCCCGCGGGTCGAAGCGTTTCACCCAGCGTTTCCGCCGTCTCGTCGCGCCGCGGCCCGGAAGCGGACGAGAACATCTTCATCCGGGGGCGCTTGCGCCTGGGGGCGCCACCGTCTGCATGGCCACCTGCGGCACGGGCGCGGCGCTCTTCGACGACAAGTAGTTCATCACGATCAGCCCGAGCAGGACCACCGTCACCACGCCGATCCCGATCAGCGAGGTAATCAACTGCTTGCGCTGAGCCCTCACGCGCCGCGCGTCCGGTCTGAACTAGTCCCGCCTCGCGGAACACCACTTCGCGAAGCAGGCGGTTGAGGAAATAGGTCTTGCCCGATTCGCTGGTGGTTTGCGGCTTGGAATAGATTTCCGCCACGCCCGACAGCAGCCGGTCGAGCGGCGCGCCTTCCTGGACCCCGCTTGTGAAGTAGAATCCCCGCAACGATCCGACGGGCTCGCCCGGTCCGAAGGCGGCGCCGACGAATCGCGCGAGCCGCGAGCGCAGCGAGGCGAGCTGGGCGGGATAGCCCAGGATCAGGCTGCGGCGGGTGGCATCGCCCTCTTCGCTCAGCCGCTTGGCCTGGCGCGCACCCTGGGCTGAGACGAAGCGGTCGAATGCCGCGACGATCTCGTTCTGGTCATAGGCCGCGTCGGGGTCCTTCAGCGTCACCCCCAACACCGCGCGGCGCCCCTGCGCATCGAGATCGTCGTAGAACTCGATGAACCCGGCGAGCAGATCGACCTTCGTCAGCAGCATGTAGATCGGCACGTTGAGGTCGAGCACGCGCCGCAGTTCGCTCAGGCGGCGGCGGACGTTGGCGGCGTGGCGATCGACTCCAGCGAGATCGGCCTTGAGTAGTTCATCCACTCCCAACGCGATGATCACCCCGTTGATCGGCTGTTTGGGCCGGTTGGCGCGGAGCTGGCCGAGCAGGCTGGCCCAGCCCTGCGAATCGGCGGATGCATCGGAATCCTGGCTGGTATAGCGCCCTGCGGTATCGACGATCGCGGCCTCATCGGCGAACCAGAAGTCGAGGTTGCGGGTGCCGCCGATGCCCTTGAGCGACTGGTCGGAAAACGGGAAGCGCAGCCCCGAGTTGAGCAGCGCGGTGGTCTTGCCCGATCCCGGCGGGCCGATGATCACATACCAGGGACGGCTGTAGAGATAGTCGCGCTGGCCACCCGAGGCCGCCTTGAACTGGCCTATCGCCTCGGCCATCCGCTTTTGGACGACAGCATCCTCGGCCGCGCCCGAGGCGGTAGCGAGCTGGTTGGCGATGGTATCGTTGGCTTTTTTGGCCTTCATCCGGCGCAGGAGCGCAACCGTCGCCCACGCGCCCAGGACGATCCCCACGAGCGCCGCGCGGATCGCAACCGCGCCCAGCGCGGGCAGCAGGATCGGGAACCCGAACCAGATCAGGATCGCGACGGCGAAAGCGAGGAGTCCCGTGACTGCGGTCCAGTTGTTGAGGAAGCCCTTCACGCCCCGCCTCCCATCACGCGCAGCAGCGCATAGACCGCCAGCACCAGCACCAGCGCCCCGGCTGCGGCCAGCGCTATCACCGGCCCGCTCCCCACTTTACCCAGCGGGGCGTCGAACCCGACCCATTGCGGCGAGACGAAACGCTGCGAGAGCGCCTTGATGTGATCGATCCCGGCATAAATCCGCCCGGTTAGATCGTTCAACTGCGCCCGCCCATTGTCGGCGGTGCGGAACTTGCCCTGGTATCCCGCCGCGATGCAGGCGTGGGCCAGCTCGATGATGTCGGCGTTGTCCTCGGGTTCCTTCAGCGCGGTCTCGATCTCCTTCCAGATCGTCTCCTCGTCGCGGCTGGCGCCGTATTCGGCGGAAAGCGACGGGCCAGTCCATGGCATCGCGCCATCGAGATTGGGCAGGTTGGTGGCGATGTCGTCGATCGTTGCGGCGAGTAGGGCGCGCGCCGTCCGTCTGGTTTCGTCGGGATAGAGCGGGGTGATCGCGCGGTCGTAGGCGAGTAGGGCGTCGCTGGCGGCGCGTTGGAAATCGGGCATCGCGATGCGGGCGCGGCCCGAGCGGACGCTCGCCGCCAAGGCCAGGACCGGCCCCGCCTCTGTCGCCAGCGGTGCGCGCAGCTCGCGCGGGGTCGCGGGTACGGGAAAGCCTTCGTCGCTCAGCCGCGGCCCGGTCGGGCGGGGCGGCGGCGGGGCGGCGGCAGGGGGAGGTGGCGTGAAGTTCGGTGCGGGTTGGGCCGGCTCTGCCTGGCGCGCGGCCGCTTCGGGCGTCGGCGCGACAGGCGGCGGGGCGGCGGGTGCCGCGGGCTGAAATTGAGTTTGAAGCCCGGCCAGCGGCGACGGCCGGAATACCGTCCGGTTGCCGCCAGCAGAGGGGTCGTCTTCGCCGCCGCTCATTCGCGTTCCTTTCGTCACCCCGCCTCCTTGCGGAGGCTTTTCGACCCGGCAGCCCGGCATCTGACGTGCCGGTTGTCATGGACGAGGCAAGCCCGAACGGCGCATTGACGGCACCGGCGGGCGGCGCAGCGCAGCTTCGTTCCGGACATGGCGACAGGACACCCCTGTCATCCCCCGCGCAATGCGTTTAAGCACAGCTTCCGCCAATCCGAAAGGCGCGTTATGGTGTCGCCGGCGTCCTTTTTGGAGCGCCTCGGGCAGGGGACCGCGACAGCCGATGGGGCCAAACGATTCGTTCGACCCGCGCACCTGGAAAACGGGCGATCCCGCTGCTGGCGGAGCGCCCGTAACCGCGCTGAGCCCCGCACCGCCAGTGCCCAAACCGCAACCCGATGCAGGACCGGCTTCGCGCAGGTGGCTGGGGCTGGCGCTGAGTGTGGCGATCCTTCTGGCCGGCGCCATGGCGGCCTACGTGACCCGCGGCGATGAACCGGCCCAGGCTCCAGTCGCGTCAGCGCGATGACGATTCCACGGAAGCCATTCGTCGGCTGAACGCTGGCAGCAGCGGGATGATCAAAGCGGCCAGAACCAAGGTCATCGCGATACTGGCGTTAAGTCCTTCGTCCGAGCCGCCCCACATCCTTAGTCCGGTCAGATCGAAGTTCGTCAACGCTCCAAGCTCGTCCACGCCGGGGTTGGGGTCCAGCCCGAACCCAATCGATTCGCTGGCATTCCAGGCGAAATGCGCGGCCATGGGCGCCACGATGCCGCCGCTGCGCTCCGCCAGCAGCCCGAACCACAGTCCCCCCAGCATGAGGTTGGCCAGACTGACCACATCCGCGGTCGCCCCGCCCGCCCACCAGTGAAACCCCGAGAAGGCTATGGCCGAAAGCAGGACGGCCAGCGACGAGCCGAGCATGTCCTGGACCGCCCCCAGCAACCAGCCCCGGAACAGAAACTCCTCGGCCGCCACACCGAGCAGAACGATCGCAGCGCTGAGGATCAGGTGATGCTCCGCCGTCGGTTCGATTGGCACCTGATGCAAGCTCGCGTTGAGCCAGGCATAAATCACACAGGTCGTCAGTCCGCCCGCTCCGATCGCCAGACCTAGAGCAAGCCACCCGAGCGGGCTTTCCCCGGCGCGCAGCACCTGGTGCCTCCCAAGAAGGCCGAGCAAAAGACTCAACAGGATCAACGGCGCGAACAAGATGAGATAGAACAACACGTTCGCGGCGATCATCGAATCGACCGTGATCCTTTCGCCAATCGCGTCACGGACCGGTTCGGCCACCGTGAACAGCGCCGCGCCGATGCCGAAGACGATCATCGCCCAATCGGCGATTGCGGATCGTGGCTGTGCCTCTTGTCCGACCAAGCCTGGTTCCTTCCGCCCCCCGGCCTACCGGCTCGCCGCAGTGCCGGCCTGTCCCAGCAACTGCGCCTGCGCCTGGCCTGAGATCAGCGATTTGTTGGCATCGCCGACGACGAAGAACGCGCCCCAATAGATCGGGTGCGAACTTGCCCGCTGGTTCATGATCGCGAGCTGCGCGCTTTGCAACGCGTCGCCGATCGTGCCGCCCCGCGCGGCGCGATAGAAGTCCTCGATCAGCGCCTCGCTCTCGCCCTCGTCCGAGATCGGCCAGTAGGTGGTCAGAACCGCGCGGGCGTTGGCGGCCAGGAACGCGCGGACCAAGCCTTCGAGAGTATTGCCCGCTTCCTCCTGCCCGGCGGCGCGGGCTTCGGCCTGGCTGACCCCGCTGGCGGTCTCGCACGCCGAGAGCACGACCAGATTGGCGTCGAGCCTCAGCCGCGCGATTTCGTTGAAGCTGAGGATCCCGTCGGAACCGGCGTCGCCCATGCTTGTGACCAGCGCGGGAGGCGATTTGGCGCAGCCCCACTGACCTTCGGTTAGCCCGTGCGTTGCGAAGTGGAGCACCTGGAACTGGTCGAGATCGCTGCGTTTGAGCACCGCACTGTCGCTGAACGCAGCGTCGGTCAGCATCGGCGTTTCGCGCAGCCCCAGGGCATTCCCCGCGCGGACCAGCTCACTCTTGTCGATCGGTGCCAGCTCGCGGCTGAGCGCTGCGATGGTCTTGAGTTCGACCTGGCAGCCGCTGCCTACGCTGACCATCGTCCCCGCTGCCTGCCCGGTCATCGGGATCGGCATGTGCTCGGCAAAGCCCATGAACGGCAGCGGAGCGTTCGAGGCCGGGAGGCCCCTGGAGACCAGCAGCGAACGAGGGCTCAGCGCGGAGGACAGCGTCACGCGCCGGGCGAGGAAGTTTGTCCGGGTGTAATCGTAAGGATCTCGCGCACGAGTTGCTTTGAAATCATCGACGCTCGCCTGGTCGGTGACCAAGACGCCCAGCGGCAGCCGCTCGAGCGGGCCCGAGGGATCGACGATCAGCGATTTGGCACCTAGCATCCGGTTCTCGACCGGCCCCGCGACCAGCTGGAACAGCGCTCGCGCCGCGCCCACATCGAAGATAGGCAGCTTGTCATAGCCGCCGTCGATCGACGCGCGAGTCCGGTTGGCCAGCGCGTCGATCGTCGCGTTGTTGCGGGCGACCCGATATATCTGCGCGCCGTCGGCATCGATGAGGATGCCGAACGCATAGTTGCGCACCTCTGTCAGCTTGAAGAACGCTTCCCCCGGCCGCAGCACCTTGGTGATATCCGCGACCGTCACCGGGGTGTCGTCGACCGCGCTGAACGAAGAGTTGGCCTGAAGCTCGCCGTCGATCTGGACCAGGCGGCCCTCCAGCGCCTCGCGCTTCTCGTCGAGGCCCTTGGCAAGACCCGCCTGATCGTTGGGGATCGCCGCGATCTGATAGCGCAGCTTGGTGATCTCGCGCTCGACCTCGTCGCGGTCCTGGACTTTGGCGGCGAGCGCGCCATTGGCGGTGACCACCGACTGGAGCTGGACGAACTGCCGCGCCACTGCCGGATCGCCAACCGACTGGATCGCGCGGAAGAACTTCTCTGCGGCCTCGGGCGATCTGGTCCGCCGCGATTCGGAGACGAGCAGATCGAGGTACTGCTCGAGCGCGGGGGGCAGCAGCGAACCGGCCGCGTTGGACGAGACCAGCGCGTCGACCGCCTTGTCGAACTCCGCCATGACTTCTTCGCGCGGGCGCCCTGCCTGCGAAGCCATCCCTGCGCGCTCGAGCCGCGTCTCCGCCAGGCTCGGCCCGAAAGTCACTGCTTCGCTTCCCGCGCCTTCGAGATTGCTGACCGCCATGTCGAGCGCGGCAAGCGCTTCTGGATAACGCTTGTCCTGCGCGAGCAGCCGGGCGCGCTGGCGCTGGACCCGCGCGACCAGCCAGGCGACCTGCTGCTGATCGATCTGCTCGCCCTTGAGCGCGGCGATGCTGCGATCGGCGGCGTCGAGCGCGGCGATGGCTTCTGGTTTCTGCCCTTGAGCGAGCAACGCGACGCTGCGCGCCCAATTGGCCTGGGCATCGATCACCAACTGCGACAGCGAGGCGATGTCGGGGGTGGAGACCAGTCCGTTGCGGCGGTTTCCGGCCATCATCTGATTGATCATCCGCACCGTGGTCGGGTCGGTCAGCGGCTGGCTGGGGTCCATCGGCGCCGAGGCAAGCCGGTCGAGCGCGGCCACCGCGTTGGCGAAGTTGCGGCGGTTGAGCAGATCGAGCGCGCCGTAACTGTTGCGCTTGCGGACGAGGACTTCCGCGCCCGGCAGGGTGGGATTGGCGGCGAGCAGTTGATCCGCGCGATCGAAGTAGTTCTGCGCGGAATCGAAGAACCGCAAGTTGGAATCGGCAAGGCCCGCGACCAGCAGCAATTCGATGCGCTCGGCTATGGGGGCGTCGGCGGGCAAGCGGCTGATCGCGTCGTTGAGCGAGCGGCTGGCCTCCATGTGGAGCCCTTGGCGGATCAGCCGCAGCCCCTGCTGCAACGCGCTCTCGCTGTCCGCGGCGAGCGTGTTCGCGCCCATTTCCATCGGCGCGGGGGCGAGCGAGGCGAACTCGACGCCCGGCGCCGCGGTGCGGTTGCGATCCGGATTGACCTTGCTAGCCCCGGTCAGCAGCCGCAGCGCCTCTTCGCCCGGACCCTGCGCGGACGGAATTACGCTCAAGCTGAAGCGGCGCCCGTCGCGTTCCGCCACGGTCTCGATCGTCTGGAAGCCGAGCAGGCTGTCGAAACAGCGCCGCGCGCGGACCGTGCCGACTTCGGCGACGCGGGCATCGGCCGGGGCGCCGCACTGCAATGCCGCCTCGATCCGCGCCACATCGGCATCGCGCACCGCGCGGATCACGCCCAGATAGCGGTTCGCGGTCGCCCCGCGGCAGGTGATCGCATAGCTATCGGAAAAGTGGTCGGTGACCGAAGGGTCGTCCCAGTACCGCGTCGCCAGGCACGGCTCGCCCCGCGAATCGCGACCCAGTTCGAAGGTATCGGGTGCGTTCGGGCGCTTGGCCCATGCCGGGGCGGTCCCACCCGAAAGCGCCACCAGCGGCAACACCGCCAACATCGCCAAGCGCAGCGCGCGGCTTGCTGTGGAAGGCGCGGTCATGGGGCTCTGTCCTCGGATTTGGCGGCGCAATCGCCTTCCTTGTCGGGGTCGCACTCGATCGTCTGCAAGGGAAGATCGCTCAGCCCGAACGAGCCGACGTCGCCGAACAGCGATTCGTTGTTGGTCCCCACCACCGGATCGAAGGGAATGGAGAAATCGCCCTGGGTGCTGAAGATGTCGCCGCGGAACGCGTTGAGCGGGGGCAGCGGCGGCGAGCTGGTCGTGCTGGCGATGCAGCCCGACCCCGACCCGATGAGACAGCCGTTGATCCGCGCGCTGATCCGGTCGACCGCGTTCAAAGTGATAATCTGGTCGCCGAGAACCGCGGCGGCTGAATCCGGAACGCCGTTGATCGTCCCGAACAACGCAAACCCGCCCGCGTTAGGTGGGTTTGGACCCTGGAGGAAAAGCGCCGGGCTGGACGGACTGGCGGTCGAAGCCAGTACCGCGCCCGAATTGATCGCCGACCCGCCGGTGTTCTGGAACAGCGCGTAATCGGAATACCGCACCGTCACGCTGCTCGCCGACAAGATCGTCGGCGAGGTATAGACCGCCGCGCCAAATGCATCCGCGACGTAGAGCGTCGAGGAACCCCGCGCGACGTAGTCGGTGGCCACGGTCGCGGGTGCCGCGGGCGATCCGCCAGGCGTCAGCCCCAACGTAGCGAGGAAGCTGGCGTCGAGGCCCATCCCGATGCGGTCGGCCCGCAGATCGAGCGCCAGCCCCGGCACCAGAACCCGCCCGCCGGCGTCGGCAGTGGTGGCGAAGCGCATTGTCGTGGCGCGCGCGGTGGGCGACGCCGAACCGCCCAGGCGAAGCGTGCGCGTCCCGGTGGCGCTCGCCGAGATCGTCCCGGTGACGTCGAACCGCTGGAGTCCGAGCACGTCGATCCGGGTCGCTCCGGTATCGGCATCGAGCGCGAGCGTGCCGATCGCCACGTCCTGCCTGGCGCCTGCGCCAGTTCCGGCATCGAGGATCACGGTGGCGGCGTTGAGCCGGTTGATCTCCGCCTGGCTCAGCGCGAAGCCGCTGCTGCCGATCGCCCCGTCGCCCAATCGCAGCGGGCTGGCCCCGGTCGCGCGGTCGATCACGGTGATCTGGGTGGCGGCAACTGCCCCGTTGATGTCGGCATCGCTGGCGCTGAGCGTCACGTTGCGTCCCGTGGCGGTGACCGGACCCAGCGTAGCGCGGGTCGCCGCCGCCAGAGTGATGTCGCCGCCGGAGACCGCCGAACCCAGCGTCAGACTCGATCCGGTGGCGTTGAGGTTTAGAGTGGTGCCCGTGGTCACCGCACCCGCCGTGATCGCCCCCGCCGTGACCGCCGCGCTCGTTCCCGCCGCCAGGCTTCCGAGATTGGCCGTAGTCCCGCCGTTGATCGTCACGCTCGCCGCTGTCGCGGTGGTCGCGCCGGTGACGCCAAGCGACCCGCCGTTGACGATCACCGAGCGGGCGGCGGTGATGTTTGCACCGTTGATCGCTCCGCTCGCGTTGAGGACGACGTCGTGCCCGAGGTTGGTCGCGGTGATGTCGGTGAAGCTCAACGGGCCCGCGGTCACCGCGATGTCGACCGTGCTCGCGTTCGAAACCGGATCGGCCCCGCGCGCAGCGTTGCCCGCGCTGATCGCTTCGCCCGCTGCGAATTCGGTGGTCGCGCGCGCGGTCAGGCTCGCGCCATCGACCTTGCCCACGGTGATGCCGTTGGCGGTTAGCCGCACGTCGCTTTCGCGACCGGCGGTGCTTCCACCGGTCAACTGCGAATTGGCGAGCACGATATTGCCGCTGGCCGCCGAGACGGTGAGCGTTTCGGTGTTGTTCGCCGCCGTGCGGTCGGCATTGGCGACGAGCGTGAGGCGCCCGGCGCCCTTGGCGACATCGCCGCTGGTCGCGGTGACGGCGGCGTTGCCAGTGGCCGCCTGCGTCCGTGCCGAACCGTCGCCGAGCGTCACGCCCGTCCCGCCGGTCACGGTGTAGTTGCCGCCCGCCGTCACGTTCTGCTGGATCGCAGCGGTCGTACCCGCGCTGATGGTGGTGTTCGCACCAGTGGTAACGTCGCCGACGAGTTGCGAGGACGTGCCCGAGGCTACTGCGACGTTGCCGGCGGTCGCGGTGGTGCTTCCGAGCAGCGCCACGCTGGTGCCGGCGGCTACGGTGACATCGCTCGCTGCGGTGAGCGCCGCGCTGGCGATGACGTTCGCGCCGCTCGAATTGATGACGATGTCTCCGCCCGCGTTGGTCTCTGCCGCGTAGGCCGCGTCGAGCGCCGCCGCGCCGAAGGTTACGGTGCGCGTGTCCGGGCCGGTGCCTGAAGCGTTCACCGCTCCGCCGGTGGTGATTGTCCCTTGTCCGGCGAGCAACACGTCGTCGCCCGCGGTGGTGGCGCCGGTAATGGCGACGCTCGCGGTGTTCGATTTGAGCGCGATGTCCTCGCCCGCGCTGGCGCTGCCGATGGCGATGGCGTTGCCTGCCCGTCCGACCAGACTGCCGCCCGCACTCAGCGTGGCGGCGGTCAGGCCGGTTGCAGCTCGGATGTCGATGTCATGACCGGTGCCGATGGCGTTAACGGCGCCGACCGTGACCGAGCCGCCGGTAGAGACCAGATCGACCGACTGGCCCTGCGCCAGGTCGCCTAGATCGGCCGCGCCGTTCCCCGCATCGATGGTATCGGCGACAATGTTGCCGCCTGCACTGACCAGCGCGCGGTCGGCGTCGATGTCGTCGGCGGTTACCGCACCCGACGCCGAAAGGCCCACGTCGCTCTCGCGCCCGGCAATGCTGCCGCCGGTAAGCTGCGAGTTGGCCAGCACGATGCTGCCCGCGTTGGCAGTGATGCTCAGCGCCTCGGTTCCGGTGACGTCGCTGTTGCCGATCACCGTCAGGCGGCCCGAACCTTGCGCCACGTTGCCGCTGGTCGCGGTGATCGTCACCGCGCCCTTGGCCGCCTGCGTCCGCGCCGACGCATCGCCGAGCGTGACCCCCGTCCCGCCGGTGACGGTGTAGTTGCCGCCCGCGGTGACGTTCTGCTGAACCGCCGCGGTGGTGCCCGCGGTGACCGTGCTGTTCACGCCGCTGGTGACGTCGCCGACCAGTTGCGCGGAGGTACCCGAAGTCACCGCCACATTGCCCGCGGTCGCGGTGGTGGCGCCGAGCAGAGCCACGCTGGTGCTGGCGTTGATCGTCACATCGCTCGCCGCACTTAGGGCGCCGCTGGCGATCACGTTGGCAGTCGTGGAACGGATCACAATGTCCGCGCCGGGATTGCTCTCGGCGGGGAAGGCGATTGCGGTGGGCGAGGCGAAGTCGACCGTCCGAGTGTCCGGACCGACCCCACGCGCAATGGCCGCCGCGACCGTGACCGCGCCCGCACCAGTCACCAGCACGTCATCGCCCGCATCCATCGCGCCCAGCGAGGCATTGCGCCCGGCCGAAACACCAATGTCCTCGACCGCGGTCAGCGCGCCGGTCGAGGCGTCGCGGCGCGCGCGGGCGCCAAGGCTGCCAGCGCTGCCCACGGTCGTCAGGGTCAGGTCGTTCGCGGCATCGATCCGGGTATCGCCGCCTCCGGCAAGTGCGCCGCTGACGATGTTGCCGCTGTCGCCGCCGCCGCTGACGTTGCTGACGAGCATGGTAGTTCCGGCGGACGCGCTGCCGATCAGGATGTCGCCGTCGTGCGCCGCATCGCCCAGCGGAGCGATTCCGGTGGCGGTTAGCGCGAGCGCACCTCCGGCTTGCGCGGTGGTCAGGTCGATCGAACCATCGCTGGTGGCGGTCCCGGCGGCGACGGTCAGGCTGGTGCCCGCATTGGCGGTGCCAAGCTGGGCGAGCCCGCCAGCGGCCGCGCCGATCGCGCCAGTGGCGGTGACGTTCGCGCGCCCGAACGCGCTGTTGCTGGTGCCCGTAGATGCCCCTGCCAGTCCAGTGAGATCGGCGGGCGTCGCCAGAGTCACCGTGCCACCGGAACCGAGCGCGCCGAGGCGGATGTGAGTCGAACTTGTCAGCGTTGCGCTGCCGGCGGAAGTGGCGCTGCGTGCGCGCAGCTCGTCTCCCGCAGTCGCCGCGGCACCGCCCGATTTGGTCAGGCTCAGCGCACCGCCGAGCGAGGTCATCAGGATCGAGAGCGTGCCCGTGGTTGCCGTGATCGTCGCGGTGCCGTTGGCCGAGGTCAGCGAATCCGCCACTGCCGCAGCGGTGCCGAGATTGAGCGTGGTGCCGAAAGCGACGTCGCTGAGTTGCGCCGCGCCCCCGATCGTCCCCGAGATCGCGGTGCCGGCGCCGAGGTCGGTCTTGCTAAAGCTCGCGTCGAACGCTTCGGGCGCGCCCGCGGCGTCGAGCGCCACGAGAGGGATCGCGGCGGTCGGCTGCCCGGTGAGCACCACCGTCAGGTCGCCGGCGCCGCTCAGCAGCCCGACGTAATAGTTGTCCGCGGTCAACGCCGCGCCCGAGGTGTCGTTGAGCGTGATGGTGCCGGTATTGGTGGCGAGCGTGCCGATCGCCAGCTGATCGGCGTTGATCGTGATGTTGCGGTCGGCAACGATCCGATTGAGCGTGACCACGTCGAGCAGCGGGGTTGCCGCCAGCCCCGAACGGATGGTGACGTCGCCACCCGCACCGGTGGCGAAGATCGCCCCGCCGACGACGTTGGTTCCGGTCGGCGCGCCGCCGCTCAGCGGCGAGCCGGTGAGGGACCCGGCGATGTTGAGCGCCAGCGATCCGCCCGCGGTCAGGCTGTCGAACCGCGCGTCGCCGTCCGAATTGATCGTTAGGTTGCCGGTGGTGCTGAGCGCGGCGACCCCGCGCTGGGTCGTCGGCAGCGTGTTCTCGCCCCCGCCGATGCCATAGACCGAGCCTTGAGCATCGATCGCGACGTCGCCGCCGTTCGACCGGATCAGCCCGGTATCCGCCGCGGAATTGTAGGCCGCCAGCAGCACATCGTCGCCCGAATCGAGAGAAATGTTGCCTGCGGCGGTTAGCTTGGCCGCGATCGTGATGTCGCCGCCGGTGCTGGTGAGCGTGGCGGTCGTCCCGGCGCCGCCAGTGCCCAGGGCGATCGCCCCGCCGGTCGCGGTGATAGCCAGCGCGCCGCCGGTCGCGGTGACGGTGCCCGCGGTCACGCTCGCCCCGGTCAGCGTCGCGCTGGTCCCCGCGGTTACCGTCGTCGCGTCGAGCGCGGTCCCCGCGGTAAGCGCGGTGCTGGTGCCCGAAGTCACGCTGGCGAGCAGCGCGCTGGTGCCCGCGTTGGCGATGACGTTGCCGCTGCCCGCGCTGAGGTTCGCGCGCCCGCCGCCGGTGCCGCTGAGCGCGCCGGTGGCGGTTACGCTCAGGGTGCCGGCGGTCGCGGCGGCGTTGGCGATCCGCGCGTTGGTGGAAGACCCGATCGTCGTGCCGGTGGCCCCGGTGACCGAGCCATTTACGGCCAGTTCGCCGCTGACGCCGGTTTTGATCAGCGTCGCCGTGGCTCCGGCGCTGCCGGTGCCCAGCGTAAGGTTGCCGACATCGGCGCGCAAATCGATCAGTCCGACCGCGGTCGCGCTGTCCACGCTCACCACGTCGCCGCTGACGACGATGTCCGATCCAGCGCCGCTGGCGGAGACCGGGCCGAGCCGCGCCAGCGTTCCCGAGGTAACGGTGACGTCGCCGCCGGTTCCCGAAAGGTTGGCGTTGCCCGTGCCGATGCCGGTAACCTCGCCCGAGGTTGCGGCAACGGCGATCGAGGCCGCTGTCAGCGCGCCGATCCGCGCGTTGCCAGACGAGGTGATCGAGGCCGCGCCGGTGGCGGTCGCGTCGGTGATCGTGGTGTCGCCGCCATCGATCGTCAGCGAAGCGAGCGGCGCGGTGCCACCGGCGGTGCCGAGCAACGTCACTGGCCCGGCGGTCGTGATCGCCAGAGCCACTGCGCCGTTGGTCGTGCCGGCAAGCGTGATCGCCCCGCCGCCGGTGCTGGTCAGCGTGGTCGCCACGCCGAGCGTAACCGCGTCGTTGTAGGCCTGCGCCCCGGTGGTGCGCACCGTCCCGCCGTTGATCGCGGTGGTACCGCCCGCATCGGTGGTTAGCGAAGCCAGAGCCGCGCCGCTGCCGACCACCCCCCGAAAGTGGTGGCCGCGGAGGTGTTCACGGTCAGGGCGCGTGCGGTCGTGTCGCTGTCGACCGTCGTGGCGAAGCCGATGTTGCCGCCCGCGCTCAGCGTGGTGTCCGCGCTCAGGACCACGGCGTCGTTGTAGGTTTGCGCGCCGCTGGTGATGACGGTGCCGCCGTTGAGGTCGGTCGTCCCGGCCGCGTCGGTGGTCAGCGAGGCCAGTGCGGTACCCGCTCCAACCGTGCCGAGGAACGTGGTTATGCCAGCGGTATTTACCGCAAGGGCTTGCGCTCCGTTCACGGTCGAGCCGAGCGTGATCGCCCCGCTGCCGGTGCTAGTCAGGGTGGTCCCTGCGCCGAGCGTGACCGCGTCGTTGTAGCTCTGCGCGCCGGTGGTGGTGATCGCGCCGCCATTGATAGCGGTGCTTCCCGCGCCATCGGTGGTCAGCGACACAAGCGCATCGGTTCCGCCGACCGCGCCGCCGAACGAGGTGATCCCTGCGGTGTTGACCGTCAGCGACCGCGCGCCGTCGAGCGTGGTGGCGAAGGCGATGTTGCCGGTGGCGGTGCTGGTCAGGACGGTGGTCGCGCCCAGCGTGACCGCGTCGTTGTAGCTCTGCGCGCCGGTGGTGTTGATCGCACCGCCATTGATCGCGGTGGAACCGCCTGCGTTGGTGGTGAGCGAAGCGAGCGCCGTGCCTGCACCGACCGCGCCGCCGAACGAAGTGGTTCCTGCGGTGTTGGCCGTCAGCGCCTGCGCGCCGTCGAGCGTAGTGGCGAAGGCGATGTTGCCGGTGGCGCTGCTGGTCAGGATGGTGGTCGCGCCGAGCGTGACCGCGTCGTTGTAGCTCTGCGCGCCGGTGGTGTTGACCGCACCGCCATTGATCGCGGTGGAACCGCCTGCGTTGGTGGTGAGCGAAGCGAGCGCCGTGCCTGCACCGACCGCGCCGCCGAACGAAGTGGTTCCTGCGGTGTTGGCCGTCAGCGCCTGCGCGCCGTCGAGCGTAGTGGCGAAGGCGATGTTGCCGCTGCCGGTGCTGGTCAGGATGGCATTCGCGCCCAGCGTGACCGCATCGTTGTAGCTCTGCGCGCCGGTGGTGGTGACCGCGCCGCCATTGATCGCGGTGGACCCGCCTGCGTTGGTGGTGAGCGAGGTGAGGGCAGTCGTCCCACCGACCGCGCCGCCGAACGAAGTGATCCCGCTTGTGTTGACCGTCAGCGCCTGCGCGCCGTCGAGCGTAGTGGCGAAGGCGATGTTGCCGGTGGCGCTGCTGGTCAGGATGGTGGTCGCGCCGAGCGTGACCGCGTCGTTGTAGCTCTGCGCGCCGGTGGTGGTGACCGCGCCGCCATTGATCGCGGTGGAACCGCCTGCGTTGGTCGTCAGCGAGGCGAGCGCGGTGGTCGCGCCGACCGCGCCAATGAAGGTCGTTGCGCCGGTGGTGTTGACCGTTAGCGCCCCACCACCGTCCACTGCCGAGCCGAGCGTGATCGCCCCGCCGCCGGTGCTGGTCAGCGTGGTCGCCACGCCGAGCGTAACCGCGTCGTTGTAGGCCTGCGCCCCGGTGGTGCGCACCGTCCCGCCGTTGATCGCGGTGGTACCGCCCGCATCGGTGGTTAGCGAAGCCAGAGCCGCGCCGCTGCCGACCACCCCCCGAAAGTGGTGGCCGCGGAGGTGTTCACGGTCAGGGCGCGTGCGGTCGTGTCGCTGTCGACCGTCGTGGCGAAGCCGATGTTGCCGCCCGCGCTCAGCGTGGTGTCCGCGCTCAGGACCACGGCGTCGTTGTAGGTTTGCGCGCCGCTGGTGATGACGGTGCCGCCGTTGAGGTCGGTCGTCCCGGCCGCGTCGGTGGTCAGCGAGGCCAGTGCGGTACCCGCTCCAACCGTGCCGAGGAACGTGGTTATGCCAGCGGTATTTACCGCAAGGGCTTGCGCTCCGTTCACGGTCGAGCCGAGCGTGATCGCCCCGCTGCCGGTGCTGGTCAGGGTGGTCCCTGCGCCGAGCGTGACCGCGTCGTTGTAGCTCTGCGCGCCGGTGGTGTTGATCGCGCCGCCATTGATAGCGGTGCTTCCCGCGCCATCGGTGGTCAGCGACACAAGCGCATCGGTTCCGCCGACCGGGCCGCCGAACGAGGTGATCCCTGCGGTGTTGACCGTCAGCGACCGCGCGCCGTCGAGCGTGGTGGCGAAGGCGATGTTGCCGGTGGCGGTGCTGGTCAGGACGGTGGTCGCGCCCAGCGTGACCGCGTCGTTGTAGCTCTGCGCGCCGGTGGTGTTGATCGCACCGCCATTGATCGCGGTGGAACCGCCTGCGTTGGTGGTGAGCGAAGCGAGCGCCGTGCCTGCACCGACCGCGCCGCCGAACGAAGTGGTTCCTGCGGTGTTGGCCGTCAGCGCCTGCGCGCCGTCGAGCGTCGCGACGAAGGCGATGTTGCCGGTGGCGCCCACGCCGCTGCTCGCCAGCGTGGTCGCGCCGAGCAAGCTGACGATGTCGTTGTAGGTTTGGGTGCCGCTGGTCGAGATCGTCCCGCTCAGCGTCGTGGCTCCGCCGTTGCCGGTGGCGAGGTTGCGGACTCCGGTGAAACCGCTGTCGAGCGTGGTCGTCCCGCCGAAGTCGAGCGTGAGATCGAAGCCATTGCCGATGAGACCCATCGCGAAGCTGCCGCTGCCGCCGGTCAGCGTGGTGTTCGCGCCAAGGCTCACCTGGTCGCCAAAGCTCTGCGCCCCGCTGGTGGTGATCGCGCCGCCATTGATCGCGGTGGTCCCCCCCGTGTTTGTAGTCAGCGAAGTCAGCGCGATGCCAGCGCCGACCGCGCCGGAGAAGGTGGTCGTCCCGGTGGTGTTTGCGGTCAACGCGAAGCCGCCATTGACGCTCGAGCCAAGCGTCAGCGCGGCATTGCCCGAGCTCGCCAGCGTGGCGTCGCCGGTTAGGACCACCGCATCGCTATAGGTCTGCGAGCCGCTGGTAGTGATCATGCCCGCAAGCTGGGTGGTGCCGACAGCGTCGGTCGTAAGGTTGGCAATT
This sequence comes from Novosphingobium sp. Gsoil 351, assembly GCF_009707465.1. Lineage (NCBI taxonomy): Bacteria > Pseudomonadati > Pseudomonadota > Alphaproteobacteria > Sphingomonadales > Sphingomonadaceae > Novosphingobium > Novosphingobium sp. Gsoil 351. The sequence goes on from NZ_CP046120.1 coordinate 2,663,183, forward strand.
CCCGTGAACCCGCCGTCGATCGCGGAGACGCCCGAGTAGTTCAGCGTCAGGTCGTTGCCGTTGCCGAGCACTCCGGGGGTGAAGCTGCCGGTGGTACCTATCAGCGTGGTGTTCGCGCCGAGCGAGACCTGATCGCCAAAGCTCTGCGATCCGGACGTGGTGACGAAGCCGCCGTTGATCGCCGTCGTCCCGCCGGCGTCCGTGGTCAGCGAGGCAAGCGAGGTGCCGACGCCCACGGCGGCGGCGAAGCTTGTCGTCCCGCCGGTGTTGACCGTCAGCGCCTGCGGCCCGTTCACCGTCGATTGGAAAGCGATGGCGCCTGCGTTCGAACTGCTAAGCGTGGTCGCCCCAGCCAGCGTGATCGCGTCGGAATAGGTCTGTCCGCCGACGGTCGCGATCGAACCCGAAAGCGCGGTAGTGTTGCCGCCGTCAATGACCAAGTCGTCGATCCCGGTAAAGGCACCGGTCAATGAACTCGACGCCGAATAGCTCAGCGTCACGTCGAAGCCGTTGCCCACGAGGCCCGCCGCGAACGTTCCCGCGGTCCCGCTGAACACCGTGGCGACGCCGAGCAGGATCTGGTCGTTGAACGTCTGCGCGCCGCTGGTGGTCACGGTTCCGTCACCGAACCGGGTGGTGCCACCCGCATTGGTGGTGAGGTTCGCGACCCCGGAAACGGTACCCGCGATGTTGGTCGCGCCCGAGAAGGCGAGCGTCAGGTCGGACCCGCCGCCCGCGATCGCGGCGAAATCGCCGGTGGTGCCGGTCAGCGTCGTCGCGGTGCCCAACGACACGGTGTCGCCATAGGATTGCGCTCCGCTGGTGGTGACCGAGCCGCCGTTGATCGCGGTCCCGCCGCCGGCGTCGGTAGTCAGGCTGGCGATGCTGACCGCGCCGCCCAAGGTCGTCGCTCCGCTCGTGTTGACCGTCAGTGCCTGCGCGCCGCTGACCGCGCCGAGCAGCGCAATCGCCCCCCGCTGGTGCTGGTCAGGGTCGTCGCTGCGCCCAGCGTGACCGGATCGCCGTAGGATTGTCCATTGACCGTCCGCACGCTGCCGCCGTCCAGTGCGGTGGTGCCCGTCGCATTTGTTGTAAGCGAAGCAAGCGCGGTGGTCGCGCCGACGGCCTTGGAGAAGCTGGTGACGCCCGCACTGTTCGCAGTCAGGTCGAACCCGCCGTCGAGCGTTTCGCTGAAGCCGATGGCGCTGCCGCTCAGCGTGGTGTTTCCGGTCAGCAGCACCACGTCGCCATAACTCTGGCTGCCGTTGGTCGAGATCGCGCCCGAAAGCTGGGTGGTCCCGCCGTTGCCTGTGGTCAGGTTCTTGATGCCGGTGAAGCCCGAACCGATCGCCGAGGTGCCCGAATAGTTCAGCGTCAGATCGAAACCGTTGCCGTTAAGGCCCGCGGCGAAGCTGCCGGTGGTGCCGGTCAGGGTGGTGCCGTTGGTCAGCGTCACCGCATCGCCGAAAGTCTGCGCCCCGCTGGTCGTGACCGCACCGGCGCCCAGCGACGTGGCGCCGCCGGCGTCTGTGGTCAGCGCGGTCAGCAGGGAGGTCCCGCCGACCGCGCCGCCGAACGTGGTGGTGCCGCCGGTGTTGACCGTCAGGTCGAAAAGACCATTGACCGTGCCGGAGAGTGCGATGTTTCCGCTGCCATTGCTCGCCAGCGTGGTGTTTGCTCCCAGCGTCACCGTGTCGCCGTAGGTCTGCGCGCCGGTGGTGGTGACCGCGCCGCCGTTGATCGCGGTGCCGCCGCCCGCGTCGGTGGTCAGCGAGGTGAGCGCTGTGCCTGCCCCGCCGCCGACCACGCCGCCGAACGTCGTGACGCCCGCCGTGTTGACGGTCAGCGCCTGCGCGCCGTCGAGCGTCGAGCCGAACGTGACCGCGCTCCCCGCCAGCGTGGTGTTCGCTCCCAGCGTCACCGCATCGCCGTAGGTCTGCGCGCCGGTGGTGGTGACCGCGCCGCCGTTGATGGCGGTGGAACCGCCTGCGTTAGTGGTCAGCGAGGCGAGCGCGGTGGTCGCGCCAACCGCGCCAATGAAGGTCGTTGCGCCGGTGGTGTTGACCGTTAGCGCCCCACCACCGTCCACTGCCGAGCCGAGCGTGATCCCGGCACCGCCGGTGCTGGTCAGCGTGGTCGTCGCGCCCAGCGTGACCGCATCGCCAAAGCTTTGTGCGCCGGTCGTGGTAACCGCCCCGCCGTTGATCGCGGTGGTACCGCCCGCATCGGTGGTTAGCGAAGCCAGAGCCGCGCCACTGCCGACCGCCCCGCCGAAAGTGGTGGCCGCGGAGGTGTTCACGGTCAGGGCGCGTGCGGTCGTGTCGCTGTCGACCGTCGTGGCGAAGCCGATGTTGCCGCCCGCGCTCAGCGTGGTGTCCGCGCTCAGGACCACGGCGTCGTTGTAGGTTTGCGCGCCGCTGGTGATGACGGTGCCGCCGTTGAGGTCGGTCGTCCCGGCCGCGTCGGTGGTCAGCGAGGCCAGTGCGGTACCCGCTCCAACCGTGCCGAGGAACGTGGTTATGCCAGCGGTATTTACCGCAAGGGCTTGCGCTCCGTTCACGGTCGAGCCGAGCGTGATCGCCCCGCTGCCGGTGCTAGTCAGGGTGGTCCCTGCGCCGAGCGTGACCGCGTCGTTGTAGCTCTGCGCGCCGGTGGTGGTGATCGCGCCGCCATTGATCGCGGTGCTTCCCGCGCCATCGGTGGTCAGCGACACAAGCGCATTGGTCCCGCCGACCGCGCCGCCGAACGAAGTGGTTCCTGCGGTGTTGACCGTCAGCGCCTGCGCGCCGTCGACGGTGCCGCCAAGGGTGACCGCGCCGTTCCCGCTGCTGGCCAAGGTGAGGTCACCGCCCAGGGTGATCGCGCCCCCAGAGACGCCGATAGCACCGCCCGCACTCTGGGTAACAGCACTCGCACCGCCAAGCGTGATCGCAGTGCCGCTGACGGTGTAGTCGCCCGCTGCGCTGACCGAGCCCGAGATGGTCGCGGCGTCGGTCGAGGCGACCGTAACGAACCCGTTCAGGCCAGTCGCGCTCAGCGACCCAGCGCTGACTATCGCAGAACCTGCCGCAGGGGCTCCCGTGCTGGTCGTCTTCAAGAGGATGCCACCATTATCGGCGGACGCGGTGAGGGTGGCAGCGCCATCGACGTTGAGCAGTGAACTGATGATGGCAGTCGCATTGGCCCCGACCAGCGCGACCGAACCGCCGCCCACTGTGCCGGTGGCAAGCACGTGGACGCCGCTGAGCGTCGTGCCGGTGGTGATCGTAAAGTCGAGCGGACTGCCGACACCGCTGTTGAAGGTCACGTCCTGCGCGGCGACAAGCGCGGTATCGCCGCTAGCCGAGATCGAGCCGGCGACCGATATTTCCTGCGCGACGAGGACGATGCTGCCGTTGGTCGCGCTGAGCCCGTAAGGTCCACCCATCGCTGCGGGCGCGCCAAGGACGATTTTCTCGGCCGAAGTGCCGGCTAGATTGATGCTCCCGCCGTCGAGGAAGTCGGTGTCGGTGACTCCCAGCGTAGTCATCACCAGGCTGCCGCCGTTGAAAGCGCCGGTCGGCCCGAAGGTGATCCCCGCCGGGTTGCTTAGGTAGACCGCGATGTTTGACTTGCCGTTCAGGGTTCCGTCGATCAGCGACCTGTAGATCGTCGGTGTCATCGCGCCATCGACGCCGGTGACCCGATTTAGCACCCCGATCGCTGCGGTGCCCGGTGTAGTGAAATCGACTTGGTTGCCGGCCGCGACGTTGAACGTCTGCCAGTTTATCACGCGCGATTGATCGTTGAGGTTTACACTGAGTTGCGTAGGGTTCGGGGTCGGCGATGGTGTGACGGACGTAGGCAATCCGAGTGGCCCGGTCGTGTCGGAAAAACTCGCTCCCTGCGTGCCGCTTAGCACTGGCAGCGTGTCGGTCATGCTTTGCGCTCGGGCCGCAGTCCCCCCGCCGAACGTCGCCAACGTCGTGGCCAGCGCGGTGCTGAGCTGGAGGGCTCCGGTCCGGCGAATGCGGGCGACGGTCATGGCAGCATTCCTTCGCGATACGGCATCAGTGGCGACCCCCGAAGGGCACGAGTTGCGCGGTGAGCGAGACGAGCAGGCGATCCTTGGGCACCTTAGCGCTGGCTCCGGTCAGCAACGGCCTGTCCAGCGGGTGCGCATACGTGACGTCGAGCCGGGCGATGCCCGACAGCGTCACCCGCACACCGCCGCCATAGCTGTTGAGCCGGCGGTTGGCCTCGGTGCTGCCGGTGTCGAGGTTGTACAGGTGGACGTGATCGTAGAAACCGAACACCTGCGTCGCCACGCGCGGCCCGGTCGGCAGGTTGGCGCGCAGCTCCGCGGTCCCCGCAATGGCCTTGTCGCCGGTATTGGCGCCCGGATCGTAGCCGCGCCCGACGGTCAGGTTGCCGATCGAGAATTCGTCGTAGTTGAGCAGGGGCTGCTCGGTCCATTGCCCCCGCGCCGATCCGAACAGCTCGAAAATCGGGCCGAGACCGATCTTGCTGTCGATCTGCCCGCGGATGACCCAGGCTTTGGCGTCGCCCTCGAACCGCGAGGGCGCATAGCCGGCCTTGGTGATGACACCGGTCTTGGTCGCGTTGAACAAGTCCAGCCCCTTGCGGACCTCGGCAAAGCCATTGACCGCGACGGCCTCGGTTCCGTCGCCGCGCAACTTGCGGGCATTGCCCGCGAACCGCATGTAGATCGTGCTGATCCGGTCGAGGTTCAGCGCGGCGCGGCCCCCCGCACCCCCCAGGTCGGTACGCTGGTCGATCCGCTCGAAGCCGACGCCCAGGTAATAATTCTCGTTAACCGTCCGCAGCAGGGGCTGCATCAGCTCGGCGTTGAGGATCCACGACTTGGTCCGCAGGTCGAGCGAGGGCAGGGTCGGGCGCGAATCGGCGAACGTCGCGCGCAGCGCCAGCGAGGTGCCGCTCTGGTCGACGAGCATCTCGTGGCCGACCTGGACGATCTTCTGCTCGTCGAAATCGACCGTCGTCGATCCGGCCAGATAGGTCAGGTCGCCCAGCCCGGTAAGGCCGTAAAGCTCGCCGCGGGCATAGACGGTCTCACGCCCCAGCTGCTTGGAGTTGTAGTTCTGCGCGTTCACCACCACCCCGAACGGGTGGTAGTCGACGGTCAGCTCGCCGATCACCTCGCCCGGCGCGCCGCCCGCGGGCTGGAGGGTGAGGCGGACGTCGAGCCCGGGGATGTCGTCGGCGAGCAGAAGCAGCCGCTCGGCCTGCGCTTCGTTGAGCGGATCGAACGATTGCAGCGCGGTGATCCGCTGCTCGATCAGGCCTTCATAGGGCCCGGCGTCGCCACGCACCCGGGTCTCGACGATGTGCGCGGTGACCACCTCGAGCTGGAGCGGTCCTCCCTCGAGCCGCTGTGCCGGAATCTGGACCGTGGCGACGTAGCGCGCCTGGCGCAGCGCGGCGTTGGCGGCGTCGCGGATGTCGCAGATGACGCGCACCGGCTGCTCGCCCGCGGGCGCACGGACATTGGCGAGGATCGGGACGAGTTCGGGCGCAAGCGGCTTGCCCCCCGCGCCGCCGAACTGGACCGAGGGGATCGTCGTTCGCAACTCGCTGCCGTCCAGCGGGCAGGGGCCGCGGTTGAAGGCGGCGCTGGAATCGACCGAGACCTTGCCCGGCTGTGCCTCGCGCTTGGGCGGCTCGGGATTGACCTCTTCGCGGGTTGGGGCGGATTGCGCCTGGGCGGCGGCCGAGAACCCGAACACCGAAACCAGAAACAGGGCTTTGCGCCAGTCGACCGTCATCGAATCCCCCATCGCGCCGCCCGGGCGTGTGTCGAAATCGGCGCGTACGATGCCTTCGTGGCAAGGCACGACCGGCAACCCTGAACATTGTTTTGATTGGCTGCCTGATTGGAACCAGAGGAAACCTCTGTCAACCGAACGTTAGCCGCCGAATCGCCGAATGGAAGCGGCTACATTTCTGTTCTTGCAAGAAACTCTGCCCAGGGCCGTGCCTCGGGCCGATCGCTGGTTTGCGGGTCCCACTGCCGGGTCATCAGCGTCCTCGCCATGGCTTCGTCCATCCCCTGGGTTTCGCGGTGCCAGCGAAAGAAGAACGCGGAAACGCGGTAGTTCATGATGCAGTGGACGTGGACCGGCGCGGTATCTGCGGAAGCCAGGGCCTGGGCGAAGGCGGCATAGTGCTCCCTCGCGGGGATCGTCGAACGGCACCGGGATATGGGTATAGCCGATGCCCAGCGCGCTCAGCTTTTCCGCCTCGTTCGCCAGCGCCTCGGGATGGTTGTCGAGCGCCAGGTTAACGACATGGCGCACACCGATCGCGGCCAGCGCCGCCAGGTCTTCGTCACGCAATCGGCCCGACGTGGTGGTCCGCGCATCGAGCCGCTGGAAATTGCGGATGCCGGTGGGGTCCTCAGCCATCACCCCGCCTTGCGATCGCCTCGCGCCGCGATCTCGCGCCATAGCCCCACGCCGCCCAGCCGGGCCGTGCGCTCGCCCAGCGCGCGGGCCCAGAACGCGTCGTTGCCGAACTCGCTGCGCCAACCCATCAAGCGGCGGGTGTAGCGGTTGAGCGGATACTCCATCGTGAACCCGATCGCGCCGTGGACGCGGTGGAGGATTGGCACCGCGATTTCGATCGCGCGGTTGGTGCGCAGCTTGGCCGCGGCGATCTCGAACGAGGCGTCGCCGGCATCGAACGCGGCGGCGGCGGCCTGTCCCGCCGCGCCGACCGCGGCGATTTCAGAACTCGCTTCGGCCGATGCCTGCTGGACCGCCTGGAACTTGGCCAAGGGTTTGCCGAACTGGACGCGGGCGTTGACGTGGTCGATGGCGAGCTGGAACCCGGCCTCGAGCGCGCCCGCAGCCATCGCCACGCGAACGAACGCGCCCTTGGCGCGCAGATCGGCATTGGAGGCGAAGACGGCGGCGGGTTCGCCGCTGAAGAACACCTTGTCGCGCGGGTTGCCGTCGGGCGAGGCGCCTTCGGTGAGCGTCAGCGCCGCGCGCGGATAGAGCTTCAGCCCCCCTTCGCCCGCCGTCAGAACCGCCGCGCAGTCCCGCCCAAAGCTCGCGTAATCGCGGTCGAGCAACCCGATCGCTCCCTCGGGCGCCTCGATCCCCGCTTCCGCGAGCAGCTTGTGCGCGACGATCGTCTCACCCAGCGGGGCGGCAAGCGCGTGGCTTCCGGCAAGGCGGAGAACGGCGAACAGGTCGCCCCAGTCGCCGCCGAACCCGCCCCCATTTTGACCGGCGCCTTCGGGCACGAGCAGTGTGGCGAATCCGGCTTCGGCCAGGCGCGGCCAGGCGGTCGCGCAATCGGCGCCGGCCAGTTCGGCGAACAGCCCGTCGGCCATGTCGGTCAGGAGGGTGCGGTTCTCGCTCATCTATCGAGGCCCCGTCATCGCAGGCCCAGGCCGCGCGCGATGATCCCGCGCAGCACTTCGGGCGTGCCCCCGCGCAGCGAATAGCTGGGCGATTGTACCAGGATGAACTTCAACAGTCGCGCCAGCCGGGTGTCATCGGCGAAATCGACGTCCTCGACCACCGCCTGGACCAGCCGCGGCATCGCCTGTTCATAGGCGTTGCCCAGGTCCTTGACGATCGCCGCCTCGACCATCGGGTCTTCGCCCGCGGCAAGCTTGGCGGCGGTCGCCAGGCTCATCTGCCGCAAGGTCCACATCTCCGCCGTCAGCCGCCCGATCAGCTCGGCCAGCGCGGGGGCGGGCGAGGGTCCGGCGTGGTCGATCAGCGCCTCGAGCAGCATGTGGCTCGAAAGATACCGCTCCGGGCCTGAGCGCTCGAGCGCGAGTTCGGCGGTGACTTGCGCCCAGCCGCGCCCCTCTTCGCCGACCAGTGCATCCAATGGCACCAGCACGTCCTCGAAGAAAATCTCGTTGAAGTGGTGCTGCCCGGTCATGTCGATGATCGGACGGATGGTGACGCCGGGCAGGTCGAGGTCGATCATCAGTTGGCTCAGCCCCGCCTGGCGTTCGCTGCCGGCCTCGGTGCGCAGCAGGGTCAGCGCGGCGTGGCTCTTGTGCGCGCCGCTGGTCCACACCTTCTGGCCGTTGACCCGCCAGCCCTCGGCGGTCTTTTCGGCAAAGGTGCGCACGCTGGCGAGGTCCGAGCCCGAGTTGGGTTCGGACAGCCCGATGCAGGCATAGATTTCGCCCGCCGCCATGCCGGGCAGGTACTTCGCCTTGATCCGTTCGGTGCCGTACTTGACCAGCAGCGGCCCGGTCTGGCGGTCGGCGATCCAGTGCAGGCCCGAGGGCGCGCCGTTCGCCAGCAGCTCCTCGATCACCACATAGCGTTCGAGCGCGTGGCGTTCGTGTCCGCCATATTGCTTGGGCCACGTCATCCCGAGGAAACCGGCGTCGCCGAGCGCGCGGCTGAACTCGGGGTCGAAGCTGAACCACGGGTTGGCGCGCTGTTCGGGCGCCCAGCGGTGTTCGTGCGCCGCGATCAGCGCGCGCACCTCATCGCGAAGGGCGGTCACGTCTCCGGGCGGGGCGAATTCGCGCAAGCTGAAGATTTGCATCGCCGCCGTCCCTATGGCAGCGGCAAGCCTTCCGCAACGCCCAGAGGTGATAGCCGATGACCCCGTTTCTCGAAGTCGAACGCCAGGGCCGGATCGCGATCCTGCGGATGGACCGCGCCGACAGCCTCAACGCGATCGGCACGCTCGAGGATTGCGACAATATTGCTGCCACACTCCAGCAACTGGGAGACGACCGCACCGTCCACGCCGCGATCCTCACCGGCAAGGGCCGCGCGTTCTGTTCGGGCGGAAACATCAAGGGAATCAAGGACCGCGTCGGCATCGGCCCGCTCGACCAGCCCGATTCCACCCGCTGGAACTACCGCCGCGGGGTCCAGCGCACCACCCGCGCGCTGCTCGATTGCGAGATCCCACTGATCGCCGCGATCAACGGCCACGCGATCGGTCTGGGACTCGACCTCGCCTGCCTGTGCGACGTGCGGATCGCCGCGAAAAGCGCCAAGATGGCGGCGAGCTTCATCAAGGTTGGGATCGTTCCGGGCGACGGCGGGGCGTGGACGCTCCAGCAGATCGTAGGCTATTCCAAGGCCGCCGAGCTGTTCCTCACCGGCGAGACTTTCACCGCCGAAGAGGCGTTGCGGATCGGCCTGGTCAGCCAGGTCGCCGAGGACGACGCACTGCTCGACGCCGCCCTGACGCTTGCAGGCAAGATCGCCGCCAACCCGGTCCGCGCGCTGCGCCTGACCAAGCGTCTGCTGCGCGAAGGGCAGAAGGGCGATTCGGACCAGGTGCTGGAATTGTCCGCCGCCTATCAGGCGATCGTCCACGAAACCAAGGATCACGTCGAGGCGGTGACCGCGATCCTGGAGAAGCGCTCGCCGACTTTCACCGGGGATTGATAGTTGCGGGAACAACCTGACCGCTCGGCGGCTTTGGCCGCATGACCCTCACCATCGCTGCGCATATCCGCTACAATTTCCCCGAACCGACCGATTTTCTGCTCCAGATCGAGCCCGCGATCATCCCCGAGCAGCGCGTCGATGGCTGGTTCTCGTGCACCCCGACCGAGCACTTTTCCCGCGTCGCCGCGCAGGACGGGATCGGCGAGCGAATCTGGTTGCGCCACCAGGGCGAGTTCGAGGCTTGGTACAACGCGAAGGTGCAGGTCGATCGTCTGCTCGCGCCGATCGAGAGCCTCGCTGCGGTGCCGACGCACCTGCTGCCGGGCGAGACCATCCAGTACCTGATGGATTCGCGCTATTGTCCGGCCGACCGCTTTCAATCGTTCGTCGGCGCGGAGTTCGGCGGGCTGGAGGGCGGGGCGCTGGTTTGGGCGATGCGCGACTGGATCTCGTCGCACTTCACTTATGCCCAGGGCTCGACCTCGATCACCACCGCGCTCGACACTTTCGTCGAGCGCCGCGGGGTATGCCGCGATTTCGCGCACATGCTGGTCACGCTGGCGCGCGCCGCGGCGATCCCGGCGCGGTTCGTCAGCGTCTACGCGCCGCGGGTGTTTCCGCAGGATTTCCATGCGGTCGCCGAAGTGTTTCTCGCCGATCCGACCCGGCGCGACGAGATCGGCGGCGCGTGGCACATGATCGATGCCACCGGCATGGCCGAACCCGCCGAAATCGCCAAGATCGGCATCGGGCGAGACGCTGCGGACGTCAGCTTCCTGACCAGCTATGGCTTTGCCGAATTCCTCGACAAGAGCATCGAGGTGAGCAGCGGCTAGACTTGCTTCGCGTTGAGTGACTGTCGTCCCGCTCGGCATGAGCGGGACTGGCGTCGGTTGGGTTCAGCCCAGACCCTTCATCAAATCCATCCGCGAGGCGTCGCCCACCTGGCTGCCGCCATCGACGTCGATGATCGTGCCGGTGACATAGGCTGCTGCGTCCGAGCACAGCCATACCGCCGCCTCGGCTACCTCGCCGATCTCGCCCCAGCGTTTGGCGGGAATTCGCGCGAACTGCTTGTCGGTGTCGCCGCGCGCGGGGGCGAGGCGGGACATGCCTTCGGTCCCGGCGATCGGTCCGGGCGAGATTCCGTTGACGCGCACGTCCGGCCCCCACTCGATCGCCAACACGCGGACGAGCTGGTTGACCCCCGCTTTGGCCGCGCAGGCGTGCGCCTGGAGCGCCATGGCGTTGACCGCTTGGCCCGCGGTGATCGCGATCAGGCTGGCGGGGGTGGCGAGCAGGTCGTGGCAGCCGCGGAACACGTTGAAGGTGCCGATCAGGTCGATGTCGATCACCGCCTTGAAGGCGTTGGCGCTCATCCCCAGCGCCGGGGCGAGGAAGTTGCCAGCCGCGCCCGAGACGACGATGTCCATCGGGCCGAGTTCGTTGCGGACGCGCTCCATCGCCGCGCGGGTCGCCCCGTAATCGCGCACGTCGGCGGTAAGCGCCAGCGCGCCGATGGGTTCGGCGGCGGCGGCGGCCTTTTCCGGATTGCGCCCAAGGATCGCGACTTTCGCGCCGAGTTCGGCAAGCCGCGCGGCGATGCCCAGATTGATTCCCGAGGTTCCCCCGGCGACAAAAGCGACTTTACCGGCGAACAGGCCGTCGCGGAATGGGCTGGTCATACGGTTCTCTCCCAAGGTCCGCTCGCGCCGAGCGAAGTCGAGACAAGCCGCGCAAGCGGGTATCCCTCGTCTTCGCTCGGGATGAGCGGGATTAGCGCATTTATCTGGGCGCCATTCTTATCGCGCCGTCGAGACGGATCGCCTGTCCATTGAAATAGCCGTTGCGGACGAATTCGAGCACCAGCGACGCGAATTCCTCCGGATGGCCCAGGCGCTTGGGGAACGGTACGCTCGCCGCGAGGCTGTCGAGCACGTTCTGCTTGGCGCCCAACATCAGCGGGGTGGCGAAGATTCCGGGCATGATCGAATTGACCCGTATCCCCAGGTCCATCAGGTCGCGCGCCAAGGGAAGGACCAGGCCGTTGACCCCCGCCTTGGCCGATCCATAGGTGACCTGGCCGATCTGAGCGTCCTGTGCGGCGACCGAAGCGGTCAGGGTGATGCACCCGCGCTCGCCGTCCTCGGTGACTGGCTCGAGACTGGCCATGCCCTCGGCGCTGAGCGAGGCGATGCGGTAGCTGGCGACGAGGATGCCATTGACCCCGTATTGATAATCCTCGGTCGACAGGCGCTTCAGCCGCCCCAGTTCCTTGTCGAACGCCAGCGTCTTGCCGCGGCGGCTGGTCATCGCGCAGTGGACCGTGATCCGCTCCTGCCCGTGCGCCGCGCGCGCCTTGGCGAACCCGGCGACGACCGATTCTTCGCTGGTGATGTCGACGTTGCAGAAGACGCCCCCGATTTCGCGCGCGACCGCCTCGCCCGCCGCGACATTCACGTCGAATACCGCGACTTTTGCACCCGCGGCGGCCAGCGCTATTGCGCTCGCCTTGCCCAAACCCGATGCCGCACCCGTGACGACGGCGGCTGTGGTCGAATCGATCTGCATTGCCTTCTCCCTTTAATCGGGCGATTAAACGGCTGCCTGCCCCGCTGCAAGGAGTACCCGACCATGACCGCCACCGCCGCCTGGGGCGCCACCGCCCCCGAATCGGGTCTCGCCCCGCTGACCATCGACCGCCGCAACTTGCGCGACGAAGACGTGGCGATCGACATCGCGTTCTGCGGGGTGTGCCACTCCGATCTCCATGCCGCGCGCAACGACTGGGGGCGGACGACCTATCCGTTGGTGCCCGGCCATGAGATCGTGGGCACGGTCAGCGCTGTCGGGTCCGGGGTCACCAGGTTCAAGGCGGGCGACCGGGTCGCCATCGGCACGATCGTCGACAGTTGTCGCCACTGCGACGCCTGCGTCGACGACGAGGAACAGTATTGCCGCGAGGGCATGACCGGCACCTACAACGCCAGGGACCGGGTCGACGGGACGACCACGTATGGCGGCTATTCCAAGAGTATCGTTGTCGCCGAACCTTATGTGCTGCGCATCCCCGACGGGCTCGACCTCGCGCGCGCCGCGCCGCTGCTGTGCGCCGGCATCACCACTTATTCGCCGCTCAGGAACTGGGGCGTCGGGCCGGGCAGCAGGGTCGGCGTGATCGGGCTGGGCGGGCTGGGCCACATGGGCGTCAAGTTTGCCAAGGCGCTCGGCGCAGAGGTGACCATGATCACCACCTCACCGGAAAAGGGCGCCGACGCGCAACGGCTGGGCGCGGACAAGGTGCTGGTCTCGAGCGACAAGGCGGCGATGAAAGCGGCAACGCGCAGTTTCGATTTCCTGCTCGACACGATCCCGGTAGCGCACGAGATGACGCCCTATCTCCAGCTCCTCGACCGCAAGGGCACGCTGTGCATCGTCGGCGCGATCGACATGTTGCCCAGCTTCCACACCGGCGTGCTGCTGATGAAGCAGGGCTCGGTCGCCGGATCGGGCGTGGGCGGTATCGCGCAGACTCAGGAAATGCTCGACCTCTGCGCGCAGAAGGGGATTTTGGCCGAGTGTGAGGTGATCCCGATGGACGGGATCAACGCCGCGTTCGAGCGGATGGAAAAGGCGGACGTGAAGTACCGCTTCGTGATCGACATGAGCACGCTTTAGCGTACGACACGCCTGCCAATCCCGTGCCGAGCTAAAGGCTCTGCCCGTCGTCCACGGTCAGCTCCGCGCCCGTGACGTGTGCGGCCAGGTCCGAGCAGAAGAACAACAGCGGTGCGTCCATCGCCGTCATCGGGGTGAGCGCCCGGCGGGGAAAACTCTTCAGCAACCACTCTCCGCCCTTGCTGCCCTCCGCGAACAGGTCGCCGGTCATCTCTGTCTCGATGTAGCCGGGCAGGATCGCGTTGACGCAGATACCCTTGCGCGCCCATTCGCGTGCCAGCAGTCGGCTCATGTGAAGCACCCCGGCCTTGCTCGCGGCATAGGCGGTCATCGCCGCGTAGGGCTTCTTGGCGGTGATCGAGCTGACCACCACCACCCGGCCCCGGCTCGCCCGATCCGCCGCGATCAGCCGCCGCGCGCCCTCGCGCACGGTCTTGAACACCCCGGTGAGGTTGATCGCGACGATCTGCTCGAACGAATCGGTCGGGAGCTCGAGCGCCAGGCGGTCGTCGGAAATCCCGGCATTGGCGACGATCGTATCGATCGGGCCGAATTCGGCTTCGCCTGCAGCATAAGCGGCGGCGGTGGCGGCTTCGTCGCACACGTCCAGCGGCACCGCCAATGCAGCGCCACCCGTCGCCCGGATTTCCGCCGCGACGGTCTCGAGCCGATCGGTCCGGCGCGCCGCCAGGACCACTTTGGCCCCCGCCGCCGCGAGCAACCGCGACCAATGCTCGCCGAAGCCGGAGGATGCGCCGGTGACCAACGCCACCCGTCCGGACAGGTCGAACCGCGGAACCGATACTTCGCTCATTTGCCCACCCCGAACGATCTCACCATCGTCTTGCGCAGCCGCCCCGGCATCCACCGCGCGGCGAAAGCAAGCCGCCGCGCGGTCTTGCCCACCAGGTGGTGGAGCTTGGGCGAACGGATCGCCTCCCAGGCGGTTTCCGCCACGACTTCGACGGGGGTGAACTCGAGCCCCGCCTCGACTACGGTGTCGCGCTTCGACTGGTTGCTGCCCGCGTGGGCGGGGGTGTGGAGCAGGGGCGTGTCGATGAACCCCGGCATCAGGCTGCGCACCGCGATCCCGTCGCCCGCCCATTCGACGTCGAGCGCCTCGGTCAGCGCGCGAACCGCGAACTTGGTCGCCGAATAGACCGCCAACCCCGCCCCGCCATAAAGCGCCGCGGCGCTGGCGGTGTTGAGCAGGACCGAGCTGCGCGTGTCGCGCAGATAGGGGAAAGCCGCTTGCGCGCCATAGGCGACGCCGCGGAAATTGACGTCGATGAGCTGGTCGATCTCGGCCTGGCTGTTGCCCTCGAACGGCCCGCCATGGGCGACCCCGGCGTTGTTGAACAGCACGTCCAGCCGTCCGCCGCTGGCCTGGACGAAGGCGGCGAGTGCCTGATCCCATGCGGCGCGATTCTGCACGTCGAGTTTGGTCGTCCAACTTGCGCCTTGTGGCAGCAGCGCGGCGGTTTCGGCCAGACCCGACTCGTCGATGTCGGCCAGCCCGATGAACCAGCCCTCGCGCGCGAACCGCTGCGCCACCGCGCGCCCGATCCCGCTGCCCCCGCCGGTGATGAATATTGCTTCGCGCATGATCGAGCCTCCCCGCTGGGCGAGCCTCTAACGCGGGAATCACGGCGCGGCCACTATCCTCTCCCGCAGTAGGAGAGGGGGTGCGGACGCCCGCGGCCGCTTGCCATCGCCGCCGCCTTCTGTTAGCGGCCCGCTCGCTTTCGGGCGGTCCACGTGGATTCGCCCTCATTTTGTTTTGCCTTGATCGGGCCTCTGACGCGCAAACGCCGTGTCCATGCCCGCAGACGAGAAGAAAGAGGTACAGGCGGTCTTATGCAAATCATGGTTCGCGAAAACAATGTCGACCAGGCCCTGCGCGCGCTGAAGAAGAAGCTGCAGCGCGAGGGGGTGTATCGCGAAATGAAGCTGCGCCGCCACTACGAGAAGCCGAGCGAAAAGCGTGCTCGCGAAAAGGCCGCCGCGGTTCGCCGCGCGCGCAAGCTCGAGCGCAAGCGGGTCGAGCGCGACGGCGGGAAATAAGCTTCCCGCTTGAAGCCGCCGCATGAAGCGGCCATGACAAGGCGTCGGGCAACCGGCGCCTTTGTCGTTTGCGCCGTGTCTCGGTGAGTTGGGGGGACAGTCATGACCGAAATCCACCGCGTACCGCTTTTGCCGATCGCGAAGGGTTCATTGACCAAGATTTGGCTGGGCGTACTGGTGGCGTTGCTGGTGGCCGCCGGACTGGTCTGGGTAACGCGTTCGCACGACGTGCGGGTGGAAACCCTCGTCCCGGGCAATGGCCCTTCGCCGAAGATCGAGGACGTGGTCCAGATCAACTACGTCGCCAAGCTGACCGACGGCACCGAGTTCGACAGGGGCCAGTTGGTGCCGATGAAGCTGGACGAGGTCATTCCAGGCTTCGGCCAGGGCATCACCCGGATGCAAAAGGGTGGCAAGTACCGCCTGACGATCCCGGCCGAAAAAGCCTACGGCCCCGAGGAAAAGCGCAACCCGCAAACCGGCAAGGTCGTGATTCCGGCCAATAGCGACCTGGTTTTCGACGTCGATCTCCTCGATTTCAAGACTCGCGAGGAGATCATGCGCCAGCAGCAGATGATGCAGCAGTTGCAACAGATGCAGGGCGGCGCGGGTGGACCGCCTCCGGGAGCCGGAGCGCCGCCGCCACCGCAATAGCCTCGCTTCGCTTGAAGCCCGCATGACGCGCTGCTAGCGCGCGGGCTTCGTTTTTGCCCCATCAACCGGTCGGGAAAGCTTGCATGTCCGTCGACAAGGCCACCGTGGCGAAGATCGCCTCGCTGGCGCGCATCCGCATGAGCGACGAAGAAGTCGCGGCGATGGTGCCCGAATTGAACAATATCCTCGGCTGGGTCGAGCAACTCGGCGAGGTCGACGTGACCGGGGTGGAGCCGATGACCGCGGTGATCCCCAACACCTTGCGCCTGCGCGACGACGTGGTCACCGACGGCCGTGTCCGCGCCAAGGTTCTCGCCAACGCCCCCGCGCCCGAACACGGCTTCTTCGGCGTTCCCAAGGTGATCGAATGACCGACCTGACGAGCCTTGGCGTCGCCGCGATCCGCGATGGAGTCGCTGCGGGCGAATTCAGCGCGCGCGAAGTAGCGGAGGGCTTCAACGCCAATGTCGCCGACGCGCAGGCTGCGCTCAACGCGTTCATCGTCGCGACCCCGGACAAGGCGCTCGCCGCGGCCGATGCGGTCGATACCGCGCGCGCCGCGGGCAAGCCGCTGGGCAAGCTGGCGGGCGTGCCGATAGGGATGAAGGATCTGTTCGCCACCCAGGGCGTCCAGACCACGGCGGCCAGCCACATCCTCGAAGGCTTCGTCCCCGAATACGAATCGAGCGTATCGCAGAAACTGTGGGACGCCGGCGCGGGAATGCTGGGCAAGCTCAACATGGA
Organism: Novosphingobium sp. Gsoil 351; assembly: GCF_009707465.1. Classification (NCBI taxonomy): domain Bacteria; kingdom Pseudomonadati; phylum Pseudomonadota; class Alphaproteobacteria; order Sphingomonadales; family Sphingomonadaceae; genus Novosphingobium; species Novosphingobium sp. Gsoil 351. The sequence goes on from NZ_CP046120.1 coordinate 2,679,733, forward strand.
CCAGTTCGCGATGGGCTCGTCGAACGAGACCTCGTACTTCGGGAACGTCCGCAGCCCGTGGAGGCGCAACGATGGCGGCAACACGGCCTTGGCTCCCGGCGGTTCCTCCGGTGGTAGCGCGGCGGCGGTCGCCGCGCGGTTGTGTCCCGCGGCGACAGGCACCGACACCGGCGGTTCGATCCGTCAGCCCGCCGCGTTCGTGGGGATCAGTGGGATCAAGCCCACCTACGGGCGCTGCTCGCGCTGGGGCATCGTCGCCTTCGCCTCCAGCCTCGACCAGGCCGGGCCCATGGCGCGCGACGTGCGCGACTGCGCGATCATGCTCGAGGCGATGGCCGGGTTCGACCCCAAGGATGCGACCAGCCTGAACCTGCCGGTGCCCGCGTGGGAAGCCGGATTGAACCCCGATCTGCGCGGCAAGCGCGTCGGCATCCCGCGCGAATACCGGATGGACGGGATGGACGCCGATGTCGCCAAAAGCTGGGACGACGGGATCGCCTGGCTGCGCGAAGCAGGCGCACAGATCGTCGAGATCAGCCTGCCGCATACCAAATATGCGCTGCCCGCCTACTACATCGTCGCCCCCGCTGAAGCCTCGTCCAACCTCGCGCGGTACGACGGGGTGCGTTACGGCCTGCGCGAGCTCGCCGAAGGCGGCGGCTTGCAGGACATGTACGCCGCGACACGCGCCGCCGGCTTCGGAGCCGAGGTCAAGCGCCGCATCCTGATCGGCACTTACGTGCTCTCCGCCGGGTTCTACGACGCCTATTACACCCAGGCGCAGAAGGTCCGGACTTTGATCGCGCGCGACTTCGAGCACGCCTGGACGGAGTGCGATGTGATCCTTGCCCCGACCGCTCCCAGCGCCGCGTTCGCCCTAGGCGACAAGAGCGAGGACCCTCTGGCGATGTATCTGAACGATGTGTTCGCGGTGCCTGCCAGCCTTGCGGGACTGCCCGCGATGAGCGTACCCGCGGGCCTCAACCGCGAAGGCCTTCCGCTCGGCCTCCAGATCGTCGGCAAGGCGTTCGACGAGCAGGGCGTCCTCAACGCCGGGCTGGCGATCGAGGCAAGAGCCGGGTTCAACGCCAAACCGGAGAAGTGGTGGTGAGCGACTATCGCATCGAAGGCGCGACCGGCGCGTGGGAGGTCGTGGTCGGCCTCGAAGTCCACGCCCAGGTCACCAGCCATTCCAAGCTGTTCTCGGGCGCCTCGACGACGTTCGGGGCCGAGCCCAACAGCCAGGTCAGCCTGGTCGATGCCGCCATGCCCGGGATGCTGCCGGTGCCCAACCGCGAATGCATCCGCCAGGCGGTGCGCACCGGGATGGCGATCGAGGCGAAGATCAACAAGTGGAGCCGGTTCGACCGCAAGAACTATTTCTACGCCGATCTGCCGCAGGGCTACCAGATCAGCCAGCTTTACCACCCGCTTGTCGGCGAAGGCGCGATCGAGGTCAGCCCCGACGACAAGAACCCCGACAAGACCAAGACCATCGGCATCGAGCGGATCCACGTCGAACAGGACGCGGGCAAGCTGATGCACGATCAGCACCCGACGATGAGCTACGTCGACCTCAATCGTTCGGGCGTCGCGCTGATGGAGATCGTCAGCCGCCCGGACATGACCTCGCCCGCGGAGGCCGGGGCCTACTTGCGCAAGCTGCGCTCGATCCTGCGCTATGTCGGGTCGTGCGACGGCAACATGGAAGAAGGCTCGATGCGCGCCGACGTCAACGTCAGCGTGAGGAAGCCGGGGGGCGAACTGGGGACGCGGACCGAGACCAAGAACGTCAACTCGGTGCGCTTCGTGATGGCTGTGGTCGAGCAGGAGGCGAAGCGCCAGGTCGGAGTGATCGAGGACGGCGGCAGGATCGTCCAGGAAACCCGGCTCTACGATCCCGACCGCAACGAGACCCGCTCGATGCGCAGCAAGGAAGACGCGCACGATTACCGCTATTTCCCCGATCCCGACTTGCTCCCGCTCGAACTCGATGATGCGTTTCTCGAAGAGTGCCGCGCCTCGCTGCCCGAGCTGCCCGACGCCAAGCGCCACCGCTACGAGACGGCGCTGGGCCTCTCGCCTTATCTCGCAGGCGTGCTCACCGCCGAGGCCGAGACCGCGCGCTGGTTCGAGGCACTGCTCGCCGAGAGCAGCGGACGCCAGGATCGCGACGAGCCCGATATCGCCAAGCAGGCGGCCAATTGGCTGACCGGCGAGTTGTTCGGCGCGCTCAACCGTACCGGCGCCACGTTGGCGACCTCTCCGGTCTCCCCGGTGCAGGCGGCCGAGCTGCTCGCGCTGGTCGCCGACGGAACGATTTCGGGCTCAATCGCCAAGCAAGTGTTCGAGAAAATGCTCGAAACCGGCGAAGGAGCGGCAGCAATAGTGCAACTGGGGGGGCTCAAGCAGACCAGCGATGCCGGCGCGATCAACGCCGCGGTCGATGCGGTGCTGGCCGCCAACGCCGACAAGGTCGAACAGTACCGCGGCGGCAAGGAGGCGCTGTTCGGCTTCTTCGTCGGCCAGACGATGAAGGCGATGCAGGGCAAGGGCAATCCGCGGCTGGTGAACGAGGTGCTGCGGGAGAAGCTCGGACCGGCGACGGCGTAAGTCCCGCATTTCATTGGCGCTTCCGCGGTGGCATGATCCGCGCGAATCGCCGTGGAGCCGGGCCGGAATGCCGATGAAGAGGATGTTTGCCGGATTGGCCGCCGCGGCGCTCGCCGTGGCGATCGCCCAACCCGCTGCCGCCCAGTTCGGCGGGCCCGAGGCGACCGCGGTCAAGCCAGGGTTCCTGTTACCCCCGGGAGAAGCGCGGATTCTGGTGTTTCGGCCCGATATTGCGGTCGGTGAGCAGACCACCGGCGGGATGAACGAGCCCAACGCCGATTGGACCCGCACCGCGCGGGCCAACTTGCTCGCCGCGCTGGCCAGGGCGCCCGTGATGCAGGGCAACCGGGTGACGCTCGCGCCCGATCTTCAGGGCGCGGATAGCGCGGCGCTCAACGACTATACCGCGCTGTTCAAGACCGTCGCGCAGGCGGCGTTCAGCCATAAGATGTTCCCCGGCAACCGCCTTCCGACCAAGAAGAGCGATTTCGACTGGACCCTGGGCGAGGGCGCGGCGGCCTTGAAGCCGCTCGGCGGGGACTATGGCCTGTTCTTCCTAACTTACGATTCCTACGGCTCGGCGGGCCGCAAGGTGGCCCAGATCCTGGGGGCGGTGATGGGGCTGGGTTTGATGAGTTCGGGAGTCCATATCGGCTATGCGGGGCTGGTCGACCTGAAGACCGGCGACCTCGTTTGGCTCAACGCCGATACCTCGATGGGCGGCGATCCGCGCGATGCGGTGGGAGCGGACAAGCGCATGGCCCAGCTGCTCGAGGATTTTCCCAAGAAGGCCGGCACGGGGCCGACCGGAACGGTCAAGGTCGATGTCCCACCAGAGAAGAAGCCGGAGCAAACCAAGGGTGAGCCGCAGCCGTGAGAGCGCTTGCCGCGCTTCTGGCGGGAATCGTGCTGACGGGCGCCGCGCCCGTGAAGCCGCCTGCCAAGCCCGCGCTACCGCTGCCCAGCACCGCCGGATACCGCCCGCAGGACAAGCTCGAGGAAGGGCTGTGGTTCGAAATGGACGAGCAGGAACGGCTGCTCAAGCAGTCGAAATTCCTCGTCACCGACCCCGCGCTCAACCAGTATGTGCGCGGCGTGCTGTGCCGGACGGTGGGCGAACAGCGTTGCGCGGCGACGCGGCTGTACATTGTCCGTACGCCGTATTTCAATGCAAGCATGGCCCCCAACGGCGTCACGATCGTCTATACCGGACTGTTCCTGCGGATGCGGGACGAGGCGCAACTCGCGGCGGTGCTGGGCCACGAATACACCCATTTCGAGCAGCGCCACACGCTGCGCCTGTTCAAGGACATCCGTGCCAAGACCGACGCGCTGAGTTGGCTGAGCTTCATCCCGATTCCTTACGTAGGAATGCTCGGGCAGATCGCGCTGATCGGGGGGATCTATTCGTTCAGCCGCGACATGGAGCGCGAGGCCGACGCTGGCTCGCTGGCCGAGCTGGCGCGGGCGGGTTACGATCCGCGCGAGGCCTCGGCGATCTGGGAGCAACTCGGTGCGGAGAACGACGCAACCGCAAAGGTGCGCGGCCACAAGAGCCAGAAGGACAAGAACGGCGGGATGTTCGCCACCCATCCCAAAAGTACTGAGCGAATGGCGACGCTGCGCGACAAGGCCGCAGCCATGGCGCTGGCCGAGCCGGGAGCCAAGCGGACCGCCGAGTATCGCACGGCGCTCAAGCAGTGGTGGCCCAAACTGATCGACGACCAGATCAAACTGCAGGATTTCGGCGGGACCGAATACTTGTTGGGCACGCTGGCGGCGGGCGATCCCGCAGGATGGACCCCGGACTTGCTCTACGCGAAAGGAGAGCTTTACCGCAGTCGCGGTGCGCCGGGGGATTTCGAGCAGGCCGTGGCGGCGTATGAGGCGGCGGTCGAGGCCGGAAGGAGAATTGGGGGCGGGGCATTTCCCGAAACCTGGCGTGGACTTGGCCTGGCGCGATTGCGGCTGGGGCAGGCCGAAGCAGGGCGCGCGGCGATCCGCGAGTATCTGGCCAGGCGGCCCAACGCCGAGGACGCGCTGATCTTGGCCTCGATGGTGCAGGGGGTATGAGAGCCGGTTTCGCAACAAATATCCCCGTCGCCCCGGCGAAGGTCGGGGCCCAGCCGGACTCGCCACCTCACGCAATGGTCGCATGGGAGGATAGGCTGGTTGGGCCCCGGGCTTCGCCGGGGCGACGGCTTGGGGTTTTGGGGCGGTGGAGGATTTGTTTGGCCATTATCGCTCTGGCACCGCTCGCCGCCCCGCCGCCCGCCGCCGCCCAGTTCGTTCTCTCGACCCCGTGGAAGCTCGTCCGCGACGGCGAGGTGCGCAAGGTCGGGACGGACGAGATGGTGGTTACCGCGGTCGGCGACTGGAACCGATCGACCAACAGCGACCTGAAGCGCAACGAGAGCTGGACCCAGAACGGCACCGGGCTAGACGATTTGTCGTTTTACGGTGGGATCGCGAAGGGCAAGGCGCTGTTTCGCCAGCGCGACAAGAAGAAGGATCCACTGCCCAAGTTCGATCCGGCGATGCTGCCCACCGACATTGCCGAATGGTTCGAGAACTCGGCGCGGATCGCGCTTGCCAGCGCGGTATTCGAAGTCGGCGCGGTCCGCCCGGCGACGCTGGCAGGCGCGGCGGGCATCGAGATGGACTATGCCTATGCCACGGAGGGCGACAATCTCGAACGCCAGGGGGTTGCGCGTGCCGCTGTGGTCGGCGGCAAGCTCTACGTGATCAGCTTCGACGCGCCCAAGATCCATTACTTCAAGGCGGGCCTGCCGACCGCGCTCGCGATCATGGATACGGCGAGGGTCGCGGAGAAGCGGCGATAGTTCGTGCTTCAAATTCTCCCCGAGACAAGCTCGGGGAGAATTCGAGAATTACGCCGCCCGCGTACCGCTCATCGGCATCTTGCCGAATGCGCCAGCGTCGACGGTACCGGTGATCGTGTCGCCTTCGACGGTGGCCTCGCCGGTGAGCTTCATCGGCATCGGAACGGTCATGTTCATCGTCCAGGTCAGGGTGTTGCCATCGACCTTGCCGTCGACCACGTCCATGCTGCCCATCGCCCCAGCCTGCTGCCCAGTGAAAGTGTCGCCGTCGACGTTGACGGTGAACTTGGACTTCTGGTCACCCATCGGGGTCTTGGTCACGCAGTCATAGGTTCCGGCAACGCTCATCGCTTCTCTCCCGATGGGGGTGATTGTGGTGGAAGTGTTTCAGTCGCTGTCGACACTCGTGTCAACGGGGGGCGTGTCAACCTGCATGTATTCGATCGGCAGGCCCAGGCCCTTGAGTTGCGGGTCGATCACCTTGCGATCGCCCACCACCACGAACACCAGATCATTCGCGCCGAGATAGGCCCTGGCGGCCGCGTCGAGCGCCTTGGCGTCAAACGTGCGGTACAGCGTAGGCAGCTTGGCAACATAGTCGTCAGGCCGCCCCAGGCGGTCGTTGAGCACGATCGCCGAAAGGATTTGCGCCATCGTCTCATAGCGGTTCGGCAGTCCGCGGATGTTTCCGTCGGTGACCCGCTGAAGCTCTTCGGCGTTGACAGGGGTCTTGCCGGTGGCAAGCGCCTTCATGTCGGCGATCAGAAGCTTGAGTGAATCGCCGGTCTTGTCGCTCTGCACCGGTGCGGTGATGACGAAGCTGCGCTTGCCCAAGTTGCGCGCGACCCGGCTCGAGACGCCATAGCTCCAGCCCTTGTCCTCACGAAGATCCATATTGAGGCGGCTCAGGAAGCCGTTGCCCAGCACTTCGTTGGCCAGGTCGATGTCCTCACCCTGCTGCCCTCCGGTCACCGGCAGCACGCGCCCGCCCATGATCACCGATTGCGGCGAATTGGGGCGGTCGATCACCACGATCCGGCTTTTCGGTGCGGGGATGGCGACGGTCAGGTCCTTGTTCGGCCGCGGTCCGGCGGGCGCCTGCCAGCCGCCGAACGCCGTCTCCAGCTTTGGCAGCAATTCGGCCATCGTCGTGTCGCCGACCACGGTGATCCGCGCGAGGTCGGGACGCAGCCAGGCGTCGTGGACTTTTCGCAACGTCTCCGGTGTCAGCGCGGCGACCGCCTTGGGATCGCCGAGCCCGCTGGCCGGAACGCCGTAAGGGTGGTTGGGGCCGTAGATCAGCGGCTGAATCGCCCGATTTGCCAATCCGACCGGCGAAGCTTGTTCCTGCGCGATCTCGGACAATCGCTGATCCTTGAGCCGCGCGACCTGATCGGGCGCGAACGCGGGATTGCGGACGACGTCGGCCATCAGAGCCAGCGAGGGGGCCAAATTTGCTGACAGCGCATTCAGGATCACTGAACTCGAATCGATGTTCGCCCCGCTCGAAAGCTGCGCGCCCAACCGCTCCTGCTCCTCGGCGATGGCGATGCTGTCGCGGGTGGTCGTGCCCTCGTCCAGCAGCGTCAGCATCAGCGACTGGGTGCCGAGCGCGTCGCGTGGGTCGGCGGCGTAGCCCGCGTCGAAGTTGAGGCTGACCAGCACCTTGGGTACCGTGGTGCGCCGCGCGAAGGCGACCGGGATGCCGTTCGACAGCGTCGCGCGCTCGACCGCGGGGAAGGTCAGGTCGCCCACCGGAGCGATGCCGGGGAGTGTGCGCTTCGATCCGGTGACGAGTTTGGCGGCCGGCTTCTTGGCGTCGGGCTTGGGCGTCGGCGTCGTGGCCTCGTCGCCCCAGCCGCCCAGCTTTCCGCCATCCAGGGTGCGCGCGCCGGGAACCACCGCGAGCTTGTAAGCGGGGCGGGTCAGCCATTTCTGCAGGGCGGCGCGAACCTCATCGGGGGTGATCGCGGCGACGGCTGCCAAGTCGGTCTTGTAGTGCGCCGGATCCCCCGAATAAAGCAGCCCCTCGGCCAGCGTCTCCGCTTTGCCTAGCACGCCTTCGAGCTGGCCCAGCGACTGCGATACATACTGCGTCGCGGCCCGCTGCAGCTCGTCGGCGGTCGGCCCCTCGCGGATCAGCTTGGCGATGACTTCGTCATAGCGCCGCTCGGCCTTGGCGCGATCTACTCCGGGCTTCACGTCCATATAGGCCTGGACGAACGTTACCTGCTCGAAATCCTGCGCTTGGGCGGTGACCGCGACGGCCAGTTGCTCGTCACGGACCAACGCGTTGTCGAGCCGCGAGCTGGATAGGCCGCCGAGGACGCTCATGCCCAGCTTGAGTGCCTGCGTCTCACGGTCGTTGAGCCCTGGCGCGCTCCAGGCGCGGTAGAGACGGGTGACCGGCACCTGATCCTTCAGTTCCTCGCTGACCGCCGCAGCCAGGGTCACCGGCGCGGCGGCGGGATTGGTCACCTTGGGACCCGGTTTGATGTCGCCGAACCACTTCTCGACCAGCGGCCGCGCAGTGGCGGCGTCGATGTCGCCCGTCAGCGCAAGGATCGCGTTGTTGGGACCGTAGTGGTCGGTGAACCACTTGCGCACGTCGCCGATCGAGGCGGCGTTTAGATCGCTCATCGAGCCTATCGTCTGGTGGCGATAGGGATGGCCGACCGGGAACAGACCGTCGCCGATCAGGTAGTCGTCGAGGCCATAGGGCTGGTTGTCGCCTTGGCGCTTCTCGTTCTGGACGACGCCGCGCTGCTTATCGAGCTTGTCCTGGGTCACCGCGCCCAGCAGGTGCCCCATCCGGTCGCTTTCCATCATCAACGCGCGGTCGAGCGCGCCGGTGGGCACGGTCTCGATGTAGTTGGTGCGGTCGTACCAGGTGCTGCCGTTGGTCGGGGTGGAACCGGCGCCTTCGAGCGGAATGTCGAAATTGGGGACGTTTTCGCTGCCGCCGAAGAACAAGTGCTCGAACAAGTGGGCGAACCCAGTTCGGCCCTTGGGCTCGTGCTTGGAGCCGACCCGGTAGTATGTCGTCACCCCGACGATCGGCGCTTTGCGATCGGTGTGGACCAGCACGGTCAGGCCGTTGGCCAGCGAGAAGCTCTCGTAGGGGATATCGACCGCGGCGACTAGTTGGCTGAGCGGCGCGGGCTGGACTGTTGCGGCCGGCTCGGGCGGGGGCGCCGAAGCCTGCGGTTTTTCGACATTGGCGGCGCAGGCGGAAAGCGATACGGCGAGGACGGAGGTGGTGAACTTACGGTGCATGGCGAACCCTACAAAAGTCCCGCTCATGTCGAGCGAAGTCGAGACCATCTCGCGCTACGGTGAGGCCGGGCGCGCGATCCCTCGACGTTGCTCGGGATGAGCGGTGGGGAGATATGCGCTCGGACTAGCAAAGCCCTAGCGATTGCTCACCACATATCGACGAACGGCGTGCGCGGTCACATCGGCGGCGAAGAAGTGGACTGGCTTGAGCCGGTGCGCGGCGAACAGCGGGGCCTGGTCGGTGAAGTGTGGGCTGTCCGGCCGGGTGGTCGCGGCGCCGAACGGCTGGACCGAGCGCGAAGTCACCTTCCCGTCCTGGGGCCATTCGATAAACATCACGAAACTGTCGCCGTGCTTGATCAGCAGGCGTCCGTCTTTCGGATCGACGTTCCAACTGGTTGCGGCGCGCAGGGTATCGCCGCCGCCGTCGAGCGGCAGGTCGATCCTGTACTTGCCCGGCCCCTGGCGCAGCCGCTCGACCCGGCCCAGCGGCGGATCGAGGCGCCCGAAGTATTTCATCAGGTGGCTCGAGGCCCATTCGAGTTGCGCGCGCGGATCGGGTGGGACGGTGTGCTGGTAGCTGGTCTTCATCGCGTCCTTGAGAACCATTACAGCCAGCGCATCGCCTGGGTTGCGGCCGTCGGCGCGTAGGTCCCAACCGCCGATCAGCGCCTGGGCCTTGCTCAGAACGGGATCATTGCGGACATCGAGCCTGGCGATCCCGTCGAGCATCCACGCGACTTCGGCGGTGCGCTCGTAGCCGGTGTCGTACTTGATCGCGTGCAGGTCGCGCCGCCCGATCGGGTTGGTCGCATCCATCAACCGGCCCGCGCGGCGCGAGCGGTTGGTCTCGTCGAGTTCGACCCCGAGCAGCGGCGATGTCTGCGCTGGATCGAGATCGTGGCCCTTGCCGGCGGCCCGAAATGGGGTGTTGTTGGCGTTGTAGAGGAAACCTGAAGCCGGGTTGAGGTAGTGCGGAACCTGCTCCGATCGCACCGTTTCGTGCCAGATGAGGTCGGATCGATCGCCAGGCAAGGTGCGTCGCCAGTCGAACCCTGGTCGCCTCACCGGAAACGCCGCGTTGTAGAGATAGGCGATGTTGCCCGCGCGGTCGGCGTAGATGAAATTGGTCGAGGGCAGCGGGTGCTTGGCCATCAGCGCCTGCCATTCGGCGAAGTTGCGGGCCTTGTTGAGGTGATAGTAGTCGGCGATGTTGGCAATGCTGTCGATCGCGGCATAACGGATCGCAAAGGCGCCCTCGCGGTTGACGATCACCGGGCCATGGATCGAGCGCCAGACCGTCTTGGGCACCGGCAGCACCAGCGGCCCGAACCGCACGGGCAGCCACACCCGCAGTTTTTCCAACGGCTGCCACTTGCCGTCGAGGCGGTAGTGCGAGCCATCGCCGTCGAGCACGAGCTTGTAGGTGTCGATCAGGTCCGGCCGATTGACGGTGTTGGTCCAACCCAAGGCTTCGTTGTGGCCCAGCGCGAGGAACGGCATTCCCGGAAACAGCGCCCCGGCCATGTGCCAACCGTTGTCGCTCTCGACCACGATTTCGTACCACGCGACCCCGCCGCGGTAAGGCTGGTGGGCGTTGGAGACGAGCCGCGTAACTCCGTCGCCCGAGCGCGATGGCGCAACCGCGAAAGCATTGGAACCAGCCAGCGCGGCATCCTCGCCGATCGGCAGCGGACCTGGCCGAGCGATTGGATCGACGGCTGCGGGGATCAGGCTGCCGCCGCCATGCTCGTAGTCGGGCAGCGGCTTGCCATCGAGCGCGGGGCCGTTGTCGGCGCCCAGCGGGGTATCACCGACGAGCGCGCCGATGACGTTATCCAGTCCGAAGAAGAACGGCTGGCGCAGTGCGAAGCCGGTGGCGATGTCGCGCCCGTTCAGCGGAAACAGCCGTGCCAGTTTGATCTCCGCCGGGTGCTTGGCGGCGTAAGTGTTCAGCCCGGCAGCGTAGGCGTCGAGAAGCGCGCGGGTGTCGGCCGGCAGCGCCGCGTAGCGGCGCCGCACGGTCCCCCGCGCGTCGAGCAGATGGAACGCGAAATCGACCTTGGCCCCGTTCACCCCGGCGATCGCGCCGTAGCGCCCTCGGGTCATCGCCGCCACGTCCTGCAAGGTCGCGAAATCGTCCTCGGCATGGGCGAAGGCGATTCCGAAGGCGACATCGGGATCGCTCTTGCCGTGGACGTGTGGCACGCCGAACTCGTCGCGGGTGATCTGGACCGAATAGCTTCGCGGCGCGGGCGCGGCGGGGGCGGGGGCGAAGAACGGCTCCCAGGTCATCAGTCCGACGAGGATGACGAGCAGGAAGGAGGCTAGCCCCCAAGCTATCCGTGCCCTCATGCGCAATTCGATACCCCCATTTCGCAACGGTTCTCTTTTGCCCGTCTCATGCTTAGTGTCTATCGTGATGAGCGAAGTGCAAACCCTCACCGGCCGCTTGCTGCTCGCCATGCCGGGAATGAGCGATCCGCGGTTCGATCACGCGGTGATCGCCATGTGCGTCCACGATGAGGCGGGTGCGCTGGGGATCGGCATCGGCAAGCTCCATCCGGGGCTGCGCTTTCGCCAACTGCTCGAGAACATCGGAATCGACCCGGGCGAGGCTCCCGACGCGCCGGTCCACAACGGCGGTCCGGTGGAAATGCAGCGCGGGTTCATCCTCCACTCGCCCGAATGGTGCTGCCAGGACACGATCCTGGTCGAGCAACAGTACGCACTTTCCGCCAGTCTCGAGGCCCTGCGCGCGATCGCCCGTGGCGAAGGGCCTACACGGTGGATTTTCGCGCTGGGCTATGCCGGATGGGGACCGGGCCAACTCGACGGCGAAATGCAGCGCCACGGCTGGTTCGCCGCGCAGGGCCACGACAGGATCATCTTCGATACCCCTGCCGCGGTGCGCTGGACCGCCGCGTGGAAGGCGGAAGGGATCGATCCGGCGTTGCTGGCGAACACGACCGGGCGCGCTTGAGCCGACCGTTCTCGATCCGACACCGCTAGGAAGCAACGGATCGATGCGTGGCCGCGTATGCTTACTTCTTGACCTGGCACCCCTGGCCCGAGGCCTTTAGCTTGGTGCACAATTCGGTGGCGGATGCCACGTCGCCCGCGACGGCCTGCAAGCGGAACACCCGTCCGAACTCGGCCTGGCCTTCGACCACTCGGTGCTTGAAGCCGGACAGCGCATCGTGGCGTGCGGAAAGCGCCGTCCAGCCGGCTTCGGCGTCGCTGGCCGAGGTATAGGCCCCGACCTGAACGCCGACACCGCCGCTCGTGACGGGCGCGGCGCCGGTCGCCGTGCTGGCCTTGGGCGCGGGCGTGGCTGAGCCGGTGGCCGATGGGGACGCTGTCGCCGTCGCGCCGACGCCGGGCGTGGGCGAACCGTCCTCACCCGCGATCGTCCCGCTGCGGGTCTCGCCCTGGGCAACCGCGTAGCTGGTGTCGCCGGTGCCGGCGAATTTCTTGCCGCCGGGGTTTTCGGGAGGGACCTTGTAGGGCCCGGCCTCGGCGCGGATCGTGCTGCCGTCGGCGGCGGCGGGGCCGCGGTGGCTGGCGATCCACACCGCCGCCACAATCATCCCCAAGGCGACCAGACCAAGCAGGACGAAGCCGATAACCCGCCCACTGTCGAATCCTTCGTGGGGATCGATGTCGTCGGCGGATTCGAGCCAGGGCAAGCGCTCCTCGCCATCGCCCAGGCTGAGGCGTGGCGGTGCGGCAGGCGCGAAGCCTTCGCCGCTCGTGCCGTAATCCTCGTCTTCGCGGTCACCGTCCCAGCGCGGCGAGACTGGGTTGCCCGCGGGCGGGATGGCGTCCTCGGGTGGCAGATCGTCGCTGGTGAAGATCGATCTGCGCCCGGTTTTATCATCGCCTGCCATCTGCCTATAGCTCCTCGGCCGCTTCCACCCCCAGGATGGCGAGACCGTTGCGGACAACCTGCCCGATCTGGGCGACCAGGAAAAGTCTGGCGGCGGTTAGCTGACGGTCCTGTGTCACTATGAAGCGTTTGTCCGGGCGGTCGTTCCCAAGGTTCCAGTGGGCGTGAAAGCCCGCGGCGAGGTCGTATAGGAAGAACGCCACGCGGTGCGGCTCGCGCGCGGCGGCAGCGCCTTCGACCACGCGGGGAAACTGCGCCGCCAACTTGATCAGTGCCAGTTCGTCGGCTTCGAGCCGGTCGATGGCGGCTACGTCGGGCACGATCCCCTCCGCCTCTGCCTTGCGCAGCGTCGAGCATGCGCGGGCATGGCAATACTGGACGTAGAATACCGGATTGTCCTTCGACGCCTCGACCACCTTGGCGAAATCGAAGTCCATCTGCGCTTCGGGTTTGCGGGTCAGCATGGTGAAGCGGACTACGTCCTTTCCCACCTCGTTCACCACATCGGCCAGGGTGACGAAGTTGCCGCTGCGCTTCGACATCTTGACCGGCTCGCCGTTGCGCATGAGCTGGACCATCTGCACGAGCTTGACCTCGAACGGTTTGGGCGGTTTCCCGTCCGCCCCGGTCAGCGCGGCGACCGCGGCGCGGATGCGCTTGACCGTGCCGGCATGGTCCGCGCCCCAGATGTCGACCAGCGCGTCGGCGGACTGCGCCTTCTGGAAGTGATAGGCGAGGTCGGCGCCGAAATAGGTCCAGGCGCCGTTGGACTTGCGGATTGGACGGTCCTGATCGTCGCCGAACCGGGTCGAGCGGAACAGGGGAAGAGTGACCGGCTCCCAATCATCGTCCGGCGTCTTGCCCTTGGGCGCTTCGAGCACCCCATCATAAACCAGATCGTGCGCGCGCAGCCAGGCTTCGGCGGCCTCGGGCTTGCCCGCGGCCTGGAGTTCGGCTTCCGAGCTGAACAGGTCATGGTGGATGCCGAGCAGCGCGAGATCGGCGCGGATCATCACGAGCATCGCCGCGACCGCGCGGGCGCGAAACAGCGCGAGCCAGTCGGCTTCGGGTGCGGCGGCGTAGCGGTTGCCGAATTCCGCCACCAGTTCCTGCCCGATCGGGATCAGGTAGTCGCCGGGATACAGGCCGTCGGGGATTTCACCGATGTCTTCGCCCAGCGCTTGGCGATACCGCAACTGGACCGAGCGGGCCAGGACATCGACCTGCCCGCCTGCGTCGTTGACGTAGTACTCGCGCGTCACTGTGTGGCCCGCCGCTTCGAGCAGGCTGGCCAGCGCATCGCCGACCACCGCGCCGCGGCAGTGGCCCATGTGCATCGGCCCGGTCGGGTTGGCGGAGACGTATTCGACGTTGACCCTAGTGCCCGCGCCGATCGCTGAGCGGCCATAGGCGTCGCCCGCTGCCGCGATCGCGCGCAGTTCGTCGCGCCAGGCGGCGGGGGTCAGGCGCAAGTTGATGAACCCCGGCCCGGCGACTTCGGCGGCCTCTACGCCGGGGGCCGCGCGCAATTCGACCGCCAAAGCCTCAGCCAAGGCCCGCGGGGGGTCGCCGCGGGCTTCGCCAGGACCATCGCGGCGTTGGTCGAAAGGTCCCCATGGCTCGGATCGCGCGGCGGTTCGCAGGTGATGCTGGCGCGGTTTAGCCCGCCCGGCAGCGCACCTGCCGCCTCGAGCCGATCGAGCGCGGCGGCGATGTGGCCGGTGTAGGTGGCGAACAGGTTGGCGGGGGTCTGGGTCATGGCGATGCCGGGCGGTTAGCCGAGGAGGCCGGGAGATGAAAGCTATCCTCTCCCCTCGCGGGAGAGGATAGCGCAGCTTGTTCCGTCAGGAACTAGCGAAGCTTGGTGGGGGGCGAGAAGCGGGCGCGACGCTGCGCCTCCTCGCAAGCTTAGCCCGGCGAGCGCGCTCGCAAGGCTCCACATCCTCTCCCGCGAGGGGCGAGGAGGACAGCCTCATCGCGTGGCGTTATAGGCGATCTGGGCTTCGCTCAGTTGAAACCCCACCAGCAGCTCGAAGCTTGCGCGAGCGAGCGCGGCGCGGACGTCGGGTTCGGCGAGCGGATCGAGCGCGGCGTTCTCGTCGCCGGCCTTGCGCTTGGCGGTGATCCGCTTGCGGATGTCCTCGGGCAAGGTGGCCTCGGCGCGGTCTATGTAGGACGCGGCTTGAGCGTGGCCCTGGGCGCGCTCCTGCCCGTCGGCGAAGGCGATCGTTACCGTGCCGACCCGTTTGGCGATCACTGCGGTGCCGCCGCGGACGACGGTCACGAAATAGGGCAGTTGAACGGTCCGCGCGCCGCGCACGTCCGTGCGCCGAGCGAGGACGTCGAAATCGGCCACGGTATAGACCTTCTCTCCCGTATCGTTGCACGTGCTGCGAACGTTGGTGAGCGAAGCGGTGAGATCGATTCCCCCCTGCATCGGTGCGCCCGGGCGCGCTGAACTGGGTCACGTCACCCGTGTAGTCGGGTACGCCCACGGTTGGGCAGGCGGTGCGCAGCGCGGTGACGCCGACGCCCGAATCGATCACCAGCTCGCCCTTCTTGGCGCAGCCTGCCGCAAGCGCGAGCAGAGGCAGGGTGGCGAGGGCGAGGTAACGGGTGGGGGTCATGCGTCTGGCATCCTTGGTGTCGCGCGGTTCTCTAGACATCCCGGCGGCTTTGCGAAAGGCGGGATTTGCGGGTAGGGCGCGGACCATGAACCCGGCCTTGCCTCCCTTGCGCATGCTGATCGCCGCACCGCGCGGCTTCTGCGCCGGCGTCGATCGCGCGATCCTGATCGTCGAGCGGGCGATCGAACAGTATGGCGCGCCGGTCTATGTGCGGCATGAGATCGTTCACAACCGCTTCGTGGTCGATTCTCTCAAGGCCAAGGGCGCGGTGTTCGTCGAGGAACTCGACCAGGTTCCCGATGGCGTGCCGGTGGTGTTCTCGGCCCACGGGGTGCCCAAGGCGGTGCCTGCGGCGGCGGCCCAACGCGGCCTCGACTGGCTCGATGCGACCTGCCCGCTGGTCAGCAAGGTCCACCGCCAGGCCGAACGCCACCTCGAGGCGGGGCGGCACATCCTGTTCATCGGCCACCGTGGCCATCCCGAGGTGATCGGTACGTTCGGTCAGGTGCCTGCAGGCTCGATCACACTGGTCGAGACGGTCGAGGATGTTGCCGCGCTGGCGTATTCGCCCGACAAACCGCTGGCATTCCTGACCCAAACAACACTTTCTGTCGATGATACCGCCGAGATCGTCGCCGCCTTGCGCGCGCGCTTTCCCGCGATCGCCGGGCCGAAGGCCGAGGACATCTGCTATGCCACCTCGAACCGCCAGACCGCGGTGAAGGCGATCGCGGAGGAGTGCGAGCTGGTGCTGGTGATCGGCGCCCCCAACAGCTCGAACTCACTGCGCCTGGTCGAAGTGGCCGAGCGTCTGGGTACGCCGGCGAGGCTCATCCAGCGCGCGATCGAAATCAACCGGTCGTGGCTCGACGGAGTGACCACCCTGGGCCTGACGGCGGGGGCCTCCGCTCCCGAAGTGCTGGTCCGCGAGGTGGTCGATACCTTGCGCCAGTGGCGCGATGTTACCGAGGAAACCGTGGTCAGCGCGGAAGAACGCATGGTCTTCAAGCTGCCGCGACAGCTCGTCGCCTGACGACAGATGGCCGTCTATACCCAGATCGGCGCCGAGGCGATGGCCGAGCTTGTCGCCCAATACGATGTCGGCGAGCTGGTTTCGGCCAAGGGCATCGCCGAGGGCGTGTCCAACAGCAACTGGCTGATCGAGACCACCGGCGCCGACGGAAACGGTTCGCGCTTCATCCTGACGATGTACGAATTGCGGATCGAGATCGCCGACCTGCCCTACTTCCTGTCGCTGCTCGATCACCTCGCCGCGCGCGATTGTCCGGTGCCGCGCACGATCCACGATCGCGACGGTCGATTGTTTCGCTTGCGTGATGGCAAAGCGATCGCGCTTATCGAGTATCTGCCCGGCGTCTCCGTCAGCCAGCCGACCGCCGGCCAGGCTCGGGCGGTCGGTGAGGCATTGGCGCGGATGCATCTTGCGGTGGAGGATTTCCCCGGCGAGCGAGCCAATGCCATGGGTGTAGCAGAATGGCGGCGCCTGGCGGAGGCGTGTGGAAGCGAAGGGCTGGGCTCGATCGATCCGGTGCTGGCCGACCTTGTTGCGCGCGAACTCCCCCTGCTCGCCGCGCAGTGGCCTGCGGACCTGCCCCGCTCGGTGATCCATGCCGACCTGTTCCCCGACAACGTCCTCATGCGGGGCCAGCGAGTGACCGGACTGATCGATTTCTACTTCGCCTGCAACGACCTGACCGCTTACGACGTCGCTGTAACCCACGCGGCGTGGTGTTTCGCCGAGGAGGGGCGGCGGTTCCGGCCCGATCTGTCGGCGGCCTTGCTTGCCGGATACGAAGCCCTGCGTCAGCTTTCGGCCCGGGAACGCGAGGCCTTGCCACTGCTGGCGCGCGGCGCGGCGCTGCGATTTGCGCTGAGCCGAGCCTACGACTGGCTCAACACCCCGCCGGGCGCGTTGGTCACACGCAAGGATCCAATGGCCCCCGCTCGGCAACTTCAGTTCTACTCCGATCCGGCCAACGCGGCGGTTTTCGCGTGAAGCACGTCGAGATTTTCACCGACGGTGCGTGCAAGGGCAATCCCGGCCCTGGCGGATGGGGCGCGCTGCTGCGGATGGGGCATCATGAAAAGGAGCTATCGGGCTCCGACCCGGCGACTACCAACAACCGGATGGAGCTGACCGGCGCGATCCGGTCGCTTCAGGCGCTGGCCGAGCCCTGCCGGGTGACGCTCCACACCGATAGCAAGTACGTGCTCGACGGCATCACCCGCTGGGTCCACGGCTGGCAGAAGAACGGCTGGCGCACCGCGGCGAAGAAACCCGTGCTCAACGCCGAGCTGTGGCGCGAACTGATCGACGCGGTGCGCCCGCACCGCGTCGAGTGGGTCTGGGTCAAGGGCCACGACGGCCACCCGGAGAACGAGCGCGTCGATGCGCTCGCCAGCGCTGCGGCGGATGCGGCGCGGGGGTGAAATCAGTTCCCGCACCCCAAGTTCCGTCACCCTGAACTCGGTTCAGGGTTCATCTCTCCCCACAAACCGCTGGTCGCGACCGCTGGATGGATGCTGAAACACGTTCTGCATGACGAGGTGAGTGGCGATAAGTGTTGTGCGTGGACTCAGCCGGTGGTGGTGTCCACGGTCTCCGCACCGACACCATTCTTCTTGATCGACTCGATCGCGTTCTTCGCGCTGGCTTTGGACGAGTAACCCTCGGTCCAGAACATCGTCTCGCTGTTATAGCAGAAATAGGCGACGTACTCGCCCTTCTTGTTTTGGCGGATTTCGAAGCGGTGCGCCATCTATCGTCTCCCAAGGGCAAGGCCCGGAACGGATGGTAGCGTGCCGCGCGCGCGGCTCAAGCGGCGAAACGCCCGGGCGAATAGAGACTTCGGTCGAGCTCCCCGGTCATCGCATCGCGCGGCTCGCCAAGGATGAGTTGCGCGGCCAAGCGCGCCGCGGCCGGCGCGGTCTGGATACCGAAGCCGCCTTGTCCGGCGAACCAGAACAAACCCTCGCGCCGCGCATCGAAGCCATAGACGGGCAGACGGTCGGGGGCGAAGCTGCGCAGACCCGCCCAGCGCCGCTCGACCGCCTCGATCCGCCAGTCGACCACTCCTTCGAAACGGTCGATCGCCTCGGCCACGGCCAGTTCCTCAGGCGCCGCGTCGCAGGCTTCGGACGGGGTTTCGTCATGGGGTGAAAGCCACAGCCGCCCGCTTTCGGGTTTGAAGTAGAAGCTACCGTTGATGTCTAGGGTCAGCGGCAGGGTTGCAGGTGGGGCGGGCGCCGTGCGCAACTGGGCGACGGTGCGCAGCATCGGGGCGATCCCCAGCGGCGCGGCTCCGGCGAGTCTGGCGACGTGATCGGCCCAGGCGCCCGCGGCGTTGGCAAGAACCCCGGCGGTCAGCTCCAGTCCGCGTTGGGTCGCCAGCCGCCACCGCCCGCCCTCGCGCTCGGCGGCGCTCAGCCGTGCGCTGGTTTCGAGCACTACGCCCGCGCGCTTCGCCAGCGTCAGATAGTGCTGGTGCATCGCGGCGACGTCGATGTCGGCGCTGGCGGGTTCGTGGATCGCTCCAGTCCACGCGGGTTTGAGCCCAGGGATCAGCGCGGCCAGCTCGGCCCGGCCGAGGCGGCGAATGTCGATTCCGGTGGGCGCAAACCGCTCGATGAACGCATCGAGGGTGGCCGCGTCCTCGTCGCGCCCCATGTAGAGTCCCCCGCGCGGGCTGAGAAAGCCGTGCTCGGCAAGATACGGCCCCGAGGCCACGGTCAGCGGGACGATGTCCGGCCCACCATAGCATTCGTCCCAGAATGCTGCCGAGCGCCCGGTGGTGTGATAGCCGGGGTAGTCCTCGGCCTCGAGCACCACGACCCGCGCGTGGTCCGCGAGCTCGGCGGCGAGCGAGGCCCCCGCAATGCCCGCGCCGACGATGGCGATGTCGTAGTGTTCGGTCATGCTACGCCCATCTCGGCTGGGACAACCCGATCGAGAAAATCGTCGATCCGGCGCAGCGCCTTGGTGCGGACCGGGTCGGCTTCGCGGAAAATCTCGTGCGCGGCCTCGGGGCCGAAGCGAACCAGCTCGGCGCGGACGATGCGCCGCGCGGCGCGCTCGATCGCGGGAAACGAGACCAGCTTGTCGCCGGTGCTGGCGACCAAGATCACTGGGATCGCGATCCGTTCGAGCACGCCGGGCCTCTCGAGCCCGCGCATCGAGGCATAGGCGCGCTCGACCCAGCGCCAGCTCCCCGGACCCATCGCGAGTTCCGGGCGATGCTGACGCCACCACAGTTCATCGCCATAGCGCGCGTCGTCATGCGTGAGCATGCGCTGGCGCCAGGCGAGCTTGTCGCCGGGTTCTTCCTTCCATTTCCATGCAGGACGCCGGGCATCGCCCCAAGCCGCCATGATCCGCGCGACCTGATGCATCGCCGCGCCCGGAACACGTCCGGCCAGGCCGAGCATCGGCGCGGCCAGCACCAGCGCATCGGGATCGATCAGATCCTCGGCTACGGCGCGCAACGCCAGCTGCCCGCCCATCGAATGTGCGACGACGATCCGCGGTCGAACGCTGTCCGTTCGCCACGCGCCCCAGAAAGCGGCGAGGTCGCCGAGCCAGAGCGCGAAATCCTCGACATGCCCGGTAGCCTCGTCGATCCCCAGCCGCCCCGATCCGCCCTGGCCGCGCCAGTCGAGTGCGGTTACCCGCCAGCCGCGGCCGACCCAGTGATGCAGGGCTTCGAGATGCTTCTCGTAATAGTCGCCACGCCCAGGAAGAAACAGCAGAGAGCCGCGCGGTGGGCCGGCCGCAGATGACCAGTCGAGCCGCCGAACCGGATGGCCGTCGGGCGCCGCCCACATGCTTTCGCGCGCCGCGGCGGGAATCGCCCGGCGGTCGAAATCCATCCCTTTACCCGTCACCGATGCCGATGATGTCTGCTCTGCGTGGATAATTTCGCCCTGCCGCCGATAGTTACTATTTGGTAAGCCATGGTGCGTAAGCACTAGCCCCTATGACGGGGGGAATTCTGGCTTACGGGCTGCTCGCAGCCTTGGCAATCGCGCTGCTCGTAGCGGCGGCCAGCGATCTGCGCACCCGCCTCATCCACAATCGGCTGACCTTCGGGATCGCCATGGCTGCCCCCGCCTTCTGGTGGGCGAGCGGGCTGTCGCTGTGGCCGGGAGTAGGCGCGCAGTTGGCCTTGGGTCTCGCCGCCTTCGGCATGCTGGCGGGGTTGTTCGCGCTGGGCGCGATGGGCGGTGGCGACGTCAAGCTGCTGACGGCACTGGCGCTATGGCTGCCGTGGCAGCCGTTCCTGCAGCTCGTGATCGCGATGGCGCTGCTCGGCGGCGCGCTGACGCTGGTCTGTATGGCCTGGCATCGGATCGCGCGGCGGGGCGGCAAGCTGGAGGTTCCCTATGGAGTCGCAATCTCCGCTGCTGGGCTGTGGGTCATCGCCAGCACGTACGGGCCGATGGCCGCATCGGCGATTAACACCGGATTTTAACCATTATCCCCGATTGCTCGGGATGACTTTCGAAGGGGCGGGGCTTTAGCCATGGACAGAAAGAAGATGATGCTGCTGGTGGGGGCGCTGATCGTCGCGATCGGCACCGCGCTATTGGCGAGGAGCATTTTCGCGGGCGCCGCCGCGCCCACGGCGGATGCCGCGGCTGCGGCTGCGGCGGCTAAGGGACCCAAGGTTCTGGTGGCGCAACGCGCGCTGCCTGTCGGCACGATCATCACCGCCGATGCCCTGGCTTATCAAGCCTGGCCCAAGGACATGGTCCAGGACGCCTATTTCATCAATGGTGAGGCGGACGTCTCGAAGCTGCTGGGCACCGTGGTTCGCTTTGCGGTGACCGCAGGTGAGCCGCTGACGCAAGGCTCGCTGGTCGCTCCCGGCGATCGCGGCTTCCTGGCCGCGGCGCTTGGCCCGGGGATGCGTGCGGTGACCGTGCCGGTTTCGGCCAAGACCGGCGTCGCCGGCTTCGTCTTCCCGGGTGATCACATCGACCTGGTGTTGACCCAGACCGTCCAGGCCCAGGACGGCGAGCCGCTGCGCGCCTCGGAAACCATCCTGCGCAACTTGCGCGTCCTCGCCACCGACCAATCGACCGAAAGCTCGACCGTCGATGGCAAGACCGTGGTCAAGGAATTCAAGACCGTCACCCTTGAGGCTACGCCCAAGATCGCCGAAAAGATCGCAGTCGCCCAGACCATCGGCACGCTCAGCCTGTCGCTGCGGGCGATCGCCGACAACCAGGGCGAGCTCGAGCGGGCGATCGCCGCGGGCGATGTCTCGATCCCCGAGGGCGCGACCAAGGAACAGGAAGAAAAGCTGCTCAAGGCGGCGATGAGCCGGCCGATGGACAGCGGCAGCACGTTCGTCACCGGCGGCGACGTGTCGCGCTTCCAGCGCCGCTCGATGCCCGCCTCGCGCATGGAACTCGCCCGCCAGGCCGCCGCCACCGTGGCTGCGGTCAGCGGCCCGCCGTCGGGCGCGACCAACGTGGTGTTCAATCCGGGTCCGACCGTGCGCATCAGCCGCGGCAAGACCATCGAAGTCGTGCCCGTGGGGGGCAAATAAGATGCGCGTCGCAGGTTCGCACCCGCGTCACGCCATCATGAGGGGCAAGACCATGAATCGCCGTTTGATCGCCACCCTGCTGAGTGCCGCCTGCGCGGTCGCTCCGCTGGCCGTGCTGCCCGCTGGCAGCGCCCACGCCCAGAACGTGTCGCGCCCCGCCAACGACATCGTCCTCTCGATCGGACGCGGCCAGTTGGTCACCCTGCCGAGCAAGATGGCCGACGTATTCGTCGCCAACGATCAGGTTGCCGACGTCCAGGTGCGCAACGCCAACCAGCTCTACGTGTTTGGCAAGGCGGGCGGCGAGACCACGGTCTACGCCAGCAATGCCGCGGGTCAGACGATCTGGTCGGCCAACGTCAGGGTCGGCTCGAACCTCGATTCGGTCGATCAGATGCTCGGCCTCGCGATGCCCGACGCGCACGTCAACGTCGCCACGATGAACGGCACGGTGCTGCTTACCGGCACGGTCGCCGCGCCCGAGGACGCGGCCGAAGCCGAGCGCCTGGTCAAGGCGTTCGTCGGCCCCACCACCAATGTCATCAGCCGCCTGCGCACGGCGACCCCGCTGCAGGTCAACCTGCAGGTGCGGATCGCCGAAGTCAGCCGCTCGTTCATCCGCGACGTGGGGGTCAACCTTACCACGATCGACGGGAGCGGCGGGTTCCAGTTCGGCCTGGGCCAGGGCGGCCGCAATTTTGCTCCCAGCGTTTACGCCGGACCCGGCCAGGCGCTGGGCGTGGGCAACCAGCTCAAGATCGCCATCCCCGATCCCAACGATCCGACCAAGACGATCCAGGTGAACGGGTCTTCGGTCAGCCCCGTCAGCGTCGGTTCGACGTTTGCAGGGGCGGGCCGCCTGCTCGGCCTCAACCTGCTAGGCGCGCTCGATCTGGGGGAGACGGTCGGGCTGGTGACGACGCTGTCCAACCCCAACCTGACCGCGCTTTCGGGCGAAACCGCCGACTTCCTCGCGGGCGGCGAGTTTCCCATTCCGATCAGCCAGGGCCTCGGCTCGACCTCGATCGAATACCGCAAGTATGGCGTCAGCCTGGCCTACACCCCGACGGTGCTGGCCAACGGCCGGATTTCGCTGCGGGTGCGGCCCGAAGTGTCGGAACTTTCCACCCAGGGAGCGGTCACGCTCAATGGCTTCCAGGTTCCCGCGCTGACCATTCGCCGCGCGGAAACGACGGTCGAACTCGGTTCGGGGCAAAGCTTCATGATCGCCGGGCTGATGAGCAACAATGCGCAGAACCTGCTCAAGAAGACTCCGGGCGCGGGCGACATTCCGGTGCTCGGCGCGCTGTTTCGCTCGACCAACTTCCGCAAGGGCGAGACCGAGCTGGTGATCGTGGTGACCCCGTATCTGGTCAACCCGGTCGACGCCAACGCCATCAAGCTGCCGACTGACGGGTTCCAGACCCCGACCGAGCTCCAGCGCCTGCTGGGCAACATGGAGAACGACGGCAAGTCCGGCGCGACCCGCCCGATGCCGCGTGCCGCGGACGAGGGTACGGCGCCTGCGGGTCCCCGGGTCGGTGAGCTGGTCGCGCCCTCGGCCCCGGCGGTCGCCGCCGAGAGCAAGGGCAAGCCGTCGAAAAAGGACCGCCAGGCCGATGCCGCCAATCCCGGCTTCAACACCCTGCTGAAAAGGTGAGAGTGATGACCCAGACCCTATTCCGCGCGATCGCGCCCGCTCTCACCCCGCTGCTCTTGGGCGCGCTCGGCGTCGGCCTGTCCGGCTGTGCGACCAACCGCCAGCTCGAAAGTCTCAACCAACCGGTGGTGAGCCGGACCAACTACACCCTCGATGTCGCCTCGTATGGCGGGGTAGTGCCGCTTCCCGAGCAGCGCCGCTTGGCGGGCTGGTTCGAGGCGCTCGACTTGCGCTACGGAGATCGCATCTCGATCGACGACCCGGGTGCCAGCGGCGCGAGCCGCGAAGCGATCGCCGCGATCGCCGCGCGCTATGGCTTGCTGGTCGGCGATGACGCACCGGTTACCACCGGGCAAATCGCGCCGGGAACCGTCCGCGTGATCGTGAGCCGTTCGTCGGCGACGGTGCCCAACTGCCCGAACTGGTCGGCCAAGAGCGACGTCAACCTGAACAACGCAACATATTCCAACTACGGCTGCGCGGTGAACTCCAACCTCGCCTCGATGGTCGCCGATCCCGAGCATCTGCTCCACGGCGCCAAAGGTACTGGTGAGACCGTGGTGATGAGTTCGAGCAAAGCGATCGACAGTTATCGTGAGGCCAAGCCCACCGGCGAACAGGGTCTCAAGCAGGCTTCAACCGAAAGCGGAGGCAAGTAAGATGAACGCGCCTTGGAAACCAGCGGCCGTTGGCGGCCGTGACGCGTTCGCCGCGTTCATCTGCGACGAAGCCGCGCTCGACGTCCTGCGCCCGGTGGCGGTCGAGATGGGCTGGCAGCCGGAAAAGTGCCACAAGGGCGGACTGCGCAATGCGGTCCAGTCGTTGTCGATCACCGCCAGCCCCAACATCCTGTTGGTCGATCTGTCCGAAAGCGGCGATCCGCTAAACGATATCAACGCGCTGGCTGAAGTCTGCGAGCCCGGCACGGTGGTGATCGCGGTCGGCCAGGTCAACGACGTCCGGCTCTATCGCGACCTGCTCTCCAGCGGAATTCACGACTACCTGCTCAAGCCGCTCTCGGCCGGCCAGGTGCGCGACTCGCTGGTCGCCGCCCAGACGATCTTCATGGCGCCCAAGAACCAGGATGCGCACGCGGCCAAGAAGCACATTTCGACCGCGGTTGTCGGAACCCGCGGCGGAGTTGGCGCGAGCACTATCGCGACGTCGCTCGCGTGGCTGTTCAGCGTCGAGCACAAGCTACCCACCGCACTGCTCGATCTCGACATCCACTTCGGCACCGGAGCGCTGTCGCTCGATCTCGAGCCGGGCCGCGGCCTGACCGACGCGATCGACAATCCGAGCCGGATCGACGGGCTGTTCATCGAACGCGCCATGATCCGCGCCAACGACAAGCTGGCGCTGCTCTCGGCCGAAGCCCCGATGAGCTCGCCGCTGATGACCGACGGCGCCGCGTTCGTGCAGCTCGAGGAGGAATTCCGTCAGGCTTTCGAGATGACGGTGGTCGATCTGCCCCGCAACATGCTGATCAACTTTCCGCACTTGCTGGCCGACGTGAACGTCGTGGTGGTAGCGACGGAAATGACTTTGGCATCGGCGCGCGACGCGATCCGGATTCTCTCTTGGCTCAAGACCAACGCCTCGCATGCCCGTCCGATCGTGGTCGCCAACAAGGTCCAGCAGGGCATGTCGGAAATCAGCCGGGCCGATTTCGAGGCCTCGATCGAGCGCAAGATCGATCTGACCGTGCCCTACGACATCAAGGCGGCGGCCAACTCGGCCAAGCTGGGTCAGACGTTCGCCGAAGCGAACCGTTCGACCAAGGCGGGGGCGGTGATGCGCGAAATCGCCACGGTAGTGATGGGCGCGGGCGAGGAAGCTGCGGACGAGGCCGAAGGAAAGGTCGTGCAGGGCAAGAAGTCGCTGCTCGGCAAGTTCGACCTCAAGGCTATGCTGCCACCGAAGAAGAAATAATCGAGCGGGCGAAGGGCTGGCGCGCGGCGGATCCAACCGCGCCTGCCGGTCCGAGCCCGGGTCTGGAATCGGACACCGAAAGGCGGGAAGCCGGCAATGAGCATTTTCCAGCTGCTGCTTATGGCCGCGGGGCTGATGACCATGATGGTCCTTGGCTATTCGGCCCTGTCGGGGCCATCGGCTTCCAAGGAAAGCCAGCGCCGCCTCCAGGCGGTGCGGTTCCGTCATGCCGAAAGCGCCAACGTCAAGGTCGAGGCACAGTTCCGCAAGGCCGTCGCCGCGCGCAAGCCGAAGCTTCACCAGGTCGCCGGCTCGGGCAGCCGGATCGAAGCGTTGACGCTGCGCTTGCACCGCACCGGCAAGGGCTGGACGCTGCAACAGTATCTCTACAGCTCGCTCGGGCTTGGTCTGGCCATCGCGGTCATCGTCTACCTCAAGTCGCACGCCGCTCTGCTTTCGCTTGGCGCGGGGGTGGTGATCGGCGGCGGACTGCCGCACATGGTGGTCAACTATTTCGTCAAGAAGCGCGTCAACCAGTTCACCACCAAATTTCCCGACGCGATCGAGCTGCTGGTCCGCGGTCTGCGCTCGGGCTTGCCGGTGACCGAGACGCTTGGCGTGGTGGCGAGTGAAGTGCCTGGGCCGGTGGGCCAGGAATTCAAGTTGATCACCGACCGGATCAAGGTCGGCAAGACGATGGAGGATGCCCTCCAGGACACCGCCAACCGTCTCGACATGGCCGAATTCAGCTTCTTCTGCATCACCCTGGCGATTCAGCGCGAGACCGGCGGCAATCTTGCCGAGACGTTGTCGAACCTGGCCGACGTGCTGCGCAAGCGGGCCCAGATGAAGCTAAAGATCCGGGCGATGAGTTCTGAATCGAAGGCTTCGGCCTACATCGTAGGGTCGCTGCCGTTCCTGGTCTTCACCATGATCTGGTTCGTCAATCCCAAGTACATAGGCGGCTTCTTTACCGAAGACCGGCTGATCGTGGCCGGGCTTGGCGGGATGGTGTGGATGTCGATCGGCGCCTTCATCATGGCCAAGATGGTCAGCTTCGAAATCTGATCCGCGGAAGAGAAATAGCCATGTTGACTCCTCACGGTCCCACTCTTCTCGGCGTCGATGTCATCTTCGTCGGCACGTGCCTCGTCGCGGTCACCGCGATGGCGGTGATGCTGGCGATTTACGCGGCGGTCACCGTGCGCGATCCGATGGCCAAGCGGGTCAAGGCGCTGAACGAACGCCGCGAACACCTCAAGGCCGGGATCGTCACCGGTTCGGCCAAGAAGCGGGTCAGCCTGATCCGCAAGAACGAGACCACCGACAAGCTCAAAGGCACGCTGCAATCGCTGCGCGTGCTCCAGGACAGCCAGGTCGCGGACGTCCAGCAAAAGCTGGCACAGGCCGGGATCCGCCAGAAAGAATGGGCGGTTGCGATCATTTTTGCGCGCATGGTGCTTCCGATCGTACTCGGCCTGACCGCCGCCGCGGTGATCTACTGGGCGAACCATTTCCCCGAATGGGGCGCGTTCAAGCGGTTCATGGCCTTCGCGGCGACAGTCGGCATCGCGTACAAGAGCCCCGACATCTTCGTGGGCAACATGGTGTCCAAACGGACCAAGGAAATCCGCAAGGGTCTGCCGGACGCGCTCGACCTGTTGGTGATCTGTGCCGAGGCCGGGTTGACCATCGACGCCGCCTTCAATCGGGTCGCCAAGGAACTGGGGCGAGCCTATCCCGAGCTGGGCGACGAGTTCTCGCTGACCGCGATCGAGATGTCGTTCCTGACCGAACGGCGTCAGGCATTCGAGAACTTGGCCTACCGCGTCAACCTGGACGCAGTGAAGGGCGTGGTCACGACGATGATCCAGACCGAACGTTATGGTACGCCGCTGGCATCGGCGCTGCGCGTCCTCTCGGCCGAATTCCGCAACGAGCGGATGATGCGTGCGGAGGAAAAGGCAGCGCGCCTGCCCGCGATCATGACCGTGCCGTTGATCTTGTTCATCCTGCCGGTGCTGTTCGTCGTCATCCTCGGCCCGGCGGCCTGCTCGATAAGCGATGCGTTCTCCGCCGGCGGACCAGGCACTACGAAGTAACGAAGATTGGGTGTGGGGCGATCAGCCCCGCACCACTTCGCCCTCGATCGCGCCGAACACGCTTTTTCCGCGGAAGTCGCGCGCTTCGATGCGGACGACGTCGCCATACTTGAGGAACGGGGTGGCGGGCGCGCCGGTGCGGATCGTCTCGACCATGCGCTGCTCGGCGATGCACGAATAGCCGCGTCCGCCTTCGGCGACCGGACGTCCCGGCGAGCCGTCGGGGTCGCGGTTCGAGACCGTTCCCGATCCGATCAGCGTGCCTGCCCCGATCCGCCGGGTCTTGGCCAGATGCGCGATCAGCACGCCGAAATCGAAAGTGCACTCCTCGCCAGCCTCGGCCCGGCCGAAGGCTTGTCCGTTGATATCGACATGAAGCGGGAGGTGAAGCTTGCCGTCTCGCCATGCCTCGCCCAGCGCCGCGGGGGTGACGAACACCGGCGAGAAGTGGCTCGCCGGCTTGGCCTGGACGAAACCGAAGCCTTTCGCCAGTTCGCCCGGGATCAAGTTGCGCAAGCTGACGTCGTTGACCAGCCCGACCAGGCGGATGTGGTCGAGCGCCGCTTCGGGGGTAACGCCTTGCGGCACGTCGCCGGTGACCACCACGATCTCCGCCTCGCAATCGCAGCCCCAGGCCTCGTCGGCCAGCGTGATCGGATCGCGCGCGCCTCGCAAGTCGTCGCTCCCGCCCTGGTACATCAGCGGATCGGTCCAGAAGCTCTCCGGCAGCTGCGCTCCGCGCGCCTGACGGACGAGTTCGACATGGTTGACGTAAGCCGAGCCATCCACCCACTGAAAGGCACGGGGAAGGGGGGCGGCGGCCTCGCGCTCGTGAAACCGCAGCCTGGGGATCGCCTCGTGGGCCAGCTCGATGGCGAGCGAACCGACTTCGGGCGCGAGCCGCTCCCAATCATCGAGCAGGCCCTGCAGGGTCGGCACGATATGGCCAGCCTCGGCATACCAGGCGAGGTCGTCGGAAACCACGACCAGGCGCCCGTCGCGGCCCTGGGGAAGAGAGGCGAGCTTCATCCGGTTTCCCCGAGCATGGCGGTGGCCTGCCGGTCGAGCTTGCCCAGCGTGGCCTTGAGCAGGTCCGTCTCGCGCGCCGTCAGGCAGGCGAACAGCCGGGTCTCCATGTCGAGCGCCATCGGCATGATCTGTTCGAACATGTCGCGCCCGGCTGGGGTGAGTTCGAGGTGGTGCGAGCGGCCGTCGTGCGCGTTGGGGCTGCGCGCGGCGAGCCCGCGTTCCTCCAGCACCTTGCACGCGCGGTTGACCGCGACCTTGTCCATCCGCGTCGCGCCGACCAGCGCGCGCTGGGTCAGCGCCCCCGCGTCGCCGAGCACTGCCATCACCCGCCACTCGGGAATCTTCAGGCCGAAACGCGAGCGATAGCGCCCCGCGATCAGGTCGCTGACGATGTTGGTCGTCACCGACAGGCGATAGGGCATGAAATCGGCCAGGCGGGTGCTGTTCGCGGGCATGGCCTCGTTACTACTGCAACCGGTGAACGGCGCAAGCGTTGCAGTCTAGCCGGCGCGCACCGCCTCGGGCGCGGCGCGGGCGACGGGATCGAGCGCGCGCGCCGCGGCATCGATCCGCACCAGCCGGGGGTAAGGCGTGAGATCGAGTTCGAACCGGCGCGCGTTGTACATCTGCGGGACCAGGCAAACATCTGCCAGGTCGGGCATGTCGCCACCGAACAGCCCCGCTTCCGGCGCCATCCGTTCCAGCGCGGCGAACCCTTCGGCGATCCAGCGCTGGACCCACAGGCGGACTTGCTCCTCGCTCGCGCCGAAATCGCTGCGCAAGGCGTTGAGGATGCGCATGTTGTTCACCGGGTGGATGTCGGCGGCAACGATCAAGGCCTGGGCCAGGGTGCGCGCCCGCCGCGCCGGGTCGGCGGAGACCATCGCCGGGGTCTTATGCGTCGCGTCGAGATAGTCGATGATCGCGAGGCTCTGGGTGAGGACGTGCCCGTCGATCTCCAGCGTGGGGACCAGGCCCTGCGGATTGAGAGCGGTGTAGTCGTCGTGCTTGTGTTCGCCGCCGATCATGTCCAGCGGAAGGCCGCGCCAGAGTATGCCCTTCAGGTTGAGGACGATCCGCACCCGGTACGCGGCGGACGAGCGCCAGTAGTCGTGCAGCACCGCCTCGCCCATCAGGCCCTGATGCCCGCCATGATCAGGTCGATGATGTGCGCCTTGTAGCGATCGCGCAGTTCCGCGGTCAGGGTGTCCTGATCGAAGCAGTGGCGCAGCACCAGGCGTGCGGAGAAAAAGCGGTCGGCGGCGCCGGTGGCGCTGAAATAGAACAGCTGCGGATCGATCGGGCGGAAGACCTTGGCGCGCACCCCTTCGCTGATCAGCCGGTCGTAGGCGTCCTGGAGCGGGGTGAGATAGGTCTCGGCGATCCGCCTCGCCTCTTCGGGATCGCTGTCGCGCACCAGCCGCATCAGGAGGCGGTTGAGATAGGGCGTCGCGTAATAGGTATCGACCATCTTGCCCAGATGCAGGCTCAGCTTGGCCTCCGGGTCCATGTCCTTGCGCAACAGGGCATCGACGCTGTGAGTGATCGCGGCCATGTCGCGATCGAGCAGCGCCTTCATCAGCCCGGCCTTGTTGCCGAAGTAGTATTTCACGAGCGCTGAATTGAGGCCGGAGCGCAAGCTGAGTTCGGACAACGAGATGTCGACGATGTCGCCCTCGCGCATGATCGCGCTGGCGGTTTCGAGCAGCAGCGCCCGCGCCCCGGGGCTGTCGGCCTGAAGAGGAAGCACCTCGCTCATTCGTATTTCGCTTCGTCCCACCACGGATAGAAGTCAGGCATATCGCTGCTGACCTTGCCGGGGAAGGCGGGAGGCCGCTTGGCGAGGAAGCTTTGCACACCTTCCGCGGCGTCGGCGCTTTTCGACAGGCGATAGATCGCGCGGCTATCCACCCGGTGCGCGGCCATCGGGTGATCCTGGGCCGCATTGCGCCACAACATCGCGCGGGTCATCGCGACCGAAACCGCGCTGGTGTTGTCGGCGATCTCGCGGGCGATGGCGCGGGCCGCGTCCATCAGTTCGGCCTGGGGGTGAACGGAGCGGACGAGCCCGCCGTCGAGGGCTTCCTGCGCGCCGAAGATGCGCGCGGTGTAGCACCATTCGAGCGCCTGCTGGATGCCCACCAGGCGCGGCAGGAACCAGCTCGAGGCCGCTTCGGGCACGATCCCGCGGCGGGCGAAGACGAAGCCGTAGCGGGCGTTGTCCGAAGCGAGGCGGATGTCCATCGCGAGCTGCATGGTCACCCCGATGCCCACCGCGGCGCCGTTGCACGCGGCGATCACCGGCTTCTTCGATTCGTAGATGCGCAGCGTCAGCCGCCCGCCGCCATCGCGCACCTCCTCGCTTCCCAGGTCGGCTTCCTGGCCGGGCGCGGAAAACACCTGTCCGCCGCCTTCAGGAGTCAGGTCGGCCCCGGCGCAGAACGCCCGCTCGCCGTGTCCGGTGACGATCACCGCGCGCACCGCGTCGTCGGCATCGCTGCGGTCGAACGCGGCGATGAGCTCGGCCATCATCGTCCGGGTGAAGGCGTTCATCTTGTCCGGGCGGTGCAGGGTGATCGTGGCGATGCCGTCGGCGACTTCGTACAGGATCTGAGTGAAGTCGCTCATGCGTTCTTCTCCTTGGACCACATGGACCACAGTCCAGGGTTTAAAAAACCGGCGCCCCCCGCCCCGCTCGAAAAAGCGGGGAAGGACGCGCCGGAAATCGTCATCGTTGCGCGCCTAACCAATTGCGCACCAAGTAGGAAAACGAATTCTCGCAGACCCGCGCGGCCGCCCTTCGCATCAGCGCGGGGCCATCCGGATCGCGCCGTCGAGCCGGACGTCCTCGCCGTTGAAATAGCCGCACTCGATCATCGTCAGCGCGAGCTGGGCGTATTCCGAGGGGATGCCCAGGCGCTTGGGGAAGGGCACCGACGCCGCCAGCGCGTCCTTCACGTTCTGCGGCGCGCCCTGCATCAGCGGGGTCTCGAAGATGCCCGGCAAGATGGTGTTGACGCGAATGCCCTCGCTCATCAGGTCGCGCGCGATCGGCAGGGTCATGCCGACGACGCCGCCCTTCGATGCCGAATAGGCGGCCTGGCCCATCTGGCCGTCCTCGGCCGCGACGCTGGCGGTGTTGACGATCGCCCCGCGCTCGCCGTCTTCCAGCGGCTCGAGCGTCAGCATCCCCGCCGCCGACTTGGCGATGCAGCGGAAGGTGCCGACCAGGTTGATCTGGATCAGCCAGTTGAACGCGTCGAGCGGGAAGTGCTTGATGCTGCCATCGGTCTTGGAC
The DNA here is from genome assembly GCF_009707465.1 of Novosphingobium sp. Gsoil 351. Classification (NCBI taxonomy): domain Bacteria; kingdom Pseudomonadati; phylum Pseudomonadota; class Alphaproteobacteria; order Sphingomonadales; family Sphingomonadaceae; genus Novosphingobium; species Novosphingobium sp. Gsoil 351. The sequence continues at coordinate 2,711,574 of NZ_CP046120.1, forward strand.
CGGCTGGCGGTCTTGATCGCGTTGCCGGTGCCCGCGCAGTTGACCAGGATGCGCTCCTGCCCGTGGGCGGCGCGGGCCTTGGCGAACCCGGCGTCGACGCTTTCGTCGGAAGTCACGTTGACCTCGCAGAACACGCCGCCGATCTCGGCGGCGACGGCCAGGCCCTTTTCCTCCTGCAGATCGAAGATCGCGACCTTGACCCCCTTGGCGGCGAGCGCGCGCGCGGTCGCGGCGCCGAGGCCCGAGGCGCCGCCAGTGACTACGGCGGCTACGGTGCTGTCGAGTTTCATGCGTATTCCCCTAATCAAAGATCCGATCGTCCCGAGCGAAGTCGAGGGACGCGAGCGCTGTGCTTGACGTGTCTCGACTTCGCTCGACACGAGCGAGAATTTGGTCCCCGCGAAAGTTCAGACCATCTCGACGATCGTGACGTTGGCGACCCCGCCGCCCTCGCACATCGTCTGCAGGCCGTATTTCTTGCCGCGTGCTTTCAGCGCGTGAAGCAGCGTGGCCATCAGCTTGGTGCCCGATGCGCCCAGCGGATGGCCCAGCGCGATCGCGCCGCCATTGACGTTGAGGCGCGTAGGATCGGCGCCGGTGTGCTTGAGCCAGGCCAGCGGCACGCCTGCGAACGCCTCGTTGACTTCGTAAAGGTCGATGTCGCCGATGCTCAGCCCGGCCTTGGCCAGCGCCTTGTCGGTGGCGAACAGCGGCTCTTCCAACATGATCACCGGATCGCCCGCGGTCACCGTCAGCGTGTGAACCCGCGCCAGCGGGGTCAGGCCGTAACGCTTGAGCGCCTCTTCCGAGACGACCAGCGCCGCCGACGACCCATCGCAGATCTGGCTGGAACTGGCCGCGGTCAGCGAACCTTCGGGCTGGAGCAGCTTGACCCCGGCGATGCTTTCCAGCGTCGCATCGAAGCGGATGCCCTCGTCGACGGTGTGCTGCGCCTCGCCCTCGGGGGTCTCGATCGTGATCGGCACGATCTCGGCGGTGAACGCCCCGGCCTGGGTCGCGGCGATGGCCTTCTGGTGGCTTTCGTAGGCGAAGCGGTCGAGATCGTCCTTGGTGAAGCCGTGCTTCTTGACGAGCATTTCCGCGCCCATGAACTGCGACCACATGATCCCGGGATACTTGGCTTCAAGCCCCGGTGATTTGTAGTGGCCCAGCCCTTCCTTGACATGGAACATGCTCGTGCTGCCCATCGGCACGCGGGTCATGCTCTCGATGCCCGCGGCGATCACCACGTCCTGGGTGCCCGACATCACCGCCTGCGCGGCGAACTGGATCGCCTGCTGGCTCGATCCGCACTGCCGGTCGATCGTCACCGCCGGGGTCGATTCCGGCAGCAGTTTCGACGCCAGCACCGCGTTGCGGCCAACCTGCCCGGCCTGCTGGCCGCCCTGGCTGACGCAGCCCATGATCACGTCCTCGATTGCGCCAGGATCCATCCCCGTCAGGGACACCAGGTGGTCAAGCGAGGCTGCGGCAAGATCGACGGGATGGACCCCGGCGAGCCGCCCGCCACGGCGTCCTCCCGCGGTGCGGACGGCATCGACGATATAGGCAGCAGGCATGGTCCGAGTCTCCCGGGCGACGATTTAATCGTCCGGTTAAAGCGCGCCAGCCAGCGGGTCAACCCGCGTCAGGACACCGCGATCGTCAGCGCCCCATCGCCGTCGTCGAGCTTGACCGTGCTGCCGTCGGGAATTTCGCCCGCCAGCAGCTTGTCGGCGAGCGGGTCCTGGACATAGCGCTGCACCGCGCGCTTCAAGGGCCGCGCGCCATAGACCGGATCGTAGCCGACCCGCCCCAGCCAGCGCCGCGCCGCATCGCTCAGCTCCAGCGTGATCTTGCGGTCCTTGAGCAGCTTGGCCACCCGTTCGACCTGCAGATCGACGATCGGCGCCATGTGCTCCTGGCCCAGGCGATGGAACAGGATGATCTCGTCGAGCCGGTTGAGAAATTCCGGACGGAAGTGTGCGCGCACGACTTCCATCACTTGCGGCTCGACCGTGCTCACGTCCTGTCCCTCGTCGAGGCTGGCGAGGTACTGGCTGCCCAGATTGCTGGTCAGGATGATCAGCGTGTTGGTGAAATCGACCTGGCGGCCCTGGCCATCGGTCAGGCGGCCGTCGTCGAGCACCTGGAGCAGCACGTTGAACACGTCGGCGTGGGCCTTCTCGACCTCGTCGAACAGCACGACCTGATAGGGGCGGCGGCGCACCGCTTCGGTCAGGACCCCGCCTTCGTCGTAACCGACATAGCCTGGAGGCGCGCCGATCAGGCGGCTGACCGCGTGCTTCTCCATGAATTCCGACATGTCGATGCGGACCATCGCACTGTCGTCGTCGAACAGGAACCCGGCCAAGGCTTTGGTCAGCTCGGTCTTGCCGACGCCGGTGGGGCCCAGGAACAGGAAGCTGCCCAAGGGCCGGTTGGGGTCCTGCAACCCGGCCCGCGCGCGGCGCACCGCCTTGCTGACCGCGGTGACCGCGTCGCTCTGGCCGATCACCCGCTTGCCGATGGTCTCTTCCATCTTGAGCAGCTTCTCGCGCTCGCCCGCCAGCATCCGCTCCATCGGGATGCCGGTCCAACGGCTGACAACCGCGGCGATGTCGTCGGCGGTGACTTCCTCGCGCAGCAGCATGTTCGAGGTGTCGAGCGCTTGCGCCTCGGCGAGTTGCTTCTCCAGTTCGGGGATGCGGCCGTAGGAAAGCTCGCCCGCCTTGGCGAGGTCGCCCGCGCGCTGCGCCTGTTCCAGTTCGAGCCGCGCCGCGTCGAGCGCTTCCTTGATCTTGCCTTCGGCGGCGATCTTGTCGCGTTCGTTCTGCCAGCGCGTGGTCAGCGCGGCGGACTGTTCCTCCAGCCCCGCCAGTTCGGTGCGCAGCGTGGTCAGGCGATCCTTGCTCGGCTGGTCGCTTTCGCGGCCGAGCGCCATTTCCTCGATCTTGAGCTGGATGATCCGGCGGTCGAGGTTCTCGATCTCCTCGGGCTTGCTCTCCACTTCCATGCGGATGCGGCTGGCGGCCTCGTCCATCAGGTCGATCGCCTTGTCGGGCAGGAAGCGGTCGGCGATGTAGCGGTTGCTCAGCGTCGCGGCGGCGACGATCGCGCCGTCGGTGATCCGCACCCCGTGGTGCAGCTCGTAACGGTCCTTCAGACCGCGCAGGATGCTGATCGTGTCCTCGACCGTGGGCTCGCCGACGAACACCGGCTGGAACCGCCGCTGGAGCGCGGGGTCCTTCTCGACGTGCTTCTGGTACTCGTCGAGCGTGGTCGCGCCGATGCAGTGGAGCTCGCCGCGGGCCAGCGCGGGCTTGAGCAGGTTGCTCGCGTCCATCGCGCCTTCGCCTTTGCCCGCGCCGATCAGCGTGTGCATCTCGTCGATGAACAAGATGATCTCGCCCTCGGCGCCCTTGACCTCGTCGAGCACCGACTTGAGCCGCTCCTCGAACTCGCCGCGATACTTCGCGCCCGCGATCAGGCTGCCCATGTCGAGGGCCATCAGGCGGCGGTCCTTGAGGCTGTCGGGAACGTCGCCGTTGGCGATCCGCAGCGCCAGGCCTTCCGCGATCGCGGTCTTGCCGACGCCGGGTTCGCCGATCAGCGCGGGGTTGTTCTTGGTCCGGCGGGCGAGGATCTGGACCGTGCGGCGGATTTCCTCGTCGCGGCCGATCACCGGATCGAGCTTGCCGTCGCGCGCCGCCTGGGTCAGGTCGCGGGCGTATTTCTTCATCGCGTCATAGGCGTTCTCGGCGCTGGCGCTGTGCGCCTCGCGGCCTCCGCGCAGCTCGGTGATCGCGGTCTCCAGCTTCTTCGCATCGACCCCGGCGGCTTTCAGCGCCTGGCCGGCGGCGGTGGTCGTCGCCAGCGCCAGCGCGACCAGCATCCGCTCGACGGTGACGAAGCTGTCACCCGATTTGGTGGCGATCTTCTCGGCCTGGTCGAGCACCCGCACCGCGTCGTTGTCGAGCCCCGGCGTGGCCTGTGCCCCGCCGCCCGAGACCGCGGGCGTCTTGGCCAGCGCCTTGTCGATCTCCGCATGCGCGATCTGGGGGTCGCCCCCGGCGCGCTGGATCAGCCCGCTGGCCATGCCTTCGCCATCCTCGAGCAGCGCCTTGAGCACATGCTCGGCCGCGATCCGCTGATGGTTCATCCGGATCGCGACGGTCTGCGCGCTCTGAAGGAATCCCTTGGCGCGGTCGGTGAATTTTTCGAGGTTCATGGAAAAGGCGTGCCTCCTGTGTGCGTGGGAGATAGTGTTGCTGATTGGCAACACAAGGTTGCCGCTCGCAACAAATCAACTTTAGTCGCCCCGGTGCAGGCCGGGTTCCATCCGGATTCTTGGCACGGTGATGCCGGCGCGGGCGCAGAGCCTGGTTGACCCCCGGCCTGGGCCGGGGCGACGGTGAACGGTTGTGCAGCCTTTTCCCCACCATTCACCGCGTCGCGCTTGCCCAAGTCCAGCATTTCCGCCAGATTCATCGCATGGTCCCCGCAATCTTCGGCCTCTCCGGCCCGACGCTCACCGCCGACGAGCGTGCCTTTATTCGCGACGCCGACCCCGCAGGCTATATCCTGTTCGGACGCAACATCGTTGATCGTGGTCAAGTCCGCGCGCTGACCGACAGTTTGCGCGAACTCCATGGGCGAGACCGCACTTTCATCTGCATCGACCAGGAGGGCGGCCGGGTGGCGCGGATGAAGCCGCCGCAGTGGCTCGCGTTCCCGCCGGGCGAGGCGTTCGACAAACTCTATGACCTGGCCCCGATCAGCGCGATCGAGGCGGCGCGCAGCAACGCCCATGCGCTGGGGCTCGACCTTGCCGAGGTCGGGATCAACGTCGATTGCCTCCCGCTGCTCGACGTCCGCCAGCCCGACGCGAACAACGTGATCGGCGACCGCGCGCTGGGGTCAGAGCCAATGCGGGTCGCCGCGCTCGGCCGCGCGGTGCTCGACGGGCTCGGCCGGGCGGGGGTCGCGGGGACGGTCAAGCACATGCCGGGCCACGGGCGGACCTCGGTCGATACGCACAAGGCGATGCCCACCGTTACCGCGAGCGAGGAGGAACTCGAAACCGACCTCGCCCCGTTCCGCGCGCTCAAGGACGCGGCCATCGGCATGACCGGACACTTGCTGTTCACCGCGTGGGATGCCCAGAACCCCGCCACGCTCTCGCCGTTCGTGATCCAGGAGGTCATCCGCAAGCGGATCGGCTTCGACGGGCTGCTGTTGACCGACGACCTCGATATGGAGGCGCTGACCGGCTCGGTGCCCGAGCGGGCCGAACGCGCGGTCGCGGCGGGATGCGATATAGCGCTCAATTGCTGGGCGAAGATGGACGACATGGTCGGCATCGCCCAGCGCCTGCCGGCGATGGATAGGGAGACCCAGGCCAGGCTCGATCGCGCGCTGGCGGGAACGGCCGACTTCTCGGCCCCGGTGGAGATTGCCGCGCAGACGGCGCTGCTCGATACCCGCGACCGGCTGCTGGCGCTGGCGGCGAGCGCCTGATGGACGAGGCGGTCCTCCCGACCAGCCTGTTCGCGGGCGACGAGGCGTGGGACGGCCCGGCGGCGCGGCCGACCGACGACGCCGCGCTCTATCTCGAACTCGATGGCTGGGAAGGCCCGCTCGACCTACTGCTCGATCTCGCCCGTCGCCAGAAGGTCGATCTGCGCGGGATATCGATCCTCGCGCTGGCCGACCAGTACATCGGCTATGTCGAGCGCGCCGCCGCGCTGCGGCTGGAGCTGGCCGCCGACTACCTCGTGATGGCCGCCTGGCTCGCCTACCTCAAGTCGCTGCTGCTGCTGCCGAAGGAGGAGCAGGAAGAGCCCAGCGCCGACGAGCTCGCGTTGCGCCTGCAACTGCGGCTCCAGCGGCTGGGCGCGATGCGCGAGGCGGGCGCCCGGCTGATGGCTCGCGACCGGCTGGGCCGCGACGTGTTCGCCCGCGGCGCGCCCGAAGGTTTGCGGGTCGAACGGCGCAACGCCTGGCAGTGCGACTGGTTCGATCTCGTCCAGGCCTATGGTCAGGTCAAGGCGCGGACGGCGCCGGTGGTCCACATGGTCCGCGACCGCGCGGTGATGACGCTCGAAAGCGCGCTGTCCCGCGTCGCCGCGATGCTCGGCGTGGCGCTCGACTGGATGGCGCTGGAGGAATTCCTTCCCCCCTTCGCCGATCCGCGCCTGCGCCGCTCGGCGCTGGCCTCCAGCTTTGTCGCCGCGCTTGAACTGGCGCGGCAGGGCAAGGCCGAACTGGCGCAGGACGAGGCCTTCGGCGTGCTCCGGCTGAGAGCTCTGGCCTGATGGACGACCTCACCCGCGCCGTCGAAGCCGCGCTGTTCGCGGCAACCGAGCCGATGACCGCGATGCAGCTCTCGAAGCATCTCGGCGACGCCGATGTTGCAGCAGCACTCGTGCGACTGGGAGGCCATTATGCGGGCCGCGGGGTCGAACTGGTCGAGCGTGGCGGGCGCTGGCATTTCCAGACCGCCCCCGATCTCGCCCACCTCCTGCGCCGCGAACGCGAGGATGTCCGCCGCCTCAGCCGCGCCGCCACCGAAGTCCTCGCGATCGTCGCCTACCACGAACCGGTCAGCCGCGCCGAAATCGAGGCGATCCGCGGCGTCCAGACCGCCAAGGGCACGCTCGACGTGCTGATGGAGGCCGGCTGGATCCGCGTCGCCGGGCGCCGCGAAGTGCCGGGCCGCCCGGTGATCTATGCGACCACCCCCGATTTCCTCACTCACTTCGCCCTCGAATCGCGCCGCGATCTGCCCGGCATCGATGAACTGCGCGCCGCCGGATTGTTGGAGCCGGTCGACGACGCGTTCGCGGCATTCGGGAGCACGGAAGACGAAGATTCCGAACGGCCCGCCCTCTCGTCTTCAGGGGAAGAGTAGCGCTTCAAAGCGCCGGATTGTTGTAGCAATGCCAGGTGAAGATGGCCGCCGCGCCGCGGTGCGGGCGCCAGGGTTCGGCAAGAAGGCGCGCGGCTTTTTCGTCGGGGCGGGTCTCCAGCCCCAGCAGTTTTGCCAGCCCCGCCTGCACCGCCAGGTCGCCTGCGGGCCAGATGTCGGGGCGGCCTTCGGCGAACAGGAGATAGATCTCCGCCGACCAGCGGCCGATGCCCTTGATCCGGGTCAGCTCGGCGATGGCGGCCTCGTCGTCGGCGGGCAGCGCGTCGAGGTCGAGTTCGCCGGAGACCACCAGTTCGCACAAGCTGCGTGCATAACCCTGCTTCTGGCGCGAGAAGCCGCAGGCGCGAAGACTGTCGAAATCGGCGGCGAGCAGGGCTTCGGGCGGGATGTCGTCGCCCAGCAGCGCCGCCAGCTTGTTCCACACCGAGGCGGCGGCGGCGACGCTGACTTGCTGGCCGACGATCGTGCGCAGCAGGGTGACATATCCGGTCGAGCGGAAGCGCGGTTCGGGATAGCCGGCGCGTTCGATCGCCGCGCCGATCAGCGGTTCGAGCGTGGCGACGTGATCCAGCCCCGCCTTGATCCTCTCGGCCGTCAATCCCATCGGTCACCGCTCCGCTTGCCAAACTTCCACGTGGGCACTAGCAGCCCGGCCAAAGCGGCGATAGCGCCGATGCGAACAAAGCAGGGACACGACCGATATGCCGAAGCTGCTGGTGACCAATCGTGCCGGGGAAGAATCGACCGTCGAAGCGACCACGGGCCTGTCAGTGATGGAAAACATCCGCGACAACGGCTTCGACGAGCTGCTCGCGCTGTGCGGCGGTTGTTGTTCGTGCGCGACCTGCCACATCCACGTCGACCCGGCGTTTGCCGACCGGCTTCCCGCGATGAGTGAAGACGAGAACGACCTGCTCGACAGCAGCGACCACCGCAACGAGTTCTCGCGGCTGTCGTGCCAGGTGCCGATGACCGATGCGCTCGACGGGCTGAAAGTGACGATTGCCGAAGAAGATTAGGTTGCTCTCGCCCCGCGTGCGGGGAGAGATACGAAGGCTTGGCGCCGATGCGCCTAGTCGAAGTTGACAGGGGCGGCGGCAGTGCGCGACCCCTATCCAGGCTGCGCTAGCGCCTGCGGCGCAAGCTTCGCCATCCTCTCCCCATTCTGGGGCGAGGAATTCAGAGCCGCAGCCCGGCGGTTTCTTCCAGTCCCGCCATCAAGTTCAAACTCTGCACCGCCGCACCGCTGGCGCCTTTGCCGAGGTTGTCGAGCAGCGCGATCAGGCGGATCCCTTCTGCGCCACCGAATACATGCAAGCTCAGCGCATCGCTCGGCGCACTCGATCCGCGCAGCAGGATTTCGCCGTCCGCAGGCCATTCTTGTGCGACCCGCACCAGCGCAGAACCGGTGAAGAAATCGGCCAGCGCACCGCGCAGGGCCGCCGCGTCGGCGCCAATCGCGGCAGGCAGCGGCACTTCAACGGCCATCCCGCGAAACGCCGGGATCACCGCGGGCGCGAATAGCGGCGCGTGGACCAGGCCGGCCCATTTCCGCATTTCCGGCACATGCTTGTGCCCGCCGCCCAGGCCATAGCCGCGCCAGGCGATGTCGCGGTCGGCTTCGAACCGCGCAATCAGGGCCTTGCCGCCCCCCGAATAGCCCGAGACCGCGTGAACCGTGTAGGGCCAGTCGGCCGGCAGCAGCCCGGCGCGAACCAGCGGCGCGACCAGCGCTAGGAATCCGCTAGGATAGCAGCCGGGATTGCTGACCCGGCTCGCATTGGCCACCGCCTCACGCCCGACGAGTTCGGGAAAGCCATAAGTCCACCCAGGAGCGACGCGGTGCGCGCTGCTGGCGTCGACGATGCGGACGTTGCTGCCCTCGGCCAAGGCAACCGCGTCGCGCGCGGCATCGTCGGGAAGGCACAGCACCGCGAAGTCGGCGGAGCGGAAGGCCTCGCGCCGGGCTGCCTCGTCCTTGCGTTGCGCTTCATCGAGGACGAGCAGCCGGAGATCCCGCCGGCCTTCGAGCCGTTCGACAATCTCAAGCCCGGTGGTCCCCGCGGCACCATCGACGAAGACGACCGCCGTCATGCCAGCCGCCGGAGGTGGGTCGGCGCGCCCTTTCGCGCGATCAGCGCGGCGAGCGGTTCCATCACCACCGCGCCCGCATCCTGGCTGGCGTGCACGATTTCGTCGGGACCCGTGGCGATGGCGACATGGCCGGGAAAGAACACCAGATCGCCCCGCCGCGCGGCATCGACAGCTTCGCCACAGGCCTCCTGCTGGTCGCTGTCGCGTGGCAGGAGCTGGCCGGCGTGGGCGAACGAAGTCTGCACCAGGCCCGAACAGTCTATCCCGGCCCCACCGCGCGCACCCCAGACGTACGGCATGCCGAGCCGGGCAAGCGCGGCTTCGACCGGGTCACCCGGTCTGGCGACCGGCGCCTTGCCCTGCGGCTCGCCCAACGCGTCGAGCGCGAGGTAGCCGTTGTAACAATCGTGCTGGCAATAGCCCCAAGCCCACGCGCCCGCGATGTCGAGCACCATGAACCGCTCGCCCGAGAGCAATTCCGATGTCTGCTCGGCGTCATCGTGCGGGATCTTGCGCAGCGGCGCGAACGGCACCGCCACCGCGCGCTCCATCGGCACCACGTAGTGCGGCGCGAACAGCTTGCCCGCCAGCGCGATGTCGGCGAGGTCACCGCGGATCGGGGTGACCCGCGCGTCGCGCACCTTGGCCGGGCCGGACAGCGCGTACTGTCCGGAATAGTCGGTTGGCTGAGGGGGAATTGCGGTCACAGAGGTCTCTTGGCGGAAAGCGGGGGCGAGTAGACGCTGCTCGGCCTCGGAGCAAGGCGCGGCGGAGTCCCGCGCCAACAAGATCCCGTTCACCCGAACCGCTCGCGCAGATAGTGCCAGGCCGCGCGCAAGCCGAGCGCCTCGCCGCCTTTGGGTCGACCGGGCTTGGAGACCGGCCGCCAGGCGAACGTATCAAAGTGCGCCCAATCGAAGCCCGAAGGCACAAAGCGGTCGAGAAACAAGCCCGCCACGCTGGCTCCGGCGAACCCGTTCGAGGGGCTGTTCTGGAGGTCGGCGATGTCGGACTTGAGGTATTCGCGATAGGGCTCGGGCAGCGGCAGCCGCCACACAGCGTCGTCGTGCGCCAGGCCCGCGGCGATCAGCCCGGCGGCGGTCTCGTCGCGCCGCGCCATAAGCGCGGGCAGGTCGGGGCCGAGCGCGACCCGCGCCGCCCCGGTGAGCGTGGCGAAATCGAGGATGAATTCGGGATCTTCCTCGCCTGCCCGCACCAACGCATCGGCGAGCACCAGCCGCCCTTCGGCATCGGTGTTGGTGATCTCCACAGAAATGCCGCCACGCGCGCGGAAGACATCGCCGGGGCGCATCGCGTTGCCGGCGATGGCGTTCTCGACCGCGGGGACCAGCAAATGGAGCCGCACCTTCAGGCCTGCTGCCATCACCAGCCCGGCCAGCGCGATGGCATGCGCCGCGCCGCCCATGTCCTTCTTCATCAGCAGCATGCCGCTGGCCGACTTGATGTCGAGCCCGCCCGAATCGAAGCACACCCCCTTGCCGACGATGGCGAGGCGCGGGTGCTTCGCGTTGCCCCAGACCAGCTCGATCATCCGCGGCGCATGGCTGCGCCCCGCCGCCCGACCGACCGCATGGGTCAGGGGGAACTCCTGCTCGAGTTTGTCGCCAGTAGTGATGGAAACATCCGCCTTGTGCGCTTTGCCTAGCGCGCGGACTTCGGCCTCGAGCGCGGCAGGGCCCATGTCCTCGGCGGGGGTGTTGACCAGATCGCGGACCTTGGCGACCGCTGCCGCCTCGGCCAGCGCGGGTTCGATGGCCTTGGCGTCGTTGGTAACCAGAATGCGCGGCCCGGTGGTCTTATTGGCCTCGCGATAGCGATCGAAGCGATATTGCGCGGTGACCCAGCCGAGCAACGCCGGACCCGGCTCGGCGCCCTTGAGCCGATAGGTTCCAGCGGGAAGCGTTTCGGCCAGCTTGGCCAGGCACCAGCTCGACAGCTTCGCGGTGTCGGCCACGCCGCCTACCGCCGACCAGCCGTCTCCCGCCGGCACGATTGCGGTCTCGAACCCGCCGCCCTCGAACTTCTGCGCCTCCACCGCCGCGCGCGCGGTCGGCGGCAGCGCCTTCGCCCAGGCGGCGAAGCCCGCCTTGTCGATCAGTTCGAGGTCGATCGCCTTCTGGCCGCGGTCGGCCTGGATCAGGGTGTGCTTGTCGCTCATCGCCAAGCCGCTTATCGTGTTTGCGTCGGCGGTGTGAGGAATTTTGCGTGTCGCGTGTTCTTGCCGTCATGATCGCCGCCGCCTTGCTGGCTGCGTGTAAGGGCGAGGCGCCCGCCACGGCAGCCACCGCGACGGCCAGCGTGCGGGCCCCAGGTGCTTCCACCTCGAGCGATTCAGGCGCAACCGCCGCGGCGACATCGTCAGCCAGCGAAGGAGGAGCGAGCGCGGTCGAGGAATCGACCGATCTGTTTGAGTTCGACTACAGTTATCCCGCCGCGGCCGGCCGCATCCCGGCGCTCAAGGCCTGGCTCGACGTCCAGCGCACGAAGGCCCGCGCGGACCTGATCAAGAGCGCGAAGGAAGGGCGCGCGACGGCCAAGGAAGACGGTTTGGAATACCGTGCCTACGCTTCGGGACGGGCCTGGGCGAAAGTGACCGAAACACCCCGCTTCCCTCAGCCTGTCGGCGCAACTCTACGAGGACAGCGGCGGCGCGCATCCCAACCACGGCTACGATTCGCTGCTGTTCGACAAGCAGGCCGGAAAGCGGCTAGCGCAGCTCGACGCCTTCGTTTCCAAGGCGGCGTTCGACGCGGTGATCGAGAAGCCGCTTTGCGTTCTGCTCGACAAGGAGCGGAGCAAGCGCCGCGGCGAGCCGGTGGTCAGCGACGGGTCGATGTTCAACGATTGCATCAAGCCGTCCGACCAGACCGTGATCCTGGGGTCGTCGAACGGGCGGACGTTCGACAAGGTCGGCGTTTTGATCGGACCTTATTCCGCCGGACCCTACGTGGAGGGCGACTACGAGTTCACTTTGCCGGTGAGCGCGGCGCTTGTTGAAAGCAGTGAAGCCGGAATATCGGGGCGCGTTCTCGGTGGGATGATGCCCGTACGTCCGTTTCCCGGGGCGGTAAGAGGTCGCAATTCGCCGTTACCCGCGCTATATTCGGGACATGACCGATTACGTGACAGTTGCCGACACCGACACGCTCCCCCGCGACGGGACGATCAAGCTCCATGGACCCGCCGGGTTTGCGGGGATGCGCAAGGCCGGGCGGCTGGCCGCCGAAATTCTCGACGCGCTCGCCCCGCTGGTGAAGCCCGGTGTCACGACCGCCGCGCTCGACGACGTCGTGCGGCAGATGACGCTCGATGGCGGCGCGGTGCCCGCGACGCTGGGCTATCGTGGCTATGCCCATTCGTGCTGCATCTCGATCAACCATGTCGTCTGCCACGGCATCCCGTCCGAAAAGACGCTCAAGGACGGCGACATCGTCAACATCGACGTTACCCCGCTGCTTGATGGTTGGCACGGCGATACCAGCCGGATGTACCTGGTTGGGGACGTGCCGCTGAAGGCCCGCCGCCTGGTCGAGGTGACGTACGAGTGCCTGATGATCGGGGTGGAGAAGGCGCGGCCCGGCGCGCGGCTGGGAGACATCGGCGCGGCGATCCAGCGCCATGCCGAAAGCCACCGCTACGGCGTGGTCCGCGAGTTCTGTGGGCACGGCGTCGGCCGCCTGTTCCACGATGCGCCCGAAGTGATCCACGCCGCTCGTGCTGGGACCGGGCCTGAGCTGCGGCCGGGCATGTTCTTCACGATCGAGCCGATGATCAACCTGGGCAAGCCGCCGGTGAAGCTGCTCGAGGACGGCTGGACGGCGGTCACCCGCGACCGATCGCTTTCGGCGCAGTTCGAGCACTCGATCGGGATCACGGAGGATGGCTGCGAAATCTTCACCGCCAGCCCCCGCGGGCTGAACAAGCCGCCCTATTGACAGGGGGTGCCTAAATTTTAGGCACACCCTGCGCAAAATTCGTGCAGAAAACGGTTGGCTGACAGCCACATCGTTGCGTCGCGCGCATCGTATCGAACGGCAAAATTGCTGCACCCGCGAAATTGCGGCTTTCGGTGCCGCTTGCAATCGCTTAGACACCCCCCCTCAAGCCAATGGCACGATTCTTGATGAGTTGTTGTCCGACACGGCGTCGCCAAAGAGGCCGTTTGGGGGTCATGTGAAGAAGATCGAAGCGATCATCAAACCGTTCAAGCTCGACGAGGTCAAGGAAGCGCTCCACGAGGTCGGCGTATCTGGGATCACGGTGACCGAGGCGAAGGGCTTCGGGCGCCAGAAGGGCCACACCGAGCTCTATCGCGGCGCCGAATACGTCGTCGATTTCCTGCCCAAGGTGAAACTCGAGGTGGTCGTGCCCGACAACCTGGCCGAGCGCACGGTGGAGGCGATCGCCTCGGCCGCACAGACCGGGCGGATCGGCGATGGCAAAATCTTCGTGTTCCAGGTCGAGAGTGCGCTGCGGATCCGCACCGGCGAGCGTGACGACGACGCGATTTGAGCAATCGATCTAGAGGTCAATTCATCCGTTCGTACTGAGCTTGTCGAAGCACCGTTCTCCTTTCTTGGACAGAGCGCCGGGCCTAAAAAGAAGGGCGGTCCTTCGGCAAGCTCAGGACAAGCGGACTTTTAAAATTGGATAAGAGGGAACCTATCAACATGGCCAAGGCAACCGACATTCTCGCCCGGATCAAGGACGAGGAGATCGAATGGATCGATCTGCGCTTCACCGATCCCAAGGGCAAATGGCAGCACCTGACCATGGTCGCCAGTGTGATCGGCGAGGATGAGCTGGAAGACGGGCTGATGTTCGACGGCAGCTCGATCGAGGGGTGGAAGGCGATCAACGAGAGCGACATGATCCTCAAGCCGGATCTCGAGGCGGTTTACATCGATCCGTTCAGCGCAACTCCGATGATGATCATCTGCTGCGACATCGTCGAGCCCTCGACTGGCGACCTTTACAGCCGCGACCCGCGCTCGACCGCCAAGCGCGCCGAAGCGTTCGTGAAGTCGAGCAAAGTGGGCGACACCGTGTACGTCGGCCCCGAGGCCGAATTCTTCATGTTCGACGACGTCAAGTTCTACGACGACTATACCGGTAACGGCTTCAAGATCGACGACATCGAGCTGCCGACCAATTCGGGCCGCGAATACGATGGCGGCAACATGGCGCACCGGCCGCGTGCCAAGGGCGGCTATTTCCCCGTCGCCCCGGTCGACAGCGCGGTCGATATCCGCGGCGAAATGGTCTCGACCATGATCGAGATGGGCCTGCCCTGCGACAAGCACCACCACGAAGTCGCCGCCGCGCAGCACGAGTTGGGGCTGACCTTTGGCACGCTGGTGCAGACCGCCGACCGGATGCAGGTCTACAAGTACGTCGTCCAGCAGGTCGCGCACGCCTATGGCAAGACCGCGACCTTCATGCCCAAGCCGATCAAGACCGATAACGGCAGCGGCATGCACACCCACATCTCGATTTGGGCAAAGGGCAAGCCGCTGTTCGCGGGTACGGGCTATGCAGGTCTGTCGGACATGTGCCTTTATTTTATCGGCGGGGTGATCAAGCACGCCAAGTCGCTCAACGCTTTCACCAACCCGACAACCAACAGCTACAAGCGTCTGGTCCCGGGCTACGAGGCTCCCGTGCTGCTCGCTTATTCGGCGCGCAACCGCTCGGCCTCCTGCCGCATCCCCTATGGCGCGGGCGACAAGGCCAAGCGGGTCGAGTTCCGCTTCCCCGATGCGATGGCCAATCCGTATCTGTGCTATTCGGCGCTGGTCATGGCCGGGCTCGACGGAATCAAGAACAAGATCCACCCGGGCGAGGCGATGGACAAGAACCTCTACGACCTGCCTCCCGCCGAGCTCGAAGCGGTGCCGACGGTGTGCGGGTCCTTGCGCGAGGCGCTGGAAAGCCTCGAGGCGGATCACGACTACCTGCTCCAGGGCAACGTCTTCTCCAAGGAGCAGATCGAAGCCTATGCCGAGCTCAAGTGGCAGGAAGTGATGCGTTGGGAAACCACCCCCAGCCCGGTGGAATTCGACATGTATTACAGCGCCTGAAGGCTTTCCTTTTCGCCCACAAAGAGGCGTCCGGAGCGATCCGGGCGCCTTTTTCGTTCGCGACGCATCCGGCATGACCCGGGCTCGCCCGGCAAAGACTCCTTAGGTCGCCAAGACCGTGGAGATTGCCGCGGCCTACGCCGCAAATCTGGCGCGCCTGCCCTGCGACGCGCGCTATCCAGGCTAACGGGACCGCGACAGACGGCGGAACGACTCCCGTGACGGGGCGTTCGATGAGGCAAGGAGCCTATCGCATGCTGAAATACCTCACTGGAGCCGCGGCACTCGCGCTGGCGGCAAGCACGGCACTGGCCGACCCCGGCGGCGGCAAGGGCGGCGGAAACGGCGGTGGCGGCAACCCCCACCAGCACCCGGGGGGCGACGGTGGCGGCAAAGCTCACGGAAACGGCGGTGGCGGTGGCGGTGGCGGCGAGAAGGCTCACGGCAATGGCGGCGGCAATGGCCACGCGATGCGGGGACCGGACGGCGGCAACAAGGGCAACGCGGGCGGCAAGCAACAGGTCCGGGCGACATCGCGCGGCCCTGAAGACCGCGGCAACGCCAAGGCCGGCGGACCTGAGAGGCGTGCTGTCGCGGTCGAACGCGGCAACGCCCAAAACAGGTGGGAGCGCAACGATGGCGGACAGGACGCGGCGCGCGAGCGCGACGGTCGCAATGGCGGCGGCGAATGGCGCTGGGCTTCCGCCGTTCCGCAACGCACCCGCGGGCTGATCGCCGGGTGCCCGCCGGGCCTCGCCAAGAAGGGCAACGGCTGCCTCCCGCCGGGGCTCGCGCGCGGCGCCGTGGCGGCGCCGCGGTTCTACGACAGCCCCAACTGGTGGGATTTCGACGACCGCTGGCACGACCGCGCAGCATGGAGCAGCGGCGACTATCGCTATTATGACGGCTACCTGGTGCGTTACGGCGCCAGCGGGATCGATTCCTGGCTGCCGTTGCTGGGCGGTGCGCTTGCCCCAGGCAACTTGTGGCCCAGCCAGTACGAGACCGCCGCGCTGCCTGCGTATTATCAGGACTACTATGGCGTCGGCCAACCCGACAATTATCGCTACTACGATGACACGCTTTATCGGGTCGAGCCGCAGAGCAACGCAATCACGGCGATTTCGGCGCTGCTGACGGGCGATACCTTCCAGGTCGGTCAGCCGATTCCCGCGGGCTACGACGTATACAACGTGCCCTACAGCTATCGAGACCGCTACGTCGATGGGCCGGAGTCGAACTACCGCTACAGCGACGGAACGATTTACCAGGTCGATCCCACCACTCAGCTGATCAAGGCCGCGATCGAGTTGCTGACATGAGCCGCCCCGGAGGAGCCGCCCGCATGCACCGATCGTTGGCCTGGGCGCTGGCCGCGCTTGCGCTGGTCCCGCTCGCCGCCTGTGACAAGGCGGACAAGGCCGCGACCGACGACGCCGCACCCAAGGTTTCCTCGGAAACGCTGACCGCCGCGATCGGCGGAACTCCGGGACTGACCACCGTTGCCGCCGCGCTCAAGGGCACCGGGCTCGCCAACGTGTTCGACGGGACCGCGCCCTACACCCTGCTGGCCCCAGACGACGACGCGTTCGGCAAGCTTGGCGAGACCGGGACGATGCTCAAGGCGCCTGAAAACGGCGCGGCGATGGCCTCGGTGATCAAGGCGCATGTTCTGCCCGGCTACGTTACGGTCAAGGACATCGATGCCGCCCTGAAGGCGGCTCGCGGCAAGCCGGTGCGAATGACCACGATGGCTGGCGACGAGGTGACCTTCGTTCGCGACGGCGAAGCGTTGAGCGTGACCGCAGCGGACGGCTCGACCGCTCGAGTTTCCGGCTCGGACGTGGCGGCCGGTAACGGTGTGGCGATCCCGGTGGATACCGTCCTCAAGAAGGTTCCGTCGGCGGCCGAGGGCTGACCGCCGACACCTGTCCTTTTGACGCTTGCATTCGACCGCGTTTCTCCCACATGAGCGGCGGGCATTTAATCGGTCCATTAACTGGGCAGAGCGGGAGAATCGGCGTGGACAGCTATCTCAAGAATTACATCAACGGTCAGTGGGTCGACAGCATCGGCGGCAAGCGCCACCTGGTGATCTCACCTTCGACCGAGGAACCCTGCACCGAGATCGTGCTGGGCACCAAGGCCGACGTCGACGCCGCGGTCGCCGCCGCCAAGGAGGCAGGCAAGAGCTGGTCGCAGACCACGGCCGAGGAACGCCTCGCGGTGATGGGGCGGATTGTCGAGGAATACAAAAAGCGCGTTCCCGACCTCGCCAAGTCGATGGCCAACGAAATGGGCGCGCCGGTCAGCTTCGCCAGCACCGCGCAGGTCGGCGCCGGCATCGGCGGCTTCCTCGGAACGATGGAAGCGCTCAAGACGTTCTCGTTCAGCGAGATGATGGGCGCCAACAAGGTCGTCTATGAACCGATCGGCGTGGTCGGGATGATCACCCCGTGGAACTGGCCGCTCAACCAGATCGCGCTCAAGGTCGCTCCCGCGCTTGCCGCGGGCGATACCATGGTGCTCAAGCCTTCGGAGGAATGCCCCGGCAACGCGGCGATCTTTGCAGAGATTCTCGACGCGGCGGGTGTCCCCCCGGGCGTATTCAACCTCGTCCAGGGCGACGGCCCGGGCGTCGGCACCGCGATCAGCCAGCACCCCGACATCGACATGGTCAGCTTCACCGGCTCGACCCGTGCCGGGATCATGGTGGCCAAGAATGCCGCCGACACTGTCAAGCGGGTGCACCAGGAACTGGGCGGCAAGTCGCCCAACCTGGTTCTGCCCGACGCTGATTTCGCCACGCACCTGCCCGCCGTCGCGATGGGTCCGCTGATCAACACCGGTCAGAGCTGCATCAGCCCGACTCGCGTGCTGGTGCCCAAGGAACGCGAAGCCGAGGCGGCGGCGTTCTACACGGCGATGTATTCGGCCACCCCGGTTGGTGATCCGCTTACCGAGGGCAATCACCTCGGACCCGTGGTCAACAAGGCGCAGTACGACAAGATCCGCGACCTCATCCAGTCGGCGATCGATGAGGGCGCCAAGCTGGAAACCGGCGGGGTCGATCTGCCGAGCAACGTCAACCGCGGCTACTACATCCAGCCGACGGTGTTCTCGGGCGTGACGCCGGACATGCGCATCGCCCAGGAAGAGACCTTCGGCCCGGTGGCGACTATCATGCCCTACGACAGCCTCGAGCAGGGCATCGAGATCGCCAACGACACCGCCTATGGCCTTTCGGCCGCGATCACCGGCGACCCCGCCAAGGCCGCGGACGTCGCGCCCAAGCTCAAGGCGGGCATGGTCGCGATCAACAATTGGGGCCCGTCGCCTGGCGCTCCGTTCGGCGGCTACAAGCAATCGGGCAACGGCCGCGAGGGCGGGCTGTTCGGCTTGAAGGACTTCATGGAAGTAAAGGCGATCAGCGGATTGCCCGCGTGATTTGAGCTTTCCTGGATTGGCAAGATCGAAACCGGCGGCTTCGCGAGAAGTCGCCGGTTTCGCTATGTCATTCAGGCGGGGTGAAGATGCGACGGCGCAAACCCTTTCGGCAAAGTCTGTCGCCCTGCTGCCGCATGGCGGAAAACGGAGAGAACGCATGCAAACCAAATCGATTTTGGCCGCGCTGGCCCTGACCGCGAGCGCCGTCACAGCCGTCCCGCTGGCTGCGCAATCCGCCGATCGCTGGCAGTCGGGCAGCAGCAACTGGGACCGTGACGCGTTCTGGCGCGGTGCGCCGGATGCCACGCAGCAACGGATCGACTGGCTGGAGCGGCGCATCGATCGCGGCATCGCCGATGGCAGCCTCGATCGCGAGGAAGCCCGGCGCGCCCGTTACCAGCTCGATACCCTGCGTCGCGATGCCGATGCGCTCGATGCCCGGCTCGACAGCCTGGGCCGCAACCTGCGCTGGGCGCGCCGCGACGGCGATCGCGACTACGGCTACGGCGATCGCGATCCTTACACCACCGATTACGACGCCTCGCGCTACTACCGCGACGATCCGCGCTACACGGAGCGGCGCCTCGGCAGCAACGATGAGGTCTATCGCGGCTCGGACGGGCGTTACTACTGCAAGCGCAGCGACGGGACGACTGGGTTGATCGTCGGCGGCGTCGGCGGAGCGCTCCTCGGCAACGTCATCGACGGCGGCCGCCACCGCACCGGTGGCACACTGATCGGCGGCGCACTGGGCGCGCTGCTCGGCCGTTCCGTCGACCAGAACCAGACCGACGTCCGCTGCCGATAACCACAACGGGTTCGCACGTGTGGAGTTAAGCCGTGCGAACCCCGCTTTTCCGGCGTGGCGGGAGGCAAGTTCCGCAATGAACCGAATTGGTCGCGGTCCAGTGCACCATATACGTTGGGTGGGTCGCCTGCGCTGCCGACGGCCTGTTGCGCCTGACCTTCCCCATCGCGGCGGCCAAGTTAGGCACCGTGACGCTCAATAATCCTTGCTGACTTTCACATTGACGCTCTCCTCGCCGACCGTCGAGATCGTCGCCAGCAGCGCCAGCCAGCGGGTGACGCGGAACTCCAGCGACGTCGCCGAATAGCCCTGGCCATCGGTAACCAGCTCGACGAAGAACCGCCGCCCGAGGTATTTGCCGACTGCGATCGACGTCCCGCGCCCGGTCACCGGGTCGGAGCCGACGATCCGCAGTCGGTCGAGGCCGATCGAGCTGCGCAGCTTGTTGATCGGGTCGAGCCCGCCGCCGCCTTGCAAGCTGGCCACCGCCGCGCCGAGTTGCAGCGCCTCGACTGCGCTGATGTTGGTGATCGAGCTGCCGAACAGCAGGCGGCTCAGCACTTCCTCCTCGGGCAGTGTAGGCGTGCTGCTGAAGGTGATGATCGGCTTGCTCGCTGTCCCCTGGATCGTGATCCGCGCGGACAGCGTATCGACGTCGGCCTCGGCGGCGATGTCGAGCTGCGGGTCGGGCGGGTTCTCGCCGAAGAAACGGATACGGCCGCGGCTCAGCTCGAAGCGCTTGCCCGCGAACTCATAGCCGCCGCGCACCAGATCGGCTTGGCCGGTGATGGTCGGCGCAGCAGTGGTGCCGCGCAACTTGATGTTGGCGCTCCACTCGCTGTCGAGGCCCAGACCACGGACATCGACCTGATTGGGCGCGCGTGCGTCGATCAGATAGCGCCACGGCGAGGCAGCAACTCGCGCAGGGGCGACATCGGCGCGCCGGTTGATCTCGCGGGTGCGGATCACCGGTAGCGCCGCGGGGTTGACCGCGCGGCCGAGCTGCCAGCGCGCGCTGTCCAGCGTTACCCGGCCGGCCAGCGTCCCGCCGATCCCATCGGAGACGATCCGCAGCGGCCCGGTGACGCGCGCTGCCATGTCGTCGCGATCGATCAGCAGTGCGCTGGTGGCGGCGATGCGCAAGTCGAGCGAAGGGCCACGGGTACCCAGGTTGGTGAGGTCGACGGTACCCGCCCCGATCACGCTGCCGCCGCCTTTGGTGGTACCGGTCATCGACGTGAGTTGGAGCCGTGAGCCGTCGAACGTCCCGTGCGCTTTCACCTGGCGCAAGTCGGTGCCCGAAAGCGCGCTCTGGACGCGCAAGTTGTCGCTGGCGACGCTGCCGCGCACGCGCGGATCGTCGATCCGTCCGGTGACGTCGGCGGCGATTGCGATCGGCCCGGTCAGGTCGAACGCTTCGATCGCGGCGAGGCGCCACAGCGCGTCGGCCGGGCCGGAATAGCGCAATTGCGCGAACAGCGTTCCACCGCGCAGGCGCTCGATCAACGAGCCGCCAGCGGGCATCCTGGCGATCCGTGCCTGCAGACGTCCGCGCTGCTCGCCGCCTTCCTTGATCGTCGCACGGGTATCTAGGCTGGAAGCGCCGAGCCGGGCGACCAGCGACAAGTCGATCGGCTTGGAGGTCAGCACCAGCCCCGAGCGGGTCAGCCCTTTGACCATCAGTGCGACGTCGCCGGTTGGCGCCGAGCCGGGCGCGCCGCGGTAGTTGACTATGCCCGAAGCGGTGCCGCCGAGACCCAAGTCACTGACGAAGATGTCGCCGATCGACAACGGCATCTGCGCCATCTTGAGCTCGACGTTTGTAGTGCTGCCGAGCACGCGGCCCGAGGCGATCACGATGCCTCTGCCGAAGCCGATCTGGGTGGGGGCAAGCAGCCAACCGTCGCCCTTGGCGTCGCGCGTCAGCACAGCGCGCCGCGGCATCGTGATCCGCCGCCCGGCATATTCGCCGCTGGCCAGAACGACCACCCGGTTGGGCGAAATCTGGCCGGTGCCAGTCAGCGCGAAGCGGCTGCCGCGCGATCCGGCGATCGAGGCGACGACGGTGCCGCTGCCGTTGATCAGCTTGGCGTTGGCCGCGAGCCGGCCGATGAACAGCCGCCCGCTCGAGATTCCCTCGGCCGAAACCGTGGCGTCGATCGTCGTCCGGCCCTTGACGATCAGGCCGTTGGCCTCGAGCCGTCCGCGCGCGATCGCCAGCGGGGTAGGACCGCCAAACCGCGCGTCGGTAGCGGTGACCAGCGCCTGGATCGCCTGGCCATTCCCTTGCGGCGTGATTTTGACCGTACCGTCGAGCCCGCCGCCGATCAGCGCAAGGTTGCCGCTGAGCCCAGCCTTGCCGAGAAGAACCTCGCCGGTGACGTTGGTCTGCCACACCTTCAATCGCTCGATCGCCAGGCGGGTCGATCCGCCGGGCGAAGAGAACAGATTGATGACGCCATCGAACGGGCCGAGCGTCGATCCGCCCGCGGTATCGATCCGGAAGCCGTCCTTGATCGGCGCGAGCGCGACGCGGACGTCCTTGAGCCCGGCCGCGGGGAGCGGGCTGGCGAACACCAGCACCGCGCGTGGGCCATCGGCGCCGACATCGGCTCGAACCGTGAACGGGCCGTAATCGACGTGGCGGCCGCCGCCGCTGAAGGTTGTGCGCCCGTCGGCAAGGCGCTGGCCGCTGACCCGCAGGCTCAGCTTGCTCGCGGTCACCCGCGCGTCGCGGAACAGGATCGGCGCGTTCTGGGCGAGGTTGCCCCCCCCGAAAAGCGGATGTTGCCGCCTGCGACGCTGGCCAGCGTCGCATTGTCGATCCGCGTCATCCGCCCGTTGGCGTTCACCGCGAGCTTCCACGGAGCGCCCGCACCGATACTGGCAAGGATCTTGGCATCGGCGTCGACCAGCCCGAGATTGGGCAGCGCGAACCCGCGCGCGGTGACCGGCCCGGCGACCGCGTAGTTCGCTTTGGCGACGTCGCCGCGCAGCACCAGCCGGGCGGCGAGCCCGCGCAAACTGATCGCGAGGTTGTCCGAGGTCAGCCGGTTGCCCGTCAGCACCAGCTCTCCCTTGGCGCTCGCCCCGGCGAAGCGCGGGTCGAGCTGGGCGTTGCCGGTGACGATCTTGGCCGCGGTCAGATCGAGCGGCAGAACGAGCCGCGATCCATCGTAGCGCGCGGTTCCAGCGGTGCGCAGTCCCCGGGCGATGGTGGTCCCGGCGGTGAGACGATCGATTTGGAGTTCGTGCGCGAAAGTCAGATCGCGGAATGGCCCGTCGAGAGTCCCCGCCAGCCGCACGCCTTCCAGCTTGGGTGACGCTAAGACCAACTCGGGACGGTCGAGCGCGACCTTGGTGACCAAGCCGACGAAGCGGTTCTGGGCGAAGTCGATCTTACCCCCGGCGTTGGCCTTGAACGCGGCGGCGTCGGACCAGACGTTGCCGCTCAGCACGCTATCCTGGAAGGTGCCGTCGAACTTGAGTGACAGTGCCGGGCCGATCGCGGCCTTGGCGGCGCCGGTCAGCAGCCCGTCAGGATAGGCCTGGCCAAGCACGCCGTAGTGGCCCGCGCGGTTGGTCAACTGGAACGCGGCGAGCCGCTTTGCGTCCTGGGTGACGTACAGGCCACCCTTCCAGTCGCTCCACTTGCCCCTGCCGAACAGCTTGGCGCGGATGTCGCTCTTGGCGCCCGCCAGCCCGGCGAGCACGCCGCCCCGGGGCGCGGCATAATCGGCGTTGAGCTCGAACTTGTCGCGGTCCGGCTCGGCGTCGATGTGGCCGACCAGTCGGTCGGATCCGCCGAGCAGCGAGTTGACGTCGAGCAGGACCCGGCCCTGGCGGATGTCGGCCTTGGAGACGAGGTCGATCCGGCGGCGCTGGCCGATCACCTTCTCGCCCAGCGTCAGCTTGTCGAGCTCGAAGCGATCGACGCGGATGTCGAACTGCGGCAGCAGCGGCGCGTTGGGGTCGCCGGGGCGCAGCTTGGGATAGCGCGACAGCTCGCCGCGGTGGAGCACGAGCTTGCGAATATCCAGGCCGCTCTTCAGCCACGAGAACGGGCGCCATTGCAGCTCGGCAACGGGCACGGTCATGAACACGCCCTCGGGATCGCGCAGGACGATGTCGTGGATCGTGGATTGGTTGAAGATCGAACCCTCGATCCGCCCAACCTCGATTTTCAGGCCCGAGCGGGGGCTGAGTTCGGTGATCCGATCGATCACGAAACGGTGTCCGATCTGGCTGTCGAGCAGCAGAATCAGCGCGAAGATGCCGACGATCGCCGCGCCCAACAGCGCCGCGCCGCGGGTGACAATATAGCGCCGCCAGTTGCGCCGCGCCGGCGAATCGGGGTCGTTGGGAGTGGGCGCGGCCTCGCCGGTCAGCGGGTCTTCTTCGTGGAGCGGCGGATCGTCGGCCATCAGAACGCCTGGCCCAGCGCGACGTAGACCCCGATCCGGCTGTCGCCCTTGCGCGGGTTGAGCGGGGTGGCGACATCGATCCGCAGCGGGCCGAAGTTGGTGTAATAGCGCACGCCGATTCCCGCGCCGAAGCGCAAGTCCTGGAAGCTGGGGGTCGTGGTCGTGTCAACAGCGCCGGCATCGACAAACGGCACGAACGCCAGCGCCCCGCCGAACAATCCGGTGCGCACGCGCGCCTCGACCGACAGTTCGCTCAAACTGCGGCCGCCGCTGGGGTCGCCTAGCGTGTCGCGCGGGCCGATCTGCTGATAGCCATAGCCGCGCACCGATCCGCCGCCTCCGGCATAGAACCGTCGCGACGGGGCGATGTCTGCAATGTGCGCGCCGGTAATCGTTCCCAGCCGCGCGCGCGCCGCCAGCACGATCCGTTCGCTCACCGGCTGGTAGTAGCTGCCGTCGAACTGCGCCTTGATGTAAGTCGCGCTGCCGCCGTTGTTGATCTTCGAATATTCGGGCGAGAAGCGCAGCCCGGCGCGGAAGCCTTCCTTGGGATCGAGCAGGTCGTCGCTCGCGTCATAGAGGAAGTGCGCCGGAATCGCGCCGATGAAGTAGGTCTGGCGCGGCGACCGGATACCCGCCACCGGACCCTCGCGCTCTTGCGTCGCGACCGCTTCCAGCCCGATCCCGTAAGTCCAGCGCTTCTGGTAGAGGATGGTCGATTGACGCTCGAAGCTCGTGATGAATGAGATCGTCCGCGCATCGAACGCGTCGCGGTCCTGGGTCTGGGCGAACAGATCGACGCTGAGCACCCGGTCGCGGCCCATGAAGTTGTTGCGGCGATAGGTGACCCCGGCGAGCTGCTCCTGGGTGCCCGCAACCCCGCGCACCCGCAGCAGGCCCTCGGGTGGGAAGAAGTTGCGATGCTCCCAGCTAGCTTCGGCGCGGAACCCTTCGCCGCTAGAGTAACCCACCAGTCCGGCGATCGTGCGCAGCTTGGCCTTGGTCAGCGCCACATCGAGATCGACGGTTCCAAGCTTCCCCGGGCCGGGATCGCCGGGCGCCGGGGCCTGCGTCTCGCGCGGGGTGACCGTTACGCTCGAGACCAGCCCGGTGGCGAGGATCGCGCGGCGCAAGTCGTCGACCTTCGACTTCTGGTAGAGATCGCCGGGACCAAACCGCGCGATGCGGGCGAGGTGCTTCGAACTGAGGAACTGGGGCAGCGCGCTGATCACCTGGCCGAAGTTGTACTTGCCTGCCGGGGTTACGGGCAGTGTCAGGTCGCCTTCGCGGCGGGCATGATCGATAAGCAGATCGGGCTCACCGACTTTGGCGAAGGCATAGCCGGTCTCGCCCAGCTCGATGGTCAGGTCGGCCTGCTCGGTGACAATTTTGTCGCCGATCACCGGCTCGCCCGGCTGGATGTCGAAGGCGGCGCGCAGCTTGGCGAAATCGTTGCCGGTGGCCTCCAGATCGTGAAGGTCGATCGCGCCGAAGACATAGCGCGGGCCGGGAATCACGTCGAAACGCACCCGAACCTTGCCCGGATCGGGGGGCTGGCGCGTCGCCGTCGCGGCATCGCTGGTCCCGCCCTGCCTGGCCCCGCCGAGTGTCTGATAAACCTCGGCGTCGTAGTAGCCGTAGTTGCGTAGCGTCGCCAGCAACAGGTCGCGGTCGGAGCGGGCGCGGCGCGCGAGCTGGGCGATGTTGTCGTCGTCGCCACGCAGCCGCCGCAATGTCGACAGCGCAGCGAAACGATCTGCGATGTCGTCGCGGCCGATTGTTTCCTCGGTCGCGGGGAAGGCCAGCTCGACGCCCTTGCTCAAGTCGTCCACCTTGGCGTCGACCAACCGCGGCGCCGCTTCGCCCGGAGCGACGCCCGCCGCCTCGAGCTCCTTCTCGGCCGCATCCTGAGCCAGTTGGATGTCGGGCTCGGGGGTCAGCGGCTCGACCGCGGGGGAGGACCTGGTCGTCGGGCCAGGCGAGCTGGAGCTCGGGCAGGTCGGCGAGCGGCGAGCCGGGATCGAGCAATGCTGCCGCGCCTGGGGGCGCTGCCGCCGCGGCGGGGGCCTGCTGGACCCAGGCTTCGGGATTGCGGACCGCGCTGTCGGGGATCAGGTCCTCGAGCGAAGGTTCGGCGGTGACGGGAACGGGCGGTGGAGCCGGTTCGACGGGAGTGGCTGGAGGCTCAACGGTCGCCGGCTGAGCGACTGGTGCGGTCTGCGCGAAGGCCGGGTCGGTAAGCGCCAGCAGCGCGATGCCGACGAGCAGTGTTGGGGCGAATCGGCGGGAAAGCGCCAACCCGCGATCAAACGATCCGGTATTGCTTCTGCCCGCCTGGAACCCCGTCCTTGCCGACGCCGTCGAGCACGGGGATGGATTCGCGGGGAGGGGCGCTGGCGGCGCGACCGATGGCTCTCGCCTGGTCGCGCGGATCGAACCGCTCCCAACCTTCGCGGCCGAGCCGTTCGAGCGGGCGGTAGCGGACCTTGTACTGCATTCTTGCGGAACCTTCGACCCAATAGCCGAGATAGACGTAAGGCAGCCCCGATCGTGCGGCGCGCAGGATGTGATCGAGGATGATGAAATTGCCAAGCCCGGTCCGCGTCTCATGCTCGGGATCGTAGAAGCTGTAGATCATGCTCAGCCCGTCGGCTTGCTGATCCGTGAGGCATGCCCCCACCAGCTTACCAGGCACGACCCCGTCGCCCGGTTCCCTGTATTCAATGACATAGCTCTTTACGGGGGTGTGTTCCACCATATCCGCAAAGTCCATTTCATCCATCGTCGCCATGCCGCCACCGGGGTGGCGTGTCGCCAGATAACGCTGGAGCAAATCGAATTGTTCCGCCGTCGACCACGGCTTGCAGGCGGAAACTTCCAGATCGGCATTGCGCTGGATAACCTTGCGCTGGGTCGCCGATGGCACGAACTCGTCCGCCGCGACGCGAACCGAAACGCACGCCTGGCAGTCGAGGCACGAGGGACGGTAGGCGACGGTCTGCGAGCGGCGGAAACCTATCCGTCCGAGCGCATCGTTAAGAGAATCCGCGTGCGGGCCCTTGAGCTCGGTGAACACCTTGCGTTCGCTCTTGCCCGCGAGATACGGGCAGGGCGCCGGGCTGGTGACGAAAAACCGGGGAAAGCGCACGGGGGCCGTCACGTCTTCACAGCATCCTTCCAACCGCGAACCTGGGTTTCGGCTCTGCGGCGACTATGACCGAGCACGAGTAATGGTGAAAGAGGCTTAACCACGAAACAGGGTTAGCGAACGATTATTTTGCACATTGTTGACGACCAGGAGGCCTCGGTCCGCCCCGCGACGGCACAGTCGACCGTCTAGAGCTTGAGCCGCGGCATGCCCATGAAGTCGCGTTTGCCGATCTTGAGCCCCTGGGCGCGCAAGATGTCGTAGGCGGTAGCGGCGTGGAAATAGAAATTAGGCTGGGCGAAGCTCAGGAGGAAGGTTTCGGCGGTGAACGGCATCCGTGTCTGGCCGAATTCGAACGCCATGTCCTGGCCGATGAAGCCCTCAATTTCGCTCGGGTCGAGCGCGGCAAGGAAGGCGTCGGCGTCTGCCAGCTTGGCCTTTAGCGCAGCGAAGTTGTCGGGCCATGGCGCGGTGCTCGGCGAATAGACCCCTGCGCGCACCCCTTCGATCGCGCCCTGCGAATGTTCGGCTACCGACTTTATCTGGTAACCAAGTGGGAGCATATCGGGCGCCAGCCGTGCCTCGATCAAGGTGGCATCGGCGGTTTCGTGCGCGACCGCCTTGTCGATAAGCGCCGACGTGGCGGCGATGATCTGGCGGTAGGACGGGATCGTCGCGTCGTAGAGCGAAAGCGGCATGAGAAACCTCTCCGATTGATACTAAAGCACAAAACCCGTTCACACCGAGCTTGTCGAAGCACCGCTAATTGCCTTCATTTCTATCGAGCGGCTGCAGAAAGGACTAGCTGTCCTTCTGCGGGCGCGGCACGAGCGGCACCTCTTGTGGTAAGTGTCAGGTGAACCCGTTCGCCAGAAACTCTTCCGCAAGTCCAGCCAGCAGAGCGGCGCCCTTGGGCATAACCCCCTCGTCGAGAATCATCCGGGTCGAATGCAGCCCGCAGCAGCTGGCGAGGTCCGCGCCCTCGTGCGCTACCCCAAGGAAGAACATCGCGCCGGGAATCTTCTCGAGCACATAGGCGAAGTCCTCCGCCCCCATGATCGGATCGCGCATGCGGTGGAAGGCGCCGGCGCCGAACAGTGCAGTGCCGACCGTCTCGCCCAGCGCCACCGCGCGTTCGTCGCAGATCGTCACGGGGAAACCTTCCTCGATCCGCACCGTGGCCGTCAGGCCGTGCGCCGAAGCGATCCCTTCGGCAAGGCGGGTGATCTCTTCCTTCAAGCGCGCGCGCGTTGGGGCTGAGCGTTCGCATCGTCCCGTCGAGTTCGCAAGCGTCGGGGATGACGTTATTGGTCGTCCCTGAAACGATCTTGGCGATCGTCACCACCACCGCGTCGGCGGCATCGAAGCGGCGGGTGACCAGCGCCTGGAGCGCGGTGACGATCTCACACGCTACCGGGATCGGATCTAGCGTCTGGTGCGGCATGGAAGCGTGGCCGCCGCGCCCGTTGACGACGATGAACAAGCGGTCGGCGGCGGCCAGCAACGGTCCGGCGCGCCCGGCGACCATCCCGCCCGGCCCGGTTGGCATCACGTGCAGCGCGAAGGCAGCGTCGGGGAGCGGGTCCAGCAGCCCGTCCTCGAGCATGAACCGCGCCCCGTGCCAGCCTTCCTCTCCCGGCTGGAACATGAAGTGGACTTGACCTTCGAGAAATTCGGTCCGCGCGCACAGCAGTTCCGCAGCTCCTGCGAGCATCGCGGTATGCGCGTCATGGCCGCAGGCGTGCATTGCGCCTGACACGGTGCTGGCGAACTCCAGCCCGGTTTCCTCGGGCATCGGCAGCGCATCCATGTCGCCGCGCAGCAGCACCGAACGCCCCGGCTTGCCCGTATCGAGCGTCGCGACCATCCCCGTGGTCGAAGGCCCATCGCGCCAGTTCAGCGGCAGATGCGCCAGCGCGGCCCGCACTTTGGCGCTGGTCCTGGGATTGTGCAGACCGAGTTCGGGTTCGAGATGGATCGCGCGGCGCAGTGCGATGAGCTTGTCGCCCAGCGCGGCGGCGGAGGCGTTGAGGGCGGGGCGGTCGAGAACGGTGGCCATTTCCTGATCCTACGCCTTCAGGACCGCCTGTCGAGCCTCGTTCACGCCAACTCCACCTGGCTCACCGCGTACCCCTTGGCGCGCAATGCCTCGATCAGCCTCTCGAGCTGGTCCTTGTCGCGGGCCTCGCATTCGATGTCGGTGATCAGGCCCTTGGCGGGCAGCGTGGTGAAGATCCGCTGGTGGTAGATCTCGATGATATTGACCTGGTGCGTATCGAATTCACGCATCACCTTGAACAGCGCGCCGGGGCGGTCTTGCAAGGTCAGGCGAAGCCGCGCCAGACGGCCGGAACGAGCCAAGTCGCGGAGCAGGACATTGGCGAGCAAGCGGGTGTCGATGTTGCCGCCGCACAGCACGATCCCGATCTTGCGCCCGGCGAACAGCTCGCGGTGGGCGAGCACCGCGGCCAGTCCCGCCGCGCCCGCACCCTCGACCACGGTCTTCTCGATCTGGAGCAGCAGCGCCACTGCGCTTTCCAATGCCGCCTCGTCGACCAGAACGATGTCGTCGAGCAGGTTCGCGAGCCAGCCTGAAGTCAGCTCGCCCGGTTCCTTGACCGCGATGCCTTCAGCCAGAGTATCGCCGCCGCAGGGCAGCACGGTTCCCTTGAGGCGATTGTACATCGATGGGTAGAGTGCCGCCTCGACCCCGATCAGGCCGATCTCCGGCTTGATCGCACGGGCCACGGTGCCCATGCCCGAGGCCAGCCCACCGCCGCCAACGGGGATCGCGAGCATGTCGAGCTCGGGCACGTCCTCGAGCATTTCGAGCGCGACGGTGCCCTGGCCCGCAGCCACGTGGGGGTCGTCGAACGGGTGAACGAAAGTCAGCCCCAGCTCGCCTTCAAGCTGGCGGGCATGGGCATAAGCATCGTCGAACGTCTCGCCCTCGAGCACGACGATCCCGCCGACGCTTTCGGTCTGCATGACCTTAACCGTGGGCGTGGTCCGCGGCATCACGATCGTCGCTGGGATGCCTAGGCGGGTGGCGTGATAGCTCAGACCCTGGGCGTGGTTGCCCGCCGAGGCCGCGATGACGCCCCGGTTGCCGCGCTCGCCGCCCAGCAGGAGCAGCGCGTTGAGCGCGCCGCGTTCCTTGTAGGCGGCGGTGAACTGGAGGTTTTCGAACTTCAGCCAGATTTCGGCGCCGCTAATCGCGGACAGCGTCTTGCTGTGCAGCGTTGGGGTGCGCACCACCTGACCCTCAATCCGTGCCGCCGCGGCGCGAACGTCGGCGACCGAAAGCAATTGACCGGGGGCGGGCGAGAGGAGCGGCTTGTGCATGGCTGGGGCGCCGTAACCAAAACCGGTGCCGATGTGAACCGCTATCCCGGTTCGACAGGGGTTCGGCCTATCCGGCGCCCTGGTGCCAGCCAGGCGAGCAGTAGGACCACGACCACGGCGGCGGCGGTGTCCGTCGCCCAGTCGAGCACGTCGCAATCGCGGTGCAGCGCGGGGATCGATTGGAGCACTTCGATCGCCGCACCCAGGAACGATAGCCGCTCGACGATCAGCCGCCGCGGCGCGCCGGTGAAGCCGAACCAGGCGAGGGTGGCGAGGACCGCGAACACCGCGAAATGCTGGACTTTGTCGGAATATGGGAACCTCGGCCCGAATTCGGATGGGGACGCCAGCGCCGTCACGGTCGAGAATATCGCGGCGGCGTAGAACGCCTGGCGGAACAGGCGCGGATCGAGCAGACGGGTCATGCGCGCCCCGGTAGGGGTTCGGCACGGCCCGTCAAGCAACGCGCTGCCGAGCGGCGGGTATTTGCGCGGAGTGAAAACGCGCTAAGACGGGGCCATGACAGAAACCCTGCCCAAACCCCTCAACGTCTCGTTCCTCGGCTTGGGCGTGATGGGATCGCCGATGGCCAGGCATCTCGCCAACGCCGGGCATCGGCTGACCATCTACAACCGCTCGCCCGAACGGATAGAACGCTGGCGGGCCGATCATCCGGACCTGACGGCGCGGGTCGCGCAGTCGCCCGGAGAGGCCGCCGAAGGAGCGGACGCGGTCATCACCTGCGTCGGCAACGACGACGACCTAGCCGGGGTCGTGCTCGGCCCCGCGGGGGTGTTCGCGCACTTGCGCCGGGGCGGGATATTCATCGATCACACCACCGTTTCGGCCAAGATCGCCCGCCAGATCGCGGTTGAGGGGCGCGACAAGGAAATCCTGTGCGTCGATGCTCCGGTCACCGGAGGACAGGCCGGGGCGGAAAAGGGCAAGCTGTCGATCATGTGCGGGGGCAGCGCCAAGGCGATCGCCGCGGCGCGCCCGGTGATGGAGGCCTACGCCGCGCGAATCGTCCACGTCGGCAAGGCCGGGGCCGGGCAGTCGACCAAGATGGTCGACCAGATCTGCATTGGCGCGGTCGTCGCCGGGCTGGCCGAAGCCGTGCGCTTCGCCCAGGCCGCGCGGCTCGACCTGGATAATGTCTATGAGGCGATCTCAGGAGGCGGCGGGCAGAGCTGGCAGATGGACAACCGCTGGGCGACGATGGTCGACGGCCGCTTCGACTTCGGCTTCGCGATCGACTGGATGCGCAAGGATCTTGGGCTGGCGCTCGAGGAGGCGCGCAACCTCGGCGCGGCGGTGCCGATTGCGGCGCTGGTCGATCAGTTCTTCGCCGATGCGCAGGCCCTGGGTGCCGGGCGCGAGGACACCAGCGCGTTGATCAAGCGCCTGCCGCGGAAGGGCAGCGCCGCGTGATTCTTCGCCTGCTTGCGGCCATCGCCCTGCTTGCCGCCGTCCCCGCCCGTGCTGATACGATGGTGATCAACGTCAACGGCGTGACGCTGGACGACAAGGGCCAGCCGCAGCGCTTCACCGCGCTCCAGTTCGGGCCCGACGGCAAGGTCAAGGCGCTGTTCCAGTCCAAGGACAAGCGTCCCAAGACCGAATACCAGATCGACGGCAAGGGCCGGACGATGATCCCCGGGCTGATCGATGCCCACCTCCATGTGATGCAAGTCGGCTTCGCCGCGCTGACGCTCGACTTGTCCGGAACCAAGTCGCTGGCCGAGGCGCAGGACAAGGTCCGCGCCTATGCCGCCGCCCATTCCGACCGCGCGTGGATCGTCGGGCGCGGGTGGAACCAGGAGGCCTGGGGGCTGGGCCGCTTCCCGACCGCCGCTGAGCTCGACGCCGCGGTCGCCGGGCGCCCGGTATGGCTCGAGCGGGTCGATGGCCATGCCGGGTGGGGCAACACCGCGGCGCTCGCCGCGGCGGGAGTGACGGCGACGACCAAGGACCCGCCGGGCGGGCGGATCGAGCGGCTTCCCGGGGGCAAGCCCGCCGGGGTACTGGTCGATGAGGCCGCCGCGCTGGTCGCGCGCGCGGTTCCGGCGCCGCGGCCCGACGATCGCGATTTGGCGTTCGATACCGCGCAGCGCCTGCTGTTCGCCCGCGGGCTGACCGCGGTCGCGGACATGGGCACGAGCATCGAGGACTGGCAGACCTATCGCCGCGCCGGCGATGCCGGACGGCTGCGGCTGCGGGTAATGGCCTACGCACTGGGGATCGAGGCAATGTCCCTCATCGGCGGGCCGGGGCCAACGCCGTGGCTCTACGACGACCGGCTGCGGCTCAATGGCCTGAAGCTGTACGCCGATGGCGCGCTGGGTTCGCGCGGGGCGCTGCTCAAGGCGCCGTATGCCGATGCGCCCCAGACCCGCGGGATCAGCCGGATCGGCGAGACCCAGCTCAAGAACCTCATGAGCCGCGCGGCGATGGATAACTTCCAGATCGCCGTCCACGCAATCGGCGACGGCGCCAACGCCGAGGTGCTCGATGCGATCCAAGACCTGGCGGCGACCTACAAGGGCGATCGCCGCTGGCGGATCGAGCACGCCCAGATCGTCGATCCGCTGGACATCCCGCGCTTCGGCAGGCTCGGCGTGATCGCCTCGATGCAGCCGATCCATCAGGTGTCCGACCGGACGATGGCCGAGGCGCGGCTGGGTCCGGCCCGGCTGGCCGGCGCCTACGCCTGGAAAAGCCTGGCCGCAGGCGGCGCGCGGCTAGCGTTCGGCTCCGATGCGCCCGTGGAACTGCCCGATCCGTTTGCCGGAATGGCCGCCGCTCTGACCCGCGAGGATGCATCGGGCCAGCCGTTCGGCGGGTGGCAGCCGCAGGAACGGATCGACCGTACCGCGGCGCTGGCGGGCTATACCACCGGCGCTGCCTGGGCCGGATTCGCCGAGCGCAAGTTCGGCCGGCTGGCGGCGGGGCTGCGCGCCGACTTCGTCCTCATAAATGTCGACCCGTTGCTCGCCCCGCCGGGCGAGCTGCGCAAGGCCCGGGTCTTGGAGACCTGGATCGGGGGCGAGAAGGTGTTCGAGGCGGCCCGGCCGCGCGACGGCGCGAGTGTCGACGAAAGTCGCTGATTGTTGCCGCAATGCAACAATCGCTGAAAAATGTGGCGGCACGCCTAGGGCGAGGAACTCTTATGGCGTTCATGTTTTGGAAGGATGTTCGGCTCTAGGTGGTTTTCAGGCTGGACAACGAAGGGGTCCCTGTCCAATAGTTCGAAGGCCGGTCGCGAGGTCGTGAACGGCAAGAAGAGTTTCCTGGAACTCCGGCACTGAGAGTGGTTGGACGGATAGGGTCCGAATTAGGTGTTTGGCTTGCGCCATGCTGTCGATGGCGTTAAGCGTCCGATCGAATAAAGCTCAAAAGGAGACGTTTCAATGAAGTTGCGTAATCTGGCTGCCGCTGTAGTAGCCACGTCGCTGACCGCGGTCCCCGCGTTCGCGCAAGCTGTCGAGCGGGCCGCTGCGCCGGTTGCCGACGCCAGCCAGATGGGCGGTTCTTCGACCCTCCTGCTGATCCTCGCGGTCGTCCTGATGGGCGCCGGGATCTACTTCCTGGTCGACAACGGCAACAACAATCCCGACAGCCCGTAAGCCACGGCTGTTCAGAGCAGTATTCGGAAAAAGCGGGGCTAAGGCCCCGCTTTTTTTGTGTCCTCGGACCTTGTGTCTGGAGTGTTAGAACAGAACCGGCAGTTGCGCGTGAGGGATTAAGCCAGGGACTTTCCTTCGCCAGTCCGGGATGCAAATGGCTGGGCCGGATTGAGCGTTCCTCGCCCTACGCTACCCAGCGCCAGAGCCCCGCGGGGACATAGGCTAGCCAGATGTGTGCCCAGGTGATCGCCAGCCACAGCGCGATCGTCACCGCCCACAATCCGATCCCGATGCCCGGCAAAGCGCCAAGGCGCGGCCAGTAACTGGTCTTGCTTTCCCAGGCGCGCCAGCTTTCGCCCATCAGCGCCTGCTTCTTGCGGTCCTGCAGATGCGCACCGACCAGCGCGAGGAAGCCTATCGCGCCGGCCAGGACGACCGTTCGTGCGGTCGGCGCGACCAGGATGTGCGACAGCGCCCACAGCGCGAAGCCCCACATCATCGGGTGGCGGGTGACTCGGAAGACGTGGTCAGGTTGTTTGTCAGCCAGCCCTTGTGCGGCGCGCGGATCGGGCAGTGCGGGGTTGCCGCGCAGCGATCCGATGAACAGCGCCAGCGCGACGATGCTGAGCAGACTGGCGACGATCCAGATCGCCTCGCTGCTTCCGTCCCACAGCGGCGTGCCCCGCCGCGGCATCGACACGAACGCCCAGACCATCCAGCCGAACGTGGCGAGGCTGACCATCGAATAGACGCCTGCAAATCCGGCCGCCCCGAGCGTCCGCACTAGCGGCGCGCGCAAGGGGTGAGACATCGCGAAATGGGTGCCGACGAAGGCGATGCCGGCGGCGATCAGGCTGACGAGCGCGGGGTCCATCGCAGTTTCCCTCCCTGTTGCCTCGCAACTTCTACCAATCGAGGGCGTTGGGCAAGTCGCCGTCGCTGGGCGCGCGGTGGCGCTCGCACAGGCGGGTCTGCGTCGATGTGGTTACGACTCGTCCGTTGGGAATGCGCGACCGGCCGATGGTTTGGCGGGCCGCAAATCGGCCAAGCCTAGTAGCAGCGACGACGGTTCCTGGCCTTGCGGAGTCGGCGTCTCTTGCGAGCGACTATGCCGAAGATCACTACTCCAGCAATCATCAGCGCGATGAGCGAATAAGCGATGACAAGGCGGAGTTCCATGCCCGCAAAATCTGCGACAGCGGCAAAGGTTCCGGCTCCACGGCTACGACCTGCGTGAGAGGAACAGCTCAGCTGTCACCTTACGCGAACCCCTCGTCACCGTGGTGGGCTGCGACATGACGCCGGATACTTACGCCCGCCCCGGCAGTGCACCCTCTGCGTTCAAGACTTCGCTTCCGCCATGCAGTCTGGCCTCGGCTTCATGCGCGTCGCGTTCGAGGCTCTCGATGTGCATCCAGCGTTTCACGAACGGCGAGAGCGCAAGCACCACTACGCTGATCCCGATGGTGATCCAGCCGATCTTGGAATAGATCGCCAAGGTCAGCTCTTTGCTCATCTCGCCGCCTTCGCCGCCGGTCGCTTCCCCGATCTTGCCCGCGACGAAGCTGCCGACAGCGGTCATGTAGAACCAGGCACCCATGATGAAGCTGGCGAGGTGGAGCGGGGCGAGCCGGGCCATTGCCGAAAGGCCGACGGGCGAGAGGCAAAGCTCGCCGGTGGTGTGGAGCAGATAGATCAGGAACAGGAACAATACCGGGGTCATCGCCGCCGCGCCGACCGAGTTGGCGCCCCAAACGAATACCAGGAAGCCGAGCCCGACCTGAGTGAGCGCCAGCCCGAACTTGGCCGGAGCGCTGGGCTCGAGCCCCTTGCGTCCGAGCCATTGCCACAGCGCGGCGAAGATCGGCGCGAACAGGACGATGTAGATCGGGTTGATCGACTGGAAGATGCTGGTCGGCACGCCGCCCTTGTCGACATAGCGATCGGTATAGAGGTTCAGGCTGCCGCCGCCCTGCTCGAACAACCCCCAAAAGATCGGGTTGAGTGCAATCAGGAACAGCATCGCGAACATCCGCTCGCGCGGCTCCTTGGGCAGCTTGAACGCCTCGTAGAGCGTGTAGGCGAGCATCGCGATGCCCGAGATGATCAACAGGGTCTGGATCACATCCTGGAACTGGATCAGCCCCCAGCACACCGCCACCGCGGCCAGGCCGATCCCGTAAAAGGTCCATTCGCGGTTCTTTGCCAGCGGCTCAGGGGCCTCACCCCGGCCCTTGAGCGCGGGCCGCCCGATCACGAAGATGATCAGCCCCACGACCATGCCGATGCCCGCCAGCCCGAAGCCATACGACCAGCCGATCGTCTCGCCGAGATAGCCGACCAGGATCGTGCCCAGCGCCGCACCGACGTTCACCCCCATGTAGAAGATCGTATAGGCGGCGTCGCGGCGCACGTCGGTCATCTTGTAGAGCTGGCCGACGATCACCGAGATGTTGGCCTTGAGGAAGCCCGAACCGACGATGATGAACGCGAGCGCTGCCCAGAACACGTTGATCGTGGGATCGCTTTGCCCGCCGGTGCCCTCGACCGCCATCAGTCCATGGCCCAGCGCGAGCAGGATGCCGCCGAAGATTACCGCCTTGCGCTGGCCGAGATAGCGGTCGGCGATCACCCCGCCTAGCACCGGGGTGATGTAGACGAGCGCGCCATAGGCGCCGTAGATCAGGTTGGCCTTGCCGTCGCCGTAGAGCCAGTGCTTGGTCAGGTAGAGCACCAGCAGCGCGCGCATCCCGTAATAAGAGAACCGCTCCCACATTTCGGCATAGAACAGCACGAACAGTCCGCGTGGGTGGCCGACCACCTCGTCGCTCTTGCTCGCCGCCATTGCTCCGCCGATGGCGAGAAAGGCGAACAGGAACAGCGCGGCGATCGCCGCGATCCAGTCGCCCTCGTTCCACAAAGCCATGTCTTTCATATTTCGCGAACCTTTTGCGGGCCGGGCAGGTCGGCTCCTTCGTACAGCGCGAACCTAGCCGCATTCGCGCGGTTGTGAAGCCTTTGTTGCAAATGTGACTGGTTCGCGAGACTTGCCCGCAACGCTGTATTATGGCAGTGCAACACCGATGAGTTCAGCCTCCCGCCCGGTCTATCTCAAGCTGCGCGACCAGATCGCCGCGGCGATCATCGACGGCAGGTATCCCGAGGGCGCGATGCTGCCTTCGGTGCGGGCCTTTGCCGCGGCGCAGGGCGCCAATCCGCTGACCGTGGCCAAGGCTTACCAGGCGTTTCAGGACGAGGGCCTGGTCCGTGTCCAGCGTGGGGTTGGGATGTACGTGGTCTCCGGTGCTGCCTCGACCTTGCGCTCAAGCGAGCGGTCGGCTTTCCTGGCCGACGAGTGGCCCGAGATCGTCCGGCGGATCGAACGTCTCGGTCTGCACGCCGACGAGTTGCTTACCCACGTATAAATATCTCGCAAAGCACGCTTTCCCAAGGTGGGACGCCGGTTTGGGTTTGCAGTGGCGCGGCGCTTCTGCCAATCTGTATCAGGGGAATCGCCGCATTCGATCTCTGCCGAAGGGGATGCGGCCGGTTCAGGACGATGACATGGGACGCGCCCGGGGCCGGCGGATAACGCCGGGCCGGGATTGAGAGGGGAAAGCCCATGATCCGGTCCGAACTGCTGCAGGCGTTGGCCAAGGAAAATTCCGGATTGCGCGCCGACGAGATCGAGCGCGTCGCCGACGTGTTTTTCGACGAGATCGCGCAGCGTTTGGCTGACAACGGCCGGGTCGAACTGCGCGGGTTCGGCGCGTTCTCCACCCGCGAGCGCGATTCGCGCCGCGGCCGCAACCCGCGCACCGGGGAAGCTGTCGACGTGCCCGCCAAGCGCGTCCCCTACTTCAAGCCCGGCAAGGAAATGCGCGCACGCCTGAACACGGACTGAGTTAGCTTGGCGGCGCGCGGGGCTTGGCCTATAGCGGCCTTGGCAATGCGGGCGTGGCGGAACCGGTAGACGCAACGGACTTAAGCCAGATTGAGTGCTCGCGGGGAAATCCGCGATGCAGAACTGCTCAAATTCGGGGAACCCTGTCAGATGGCGATCCCGAGCCAAGCCCCGGCGCGAAAGCACCGTGGAAGGTGTAGAGACTAGACGGGCAGCACCTAACCCTTGGACGCCCAAGGCACGGTGAAGGGATAGTCCAGACCACAAACACCCTAGCCCGACCGAGGGCGACGGGCGGCGGCGAAAGCCGTAGCTGGTACGAAAATCCGTTGGGCTTTTGCCCGTGTGGGTTCGATTCCCACCGCCCGCACCAGCTATCGTCGAGCACGATCCGACAACGCCGCTGGACCGACGGCGCGGCCCGATTGGAGCCGCGCCGTTTCGATAGCCGGGTCAGGAAATCCGGAACAGGCGATCGAGCGAGATCCGTCCGCCGCCCAGCGCGATCAGCGGAAGCAGAAGCCCGGCCCAGCTCAGGTGCGTCGGCCAGGCATCGGGGTAGACGAAAATCTCGATCACCGCGGTCATCCCGAGCAGCACCATCGCCGAAAAGCGCGTGAACAGGCCGAGCACCAGCAGCACCGAAAAGACGTGCTCGTTGATCGTCGCCATTACTGCGGCGATCTCGGGCGGGATCGGGACGCCCGCATACTCGGTGCGGAACAGTTCGTAGGTCGAATCCGAGATCGTGAACCAGCCCTCGACCTTGGTCCGCGCCGACATCCAGAAGATCGAGGCGATGCCGAGGCGCTGAGTCAGTAGCAATAGCGACGGGCTGAGGACCCGCTGGGCGAGGCCGCAGGCGCGGGCGTAGAGCGAGCCGACCCTGGAAGCGGGCGGCATGGTGGGGGCAAGCGAGGCCATTGTCGGGTCCTTTCAGACGGTGAGAGCGACGAACGCGCCGCGGTTCAGGAGGAGGGCGAAGGCGGCGGCGATGTCGGCGTCGGGGAACGCCGCCAGAGTGGCCTCGACGGCCGCGGCGACACTGGCGCCGCGGGCGAGCGAGAGGACGAAGCGGTGCGCGGGCGCGGGGATCGCCTCGACCGCGACCGTCTGTCCGGCGCGGCTGACCAGCACGTATTCCGGGCGCCAGGCGATGGTGTCGAGATCGCCGCCGGGCTGGTGCGCCCGCCACAGGCTCGCCGCAGGCCAGCGCGAACAGGCCAGCCGCGTCGCCGGATGCAGCGTCAGCCGCGCCCGGGTCCATTCGTGCGCCGCGAGCCGGGCGAACGCGCCGGGATCGAGCGGGGCCGCATCGGCGGCGAACAGCGCCTCGCCATGCAGCCGTTCGACCCGTGCAAGATCGGACACGTAGGGCAGTTCGGCCGCCCAAGACTGTTCCTCGATCCACTCGGGGAAATCGGCACCGTAGGTCGCGAGCACCGGGTCGAGCGGCGGACGTTGGCTGGCGTGATCGACCGCGAGCGCGGTGAACATCTCTTCGCCGACCAGCGCGCGGACAACCGGGAAGTTGGCGGAGAGCGCATCGGCCGCTCCGGCGAGCGCTGTGTTGCGGTAGATCGCCAACGGGCCATCAACCGGCGCGGAAATGGCCCCGGCGAACGCTTCGTGGAACTCACGCATTGGCCACCTGCGGCAATAGGATCGCGGCGGCGCGGTGGCGTTCGCGTAGCAGCTCGGCGAAGGGCGGGACCTCGGCGTCGCGCTCGATCAACGTCGGGCGCGGCCCGGCGCGGGCGACGAACCGTTCGAACAGCGTCCAGACGCCTTCGGCGACCGGAGCGGCGTGGCTGTCGATCAACAGGTCAAGCGCCGGATCGGGGGTGTGGCCCGCGAGATGGATTTCGCCGACCGGTGCGAGGGGAAAGCGGTCGAGCCATGCTCCGGCGTCGAAGCCAAGGTTGTGTGCGCTGACCGCGACGTTGTTGACGTCCAGCAGCAGCCCGCAGCCGGTGCGGCGGACCAGTTCGATTAGAAAGCCGATCTCGTCCCACTCGTGCCCGGTGAGCGCAAGGTAGTGCGAGGGGTTCTCGATCAGGATCGTCCTGCCCAGCGCGGTCTGAGTGGCGTCGACATTGCGCACGATCTGCCGGAGCGCTGCGGTGGTGCGCGGAAACGGCAACAGGTCGGGAAAGCAGCGCCCGTCGAGCCGAGACCACGCGAGGTGCTCGGAAACAAGGAGGGGTGAGAACCGCTGTTCGAGCCGGACCAGTGCGGCGAGGTGGGTCGGGTCGGGTAGGTCTGGCCCTGCCAGCGATAGCCCCACGCCGTGAAGCGATATAGGAAAGCGCTCGGCCAGCTCGGCCAGCATCGCCAGCCGCGGGCCACCGGCAACCATGTAGTTTTCGGCATGCACCTCGAACCAGAGCCCCGCCGCCGTCGAGCCGAGGGAGGCTTCGAAATGCTCGGCTTTGAAGCCGATACCGGCGGTCGGGGTCGTGGTCATGCCGCTCAGCCTTTGGGGGTCAGCGAACCGGCGCCCTTGGGCGTCTTGATCGCAGCGCAGGTGCCCTTGGCGACGTACTTCCAGGCATTGCCCGCGTAGTCGCGCTTGCTGGTGCCCGCGCAACTGGTGCCCGCGCCCGCAGCGCAGTCGTTCTTGCCGGCGAGCGAAATGCCATAGCACTTGTCCTTGTTCGGCTGCGGTTTGACCGGCCCGGCGTGTGCGGCGGTCGCGACCAGCGAGGCGAGGACGGTGGCGACGGCGGTGGAGGTGAGCAGTTTCATGGGTTCGGATCCTTTCGATCGGGTGCCGGTTTCGGCCCTGCCAAATGACCCGATCGGCAGGCATTGTGGAAATGCCGGTCGGGCATCGGGTCGATGCCGGACGCGCATTTCAATCGGCGCCGATGCGCGTGCAGTTAGGGCGGCGCTCAACGAAAGGCCCGCTCGTGTCCCAATTTTCCCGTCCCCATGTGGTCATCGTCGGCGCCGGTTTCGGCGGCCTGTCCGCCGCGCGGGCGCTCGCCAACGCGCCGGTCGACGTCACCGTCATCGACAAGCGCAACCACCACCTGTTCCAGCCGCTGCTCTACCAGGTCGCCACCGCGGCGCTCTCGCCCGCTGATATCGCCGGTCCGATCCGCGCCATCCTTGGCGATCAGCGGAATGCGAAAGTGCTGCTCGATCGCGTGATCGGGATCGACCGCGAGAAGCAAAGCCTTGCTCTAGCTAGCGGTCGCGTGGTTTCCTACGACTGGCTGATCGTCGCCACCGGGGCGCGCCATTCGTACTTCGGCAAGGATCACTGGGGCGCGCACGCGCCCGCGATCAAGACGATCGACGACGCCACCGCGGTGCGCTGCAAGATACTCCTGGCGCTCGAGCGGGCGGAGACGGAGACCGATCCCGAGCGCCGCAAGGCACTGTTGACATT
Source organism: Novosphingobium sp. Gsoil 351 (assembly GCF_009707465.1). Taxonomy (NCBI): domain Bacteria; kingdom Pseudomonadati; phylum Pseudomonadota; class Alphaproteobacteria; order Sphingomonadales; family Sphingomonadaceae; genus Novosphingobium; species Novosphingobium sp. Gsoil 351. The sequence goes on from NZ_CP046120.1 coordinate 2,752,799, forward strand.
CGTGGTCATCGGGGCGGGGCCGACCGGGGTCGAGATGGCAGGGGCGATCGCCGAACTTGCCCACCGTTCGGTCTCGAACGACTTTCGGTCGATCACCCCACACTGCTCGCGAGTGGTACTGATCGGCAGCGAACCGCGCGTTTTGGCCGCCTTCCCCGAGGACCTCTCCACAGCCGCACAGCGCTCGATCGAGCAGCTTGGAGTCGAGCTGCGGCTGGGCCAGCGGGTGACCCACGTTGCGCAGGATCACGTCATGATCGGAGAAGAGGCGATCCCTACTCACACCGCGATCTGGGCCGCCGGGGTCATGGCCTCGCCCGCGGCCGAATGGCTCGACGCACCTCGCGACCGCGCGGGGCGGGCGATCGTGCGCGGCGATCTGACGGTCCCCGGGTCCGAACGGGTGTTCGTCATCGGCGACACCGCGGCTTTTACCGGACCGGGAGACCGTCCGCTGCCAGGCATCGCCCCGGTAGCCAAGCAGCAGGGCTTTTACGCTGCGCAGACGATAATGGCGCGCCTGGCCGGTCGCGAACCTGCCGCGTTCGTCTATCGCCACTATGGCAACCTCGCGACGATCGGACGCAAGCGCGCGGTGATCGATTTGGGGCGGGTCCACCTCTCCGGATGGCTGGCGTGGATGCTGTGGTCGGTCGTCCACGTCTTTTTCCTGGTTGGCTACCGCAATCGCTTGGCGGTCGGCTGGAACCTGTTGTGGAATTACCTGACCTTTGCGCGCCACGCCCGGCTGATAAACGGCGACGTGGAATTCACGGCGGCGGATGTGAAGCGGCTGGCGGCGTGACGGGATCGGTCGATCGGTACCGCGCCGGGATCGAAACGCTGCTCGCGCTGTCGCCCGACAAAGGCGAGCTCATCAGCGACGCGCTGGCCGCTGAGGCGCCTGACTTTGCCCGGTTGATGGTCGAGTTCGCCTTTGCCGATATCTTCGCCCGCAACGGACTCGATCTTCGGTCGCGGATGTTCGTTGCAATCGGCGCGCTGGCTGCACAGGCTCGTTCGCCTACCCAATTGCACTGGTTCGTCCGCGCCGCGCTCGGCTTGGGAATCTCGCGCGACGAAATCACCGAGGCGCTGATGGAGGTCGCGGTGTTCTCCGGATTTGTCGTCGCATCGGACGCGCTCGAAGCGTGCCGCGATTTGCTCGCAGATCAGCCGTCCGGCGATTGTTGTCCCAGCCGGGCGGCGTTCGCGGCGCGATAGGCGCGGGCCTCGCGCACGAATGCACCGACCGCCGGCGAATGCGGCCGGCCGCGCATCGTCGTCAGGTAGATCGTCCGGCGAAATTCGGGTTCGATTAGTTGGCGGACGACGACATCGGGGTCGGTCACCGAAAATTCGGGAAAAAACCCGAAGCCCAGCCCGGCCTTGACCATGCCCTGGACCCACGTGTCGCGCGGCGAGGAGAACACCTTCACCGGCTCGATCCCGCGCTTGTAAAGCGCCTTGGCGACACGATCGTGAACTTCGCAGAGCGATCGGCAGACGTATGGTTCGCCGTGAAGATCGGCGCCGGTCACCTCCTTGTTCGCCGCCAGCCGGTGGTTGCGCGGCAGGATGACCACGAACCGCTCGTCCAGGATCGGCAGATGATGGAGGTGGCCGGGCAGCTCCTCGGGAATGCCGACCACCGCGATCTCGAGTTCGCCGCGCTCGAGCATTTCGAGCATCCGCGGCGCCTCGTCCTCGATCATCGAAATCGCGACCTGGGGATGGCTCATGGTGAAGCGCAGGATGAGGTCGGAGAGCACCTGCGATCCGATCGTGCACATCGCCCCGATCCGCAGCTTACCGCCTTCGAGACGCGTCGCCGCACGGGCGAGATCGCGCGCGGACTTCGCCCGCTCGGCGATCTCTGCCAGGTAGGGGTGCATCATTCGCCCCAACTCGGTCAGGTGGAAGTTGCCGCGTTCGCGGTTGACCAGGGGGCCGCCAAGCTCGTGCTCGAGTTGCTGGATCGCCCGGCTGAATGCGGGCTGGGTAACGTTGCAGGACTCGGCCGCACGGGTAAAGTTGCGCAACTCGGCGAGGGCAACGAAGTAGCGGACCTGCTGCATCTCCACGGCCTGCCCTCCCATTGCGTCGTGCGAAAACGCCATATTCTGATCGGGGCTGGTTGCACAGTCCGCGCGAGGCGGCGGGCTTTGCGGCTCGACGCGACAGGGGCCGACCGTGTTCAAAGTTGAGATGGGCCGGGATGGGGATAACAGGCGCCAGGCCCCGATACCGTCCGGCCTTGCGCCTAGTCGCTTTCGTTGATTTGGCTGTTCAACAGGGTCGCGAGGGCCGTGATCAACTGAGCAGCGACAAAGGGTTTTTGGATCATGACGCTATCCGGCACACCGTGCGCACTATGGTCGACGGCACTGTCGCCGGAGACATAGACGACGGGCAGACCAGGGCGATGTTCGCGCGCAAGTCTTGCCAGTTCCCAACCCGACAAGCCTGTTCCCAGGCGGATGTCCGTCACAAGCGCTGCCGCCGTATCGATTTCTTCTTCCAAGGCTTCCTTCGCCTCTCGAGAATCAGTCGCCAGGAGGACCTTGAAGCCCTCATCTTCCAGCGCTTGTCGGACGAACATCGCGACCAGCGGCTCGTCTTCAAACAATAAAACCGCGATCCCGCCGTCCATACATCCCCCGCCGTAAGGCGAAGCCCCAACTCACGAACGTTGCATTGGGTCCGGCTGATGTCAAAAAAATCAAGCGGGCGCCAGACCTGAGGGTGAGCGCCTGACACAATACTCCCCCAATCGCGGGCCGGGGCATGGTATTTCCAAGACCCAGGTCGCTACGGGCCAGCAATTTGTCGATCTGACGCTCGATCGGCACGTCGACCGATTTCGCCAATCGTCCTGCGAACACCGCCTTTGCCAATCGCGGTCCCTGCGGATTGGAACGGTTTACCGCAAAGGACGTTGCCAGTTTGGGCCGCGGTTTCGTTCTACGAACGCTGGGAGGGTGGATAATCGTGAACGTGCATACGGGGATAGCGGATGCCGCTGCAAATCGCCGCGAACTGATTGTTGCATTGCGCAAGCTGCGCCAGGGCGATTTTTCTGTGCGCATGGCCGAAACCGGGTCGGACTCCGACCTCGAGGTAGCGATGCTGTTCAATGAGGTCGTTGGCCTCAACCAGCAGATTACCGAAGAATTCGACCGGCTCTCCAGAGTGGTGGGGAAGGACGGCAAGATAGGGCACCGGGCGAAGGTGCGCGGGGCGACCGGCGGCTGGGATTCGAAACTGCGCGCGGTCAATGAATTGATCGACGACATGGTCCAGCCGATCACCGAAGTGGCGCGGGTGATCGGCGCGGTCGCCAAGGGCGACCTTTCCCAGACCATGGCGGTCGAAAGCGACGGTCGCCCCCTCAAAGGCGAATTCCTGCGCATCGGCAAAGTGGTCAACACCATGGTCGAGCAGCTCGGCAGTTTCGCCGCCGAGGTGACGCGCGTCGCGCGAGAGGTTGGAACGGAAGGCAAGCTAGGCGGCCAGGCGCGGGTCAGGGGCGTGGCGGGAACGTGGAAGGATCTGACAGACAACGTCAACTTGATGGCCGCAAACCTCACCGGCCAAGTCCGTAATATTGCCGAAGTGACAACCGCGGTTGCGCTGGGCGACTTGTCGAAGAAGATCACCGTCGATGTGAAGGGCGAGATTCTCGAGCTCAAGATCACGATCAACACCATGGTCGATCAGCTCAACGGCTTTGCCTCTGAAGTCACCCGGGTGGCGCGCGAAGTGGGTACCGAGGGCAAGCTCGGGGGCCAGGCGCAAGTGCCGGGGGTCGCCGGGACCTGGGCCGACCTGACCGAAAACGTCAATTCGATGGCGGCCAACCTCACCGGCCAGGTCCGCAACATCGCCGAGGTCACGACCGCGGTCGCTTCGGGCGACCTGTCGAAGAAGATTACGGTCGACGTGAAGGGCGAGATTCTCGAGCTGAAGAACACGATCAACGTGATGGTCGATCAGCTCAACGGCTTCGCCAGCGAGGTCACTCGCGTCGCGCGCGAGGTCGGGACCGAGGGCAAGCTGGGCGGACAGGCGCAAGTCCCCGGCGTGGCCGGAACTTGGGCCGACCTCACCGAAAACGTTAATCTCATGGCCGCCAACCTGACAGGGCAGGTCCGCAACATCGCGGAAGTGACCACCGCGGTCGCGCGCGGGGACTTGTCGAAAAAGATCACGGTGGACGTGAAGGGCGAGATTCTCGAGCTCAAGGACACGATCAACGTGATGGTCGACCAGCTCAACGGCTTCGCCTCCGAGGTCACGCGCGTCGCCCGCGAGGTCGGGACCGAGGGCAAGCTTGGCGGGCAGGCGCAAGTGCCGGGCGTGGCCGGAACCTGGGCGGACCTTACCGAGAACGTCAACCTGATGGCAGCCAATCTGACGGGGCAGGTTCGCAACATCGCGGAAGTCACTACCGCGGTGGCGCGCGGCAATCTGTCGAAGAAGATCACCGTGGAGGTCCGCGGCGAAATCCTCGAACTCAAGAATACCATCAACACGATGGTCGATCAGCTCAACGCCTTCGCCAGCGAGGTCACCCGCGTCGCCCGCGAGGTCGGGACCGAAGGGCGCCTCGGCGGGCAGGCGCAAGTGCCCGGGGTCGGGGGTACGTGGAAGGATCTCACCGACAACGTCAACGCGATGGCGGGCAACCTGACAGGCCAGGTCCGCAACATTGCCGAAGTGACCACTGCCGTGGCGCGCGGGGATCTTTCAAAGAAGATCACCGTCGATGTGAAGGGCGAAATTCTGGAGCTCAAGAACACCATCAACGTGATGGTCGACCAGCTCAATTCGTTCGCCTCGGAAGTGACTCGAGTCGCCCGCGAAGTCGGCACCGAAGGGCGCTTGGGCGGCCAAGCTCAGGTCGAAGGCGTCGGCGGTACCTGGAAGGACCTGACCGAAAACGTCAACGCGATGGCGGCGAATCTCACCGGACAGGTGCGCAACATCGCCGAAGTGACGACCGCGGTGGCGTTGGGCGATCTGTCCAAGAAGATCACCGTCGACGTGAAAGGCGAAATTCTCGAGCTCAAGAACACGATCAACACCATGGTCGATCAGCTCAATTCGTTCGCCTCGGAAGTGACGCGCGTCGCGCGCGAGGTCGGGACCGAGGGCAAGCTTGGCGGACAGGCGCAAGTCCGCGGCGTTGCCGGGACCTGGGCCGACCTGACCGACAACGTCAATCTGATGGCCGAAAATCTGACCGGACAGGTCCGCAACATCGCCGACGTCACGACCGCGGTGGCGCGCGGCGACCTCTCGAAGAAGATCACGGTGGACGTGAAGGGTGAGATCCTCGAGCTCAAGAACACGATCAACGTCATGGTCGATCAGCTCAATGGTTTCGCCTCGGAGGTGACACGGGTCGCACGCGAGGTCGGCACCGAGGGGAAGTTGGGCGGTCAGGCTCAAGTGCCCGGGGTCGGCGGGACGTGGAAGGATCTCACCGACAACGTCAACCTGATGGCGACCAACCTGACCAACCAGGTTCGCGGCATTGCCGGGGTCGTCACTGCGGTTGCCCAGGGTAACCTCAAACGCAAGCTGACATTCGACGCCAAGGGTGAGATCGCCGCACTGGCCGAGACGATCAACGAGATGATCGAGACGCTCTCGACCTTCGGCGACCAGGTTACCAATATGGCGCGCGAGGTTGGCGTCGAAGGGCGGCTGGGTGGTCAGGCCCGCGTGCCTGGTGCCGCGGGGCTGTGGCGCGATCTGACCGACAACGTCAATGCCATGGCCACCAACCTGACCAACCAGGTTCGCTCGATCGCCGACGTGGCGACCGCGGTGACCAAGGGCGACCTGACCCGGTCGATCGCGGTGGAAGCCTCGGGCGAAATGGCCGCGCTCAAGGACAACATCAACGAGATGATCCTCAATCTCAAGGATCAGACGCTCAAGAACGCCGAGCAGGACTGGCTCAAGACCAACCTCGCGCGTTTCTCGCGCATGCTCCAGGGCGAGCGCGACCTGGCGACGATCTCGCACCTCATCATGAGCGAACTCGCTCCGCTGGTTAACGCGCAGTACGGGGTGTTCTACGTCGCCAACGAGAGCGGCAGCGACAATGCCGGCGGACCGACGCTCGATCTCGTGGCCAGTTATGGCGCCGACAAGCGTGCCCAACTCAAGGAACGCTTCGAGCTACGCGAAGGGCTGATCGGTCAGGCCGCGGCGGACAAGCGCGCAATGCGGTTGACCGGGGTTCCGGGCGACTACATCCGGATCGGTTCGGGCCTCGGCAGCGCGGCGCCCGCGAACGTCAACATCCTGCCCGCGCTGTTCGAGGACGAGGTCAAGGCGGTGATCGAGCTCGCCTCGTTCGAGGAGTTCAACGAGACCCACCACAGTTTCCTCAACCAGTTGATGGAGACCGTCGGCATCGTCCTCAACACGATCGCCGCGACGATGCGCACCGAGGAACTGCTTAAGGAATCGCAGCTGCTCACGCAGGAGCTCCAGGCGCGTCAGACCGAACTGACCACCAAGCAGGAAGAATTGCACAACACCAACGAGGAGCTCCAGGAAAAGGCCCAGTTGCTCGAGAACGAGAAGCGCCAGGTGGAGGCCAAGAACTTCGAGATCGATATGGCCCGCCGCGCGGTCGAGGAGAAGGCCGAGCAGCTCGCCCTGACTTCGAAATACAAGTCCGAGTTCCTCGCCAACATGAGCCACGAGCTGCGCACGCCGCTAAACTCCCTGCTCATCCTCTCCAAACTGCTCGCCGACAACCAGCAGGGCAATCTCAACACCAAGCAGACGGAATTCGCGCGGACCATCCATTCGGCGGGAACCGACCTGCTCAATCTGATCAACGATATCCTAGACCTGTCCAAGATCGAATCGGGGACCGTCTCGATCGACCTGGGCGACATGCCGCTCGCCAGCCTGAAGCTGCACATGGAACGGACCTTCCGCCAGCTCGCCTCGGAAAAGGGGCTGGCGTTCGAAGTCGATTTCGCACCGACCCTGCCAGCTTCCATCCGGACCGACGAAAAGCGCCTGCAGCAAGTGGTTCTCAACCTCCTGTCGAACGCCTTCAAATTCACCTCCCACGGACGGGTCTCGCTTTCAGTGCGAACCGCGTCAAGCGGGTGGACCCCGACCCATCCGGTGCTCAGCGATGCGGATTGCGCGATTGAGATCGAGGTCACGGATACCGGAATTGGCATCCCCGACGACAAGCAGCGGCTCATCTTCGAAGCCTTTCAGCAGGCCGATGGCACGACGAGTCGCAAGTACGGCGGAACCGGACTCGGCCTCTCGATCAGCCGCGAGATTGCGCGTCTGCTCGGCGGCGAGATTCAGGTGCGCTCGTCGGCCGGCAAGGGGTCGACCTTCACCCTGTTCCTGCCGCTGCAGTCGCCCGGAACGAGTCCCGCGCTGGCGTTGCCGCAGCCACTCGAGGTGGAGGGGCTGTTGCCAAGTGTGGGGACGGCCGCGCAAGCCGACGACCGCGACAGTATCGGCGATGAGCCGTTCGTTCTGATTGTGGAGGACGACCCGACGTTTGCCTCGATCCTGCTCGAGGTTGCCCGCGAGGCGGGATTGAAGGGGGTCGTGTCCTCGGCCGGCTCGGGGACCACGGCGATGGTCCGCAAAATGCGCCCCAGCGCGATTACGCTCGACCTGGGCCTGAGCGATATCGACGGGTTCGTTCTGCTCGATTTGTTGCGGCACGACCCGGAGACGCGCGATATTCCGGTGTTTGTGATCTCCGGCGCGGATCAGGCCGCGCACGCACTTACTTTGGGTGCGGCAAAAGTGATCGAAAAGCCGGCCGAGCGCAGCGATCTGGTCAAGATGTTCGGCAAGGTTGGCACAAACGCCAGGCCGGTCCGGCGCAAGCCTCGAACGCCGACGAAGCGATCTGGCCCCACAACCGGTGCGGAAGCATCGCTTGAGCTGGCTGGCGCCAAGATACTCATCGTCGATGACGACATTCGCAACATCTATTCGCTCGCCAGCGTGCTCGAAGCACAAGGGGCTAACGTGGTTCATGCCGAACGCGGCGCCGAAGGGATCGCCTTGCTCGAGAGTTCGCCCGATATCGCTATCGCGCTCGTCGACATCATGATGCCCGAAATGGACGGATACGAAACGATGCGCAGAATTCGCGCCGATCCGGCTATCGCGCATGTTCCCCTGATTGCGGTCACTGCAAAGGCGATGAAGGGAGATCGCCAGAAATGCCTCGATGCGGGTGCCTCCGACTACATTTCGAAGCCGGTGGATATCGACCTCTTGCTGGCGCTCACGCGGGTCTGGGTCGGTCGCGGGCGCTCAGATGCGCTTGAAGGGGCTGTGGCCGAGTCACGCGCGACATGAACGTCAGATCTTCGCTCAAGCTTAGAGCCGAGCGTCCTCCTCCAGCGCCAGACAAGGTACACAAAGCCAAGATATTGATCGTCGACGATGACGAGCGCAACCTGCTGGCATTAACCGAAGTGCTAGATTCGCTGGCCGAAGTCGTCACTGCCACTTCAGGCCGCGACGCCCTGCGCGCCCTGCTTCGCGAGGACTTCGCGGTAATTCTGCTCGATGTTTTTATGCCCGAAATGGATGGCTACGAGACCGCCGGCTTTATCCGCGAGCGTGACCAGACCGCACGGATTCCGATCATTTTCCTCTCGGCAGTCAACAAGGAGACCGAACACCTGATGCGCGGGTATGCGATGGGCGCGGTCGATTACGTGTTCAAGCCTGTCGATGCTCTGGTCTTACACTCGAAAGCGGCGGTCTTCGTAGATCTCTATAAGCTGCGGCGAGAAATCGAAGAGCGTAATCGCGCCGAAATCGTCCTGCAGGAAGCCAAGTTTCGCGCGGAAGAGCAGCGCCTCGAGATCGAGCGCGAACTGCAAGCCACGCGTCTGCGGCAAGCGGCGATCTTGAATTCTCTGCCGGTCGTGCTCTTCGAAGCCACGTATTCGGAGAAAGACGGGCTCCGTCGGCGCGTCGTCGGCGGAGACCGGAGTGCGCTGAGCGGCGACGCCGCGGCGTGGTTGCGCGATGATGAGGCCCGCTGGGAGGATCAGATCCTAGCCGAAGATCGTCCGGCCGTCGCATCGGAATACGCGAAGCCCTGCGGCAAGGGCGACCGGGCCAGCGTGCGCTATCGTTGGGCCACCGCCGATGGCCCGCCGCTCTACTTGCTGGAACAGGCCGTGCGCGTTGACGATCGCGCCTGGGTGGGCTCGATTACCGATGTCACGGCGCAGAGCTTGCTCGAAAACCAGCTCCTGCAGGCACAAAAACTCGACGCGTTGGGTCAACTCACCGGCGGTGTGGCACACGACTTCAACAATCTCCTCGCGGCAGTGCTCGGCGGTATCCAGCTTCTCGCCCGACGGACAAACCTGGACCAATCGCAACAAGCTATCCTCGATCAGATGCGCGAGGCGGTCGATCAAGGCATCGCTCTGGTCAAAAGCCTGCTGGCATTTGCTCGAAAGCAACCGCTGAGCCCGACCTCCATCGATCCCGAGACGCTCCGAAAATCGGTAATGGGCCTCGTCGACCATGCGTTGGATACGACCTTCCCCGTCGATTGGACCGTGACCGCCGAAGATCATGCGTTTTTCGCAGACCCGTCGCAGCTTACGCTCGTGCTTCTCAATTTGATAATCAACGCGCGTGACGCGATGCCGGGCGGCGGGACCATTTCAATCGTCATAGATCGCCCCAGCGAGCCCTCCACCTCAGCCGACGGACTGCGGATCGTCGTGGCGGACGAGGGACCGGGAATCCCTGCGGAGATACTCGACAAGGTTACCGAGCCGTTCTTTACCACGAAGCCGCCGGGCAAGGGCACGGGCCTTGGATTGTCTATGGCCGCGGGCTTTGCAGAACAGTCGGGTGGAAAGCTGCTTATCAGCGCGCCGCCAAACGGCGGCACGCGTGTTGAGATCAAACTCCCGGCAAGGCGAGTTGATTGCGACGAAGACTTGTAACGCGTTCATGCAAGGAGGCGAGGCAGGTCCTCGCGACCTAGGGGCTACCCAGCAACGCGCTATGCTATCGCAACTTTTCATCACAGCGCCATTTATATCGTCTGGCAGTATGTTAACCGGTAGACCCGGCGGACTTGAAATACCCTGAGCCTTGCTCGTGGGGATTGGAGTCCCACAGTACGCATCATGGGCCCTCGCGGTCCCTGCAGGAGCTTTGGCGTGCAGAACCCGTTTCGCCGGATCGTTACCGGCCACGACGCGGCGGGTAGGGCAATCATCCAGGAGGATGGCTCGCCGACCCGGATTCAGCGGATCGGCGGCGAGGCCGGACCGGTGTTTTATGAAGTGTGGAACACCCGGGCAACACCCGCGCCGATCGATCGCGCATCGGGCGAGCCGCCGGAAATCGGCATCGTCCTGGCCCCGCCCCGAGGCGGCACCCGCATCCGCGTGCTCGACTTTCCGCCCGACGATCCCGGTTTGGCGGACATGACCCCCGAGCAGGCGCGCGCCTATTTCGCTGAGATCGGCGCCGCCGACGCATCTTCGCACACCGGCGAGGGCAGCCGCCATGCGCACATGCACCGCACCCAGACCGTCGATTACGGCATCGTCATCGAGGGTGAACTGGTGCTGATCGTAGACGAGGGTGAAACCGTAGTCCGCGCGGGCGACATCGTGATCCAACGCGGCACCAACCACGGCTGGGCCAACCGTTCGGGCAAGAATTGCCGGATTGTGTTCGTGCTGATCGATGGCGTGTACGCAGACGGGTTGCAGCCTGGTTAACCGCCCAACCAAGATACGGAGCAATACATGCTTTTCGACGACGTCGTTCTAGGACGCCGCAGTTGCCGCGGCTACAAGCAGGAACCCGTTCCGCGCAGACTGATCGAGGAAATCCTCGGTCTGGCCATGCGCGCGCCGTCTTCGATGAACACGCAGCCGTGGCACTTCTACGTGATCACCGGCGAGCCGCTCGACCGCATCCGCCGCGGCAACACCGAACGCATCCTCGCAGGCCATCCAGATTCGCGCGAATTCCGCAAGGGCCAGCCGTTTGCGGGGGCGCATCGCGATCGTCAGGTCGGCGTGGCCAAGCAGCTATTCTCGGCGATGGGCATCGCCCGCGACGACAAGGACGGACGGCAGGACTGGGTGCTGCGCGGGTTCCGCCAGTTCGATGCGCCGGTGTGCGTGATTATCACTTACGACCGGGTGCTCGACGGCAGCGACGATACCCCATTCGATTGCGGCGCGGTGGCGACCGCGTTGGTCAACGCGGCGTGGTCGCGCGGGCTGGGCACGGTGATCAACAGCCAGGGCATAATGCAATCGCCAGTGGTCCGCGAGCACGCCGGCATTCCCGACGACCAAGTCATCATGAAGAGCATCGCGCTGGGCTGGCCCGACGACAGCTTTCCCGCGAACGCGGTCGTCTCGGAGCGCAAGTCGCTCGACGAGGCGGCAGTCTTCGTGGGGTTCGAAGGGTAGTCATTCCGCGTCCAACCGGTAGTCATCGTACCCTCGATCTTAAGTCGAAGCGCGAACAGTTCCCACTGAAGCTGCGATGCCGAGCAACGTGACGCAAGACTGCTCGGGGCAATTTTCGCACTGGGCGTAAGGCATGCTTAAGAACACGGATAGGGGGTTCTCCCGAGATCTCGCCCACGGCGCTGTTAACGAAGCATGGACTATCTCGCGCAATCGAATGTCAGCAATCGTTTGGCACCACTGGCAGGACGCGGAGACCTTCCCACAATGACGTATTCGCTGTCGTCGCTGAACCGGCCGACCGGCCCCGCGTCCGGGGGTGACGCGTGGGACGAGGGGTCTTCCTCTCCGGAACAGCGCAACGCGCCGCGCTTCACCCTGTTGATCCGCGCCGCAAAGTTGATTGCGGGAGACGACGAATTCCTCGTCGTGGTTCGTGACATCTCGAGCGACGGACTCAAGATCAAAACGTTCCACGCTCTGCCGGAACACGGTGAATTTGCTATCGAACTGGCGAACGGTGAACGGCACGCGATCGACAAAGTATGGGAAGACGGCGATCTCAAGGGGTTCCGCTTCCATGATCCGGTCGCCCGCGAACGGCTGCTCGCAGAAAGTGGCGGCGGCAAGCGCAAGCGCCCGGTGCGGTTGCGGCTCAAGGTGCCAGTCAAGGCTTTTGCCGGCGTGCGCTGCCATGACGGGGTCTTCGTCGACATTTCCCAGAACGGCGCGTGCATGTCGTGCGACGAGCATCTTGCGCTCGGCCAGCGCATCCGGTTCGAATGCCCGGGCCTTTGCGAGCTCACCGGTCTGCCCGAACTCACCGGGCGGGTCCGCTGGCGCCGCAGGCCGCTGTACGGCCTGATCTTCGAGCAGACCTTCCGGTTCGACGACCTGGCCCGGGTGACTGCGCGGTTCGCCGCAACCGAGGTGTTAACGCTTCGTTAGGCATATTTCTTCATGACCTGGCAGGATCGCTATGGCTTGCTGCGGTCGGGGGAATGGGGATGGCCGGGTTCCGCGCTGCACTTGCCGTAAATTCGTTGCGCCAGGCTGGCGTCGGACCGCTGCCGGTTTGCGCCAGATGATCCTCAGGGATCGCCGCCGCCCCGCGCTTCCCGCCGAGCTGGTCGGACGGGTCTGCTTGATCTGGATCGGCGTGGCGATGCTCCAGATTGCGGCGACAACGCTCGCGGGTCGGCTTTCTGCCGTCGCACTGCCGCCCGTATGGAGTCTGCCGACAGTTGCCTCGGCCCTGACCTTGGGTTGCGCGATGTTGCTGATCGGGCGGATCGCATATCGCTTGTTCGACGAGGAGATTGCCGGTCTCTCCTGCCTGGCCAGCGCCGTGGCGGTGCCCTTGCTCGTCGCGATGCATCCGGCGACACTCGATACACACGGCCTCCATGCGGTCTGCATCCTGTTCGCACTCAACGGGTTGATGGCGCGCGAAGCGCGGCTCGGCGGCTGGGCGATCGGCGCGGCGCTCGCCTCGGCGCTCGCCCTTTCCCTCGACGGTGCGGTGCTGGGATTGGGCTTCGTCGCGGTCGCTGCTTTGAAGTGGCTGCGCAATCGCAACGAACGCTGGTGGCTCGTTCATGCGCTCCACGCGCTAACGGCGGTCACGGGGGCCATCGTCGCCGTGAAATGGGCGGCCGGGCAGGCGCCGGTGTGTGGCGTGCTGGGGATTGCACACCTCGCCGCGTTCGCCTGGGCGGCGGGGGTCATGACGGTGGTCGCGCTGTTCGAACCGCACCCGCGCGCCTTCACTCTCGGCGGCATGGGAGCCGCGACCGGCGGCGCGCTGCTCCTGCTTGGAGGCCTCGACAGCAGTTGCAGCGTCGTTGCTGCGACCGGCCTGAACGGAGCCACGCCTCTGTGGCGGGGCGGAGCGATCTTCGCAATACAGGCGCTGGGTCTTCCCCTGCTCGGGTTCGCCGCGGCGCTGCGCCTGCTCGGACCCGCGCGGGACTGGCTGCGGCGGTGGTGGACCGATTATGCGCTGTTGATGTTACTGGCCGCGATCATGACCGCGCTCGATGCCCGGGCCGCTGCGGCGGCTTGCTCCCTGGCGGCGGTGCCGATTGGCTGGCAGATGCGCGCGTGGACCCGCGCAGCGCGCAACTCTCGTCGGAGCGGCCGTCGTGCGTTGGCGCTGACCGGGGTGGCGTTGGCCCTGGCCCCGGCAATGCCGCTCAGCTTGCTGGTGCTGGCCGCGCCGACATATGCCAGCAACCTGATCGGCCGCTGATCAGCCGGGCACGAACAGCATCGCGTCGCCGTTCATGCAATAACGCAAGCCGGTGGGCTGAGGACCGTCATTGAATACGTGGCCCAAATGCCCGCCGCACTTGGCGCAATGCACCTCGGTGCGCTCCATCAGCAGCGAACGGTCCAAGGTGGTGCCGATCGCGCCGGGCAGCGGTTTCCAGAAGCTTGGCCAGCCGGTCCCGCTCTCGAACTTGGTGGCGCTGTCGAACAGCCGGTTGCGGTCCGCTGCGCACACGAACGTTCCTTTGCGGTGCTCCTTCAGCAGCGGTGAGGAGCCGGGCCGCTCGGTGCCTTCCTTGCGCAGTATTGTATACTGCCTTGGCGTCAGGAGCTTACGCCACTCGGCATCGGTGTGCGTCACCGGATAGCTTTTGGCCTTGGCCGGCGTGGCCCCGCAGGCCGACGCCAAGGGGAGGAGGCTGGCGGTGCCTAGCCAGGCGAGGACACTGCGACGAGGTTGCGGCATCGAATCCTCCGTCAGAATTTCTCGAGCCATCAGAACTTCTCGAGCGTTACCTCGAGCTTGCGATGGCCATGGACGAAGTTGGCGCGTACCCGCTCGACCCTGCCGGTAACCTTAACCCGCATCCGCCGCTTGTGCATTTCCTCGAGCAGAATCTTGAGCTGCAATTCGGCCAGCCTCGCGCCGACACAACGGTGGATGCCATAGCCGAACGCCAGGTGGCGGCGGGCGTTGTCGCGAGTGATGTCGAGCTCGTCGGGGTTGGGGAACACCGTCTCGTCCCGGTTTGCCGAGATGTACCACAGCACCACCTTGTCGCCCGCCTTGATCTCGTGCCCGAACAGGTCGGTATCGGCGGTCGCCGTGCGGCGCATGTGCGCCAGCGGGGTCACATAGCGGATGCACTCCTGCACCGCGTTGGGGATCAGCGAGGGATCGGCCTCGAACAGCGCGCGCTGGCCGGGGAACCGATCCAGCGCCTCGACGATCCCCGACATCGTGTTGCGCGTGGTGTCGTTGCCGCCCACGATCAGCAGCACCAGGTTGCCGACGAATTCGTTGAAGCCCATGTCCTTCATCGCGTCTGAATGGATCATCATCGAAATCAGGTCGGGCGTCGGCGGGGCGTTGGCGCGCTCGTTCCACAGCCGCGTGAAATAGTGACCCATCTCGTTGAGGATGCCCTGACGGTGGGTGATCAATTCGGGGACCAGCCCGATCTCGGTGTCGCCCGACCAGTCCGACCAGAAGGTCAGCAGGCGGCGGTCCTCCCACGGAAAGCCGAACAGCAGCGCCAGCATTCCGGTGGTCAACTCGATCGACACCCGATCGACCCAGTCGAACTGTTCGCCCCACGGCAATCCATCGAGCACTTCGCCCGTGCGCTGGCGGATCTCCGCGCTCATCCGCTCCATCTCGGCGGGGGTGAACGCGGGCGCGACCGTGCGGCGCTGCCCGGTATGCTGCGGCCGGTCCATCGCGATGAACATCGGAAGCTGGAATTCTTCCTCAATCTCGTCGCTGCGGTCGCCAATGGTGATCCCGCCGTGTTCCCATGAGGATGAAAACAGTTCGGGCAGGGCTTCGACGTGCTGGATCGTCTTGATCGTGGTGACGTTCCAGAAGTCCTTGAATGGCGTTCCGGTGACCTTGTTGATCGGCGCCTTGGCACGCATTTCGGCAAAGATCGGCTGCCAACGATCCTCGACGTAGATGTCCGAACGGCTGACATCCCATGGGTGGGTATGGACCGGGGTGCTTTGCGGATTCCTGCGAAGCCAGTCCTCGAGCATGTCCATCGCGGTCGGCGACGTCTGATACGTAAACGGCGCCTCGGGGGCGAGTTGGGTAGCCATCAGGTAATCTCCCGGTCCTGCGGCGCCGAAGGACAGTTATGCTTTTGCAACTTATCCAGCCAAACCTTCACGGGTGTCAACAAGAGTCGCTGTCCGTTTCCGCCCGAACAGCGAAAGACGCTGTGCCTTGCCCCTGGCCGGTCCCGATTTCATCACGCTGCGACGGAAGATGCCGGCCCCCAGGCGGATGATTCCCGCGACGCACAGCGCCTGCCAGGCCAATGCCAGCAGGTGCGGCCACAGCGCCGGGCTCTGCGCGGCCCGTGCGAGCATGGCGAACGGCGAGCTGAACGGAACGATCGTGGCGAGCAGCTCCATCGGCTTGCCCTGCTGCGCCACGGTGAAGCTGGCGAAGAAGAACACCAGCAGTTGCATCATCGTCACCGGCATCGACATCGTCTGAACCTCGCGCACCGTCGCCGCCATCGAGCCGATGCCGAGGAACAGCGAGCCGAGCAGGAGATAGGCCGTCGCGAAGTAGAGGAACCCCAGCCCCAAGAACAGCGGCCAGCCGACCGCGGGTTCGGGCAACGTGGGCAACGACTGTCCGCCAATCGCGATGACCGCGCTGCCCACCGTGAACCATACGCCGATTCCTACCAGACTGACCGCAAGCATCGCGAACAGCTTGCCCAGGAACACCGCGTCCATCGGGATTGCGGCGGCGAGCACCTCGATGATCTTGTTGCTCTTTTCCTCGACCAGGTTGGACAGGACCATCCCCGCCAGCAGCATCGTCAGCAAGAACAGCACCGTTTGGGCGGCCTGGGCCGTGGCGAGGCGGCCGCTATGGACCTTGGCGGCGCTTGTAGCGATGGTCGTCGTCGCGATCTCGGGAAAGCGTAAGTTCGCAGGATTGCGCGCGGTGGCGGCCATCGTCGCGATCATCCCATCGTAGCGATCGAGGCGCTCGCCGGTCCCGGTCAAGTGGGGATTCTCGATCGAGCCGGTGACCACCGCCGCGAGCCGCGGTCCGCCCGATCGCATCGCGGCCACCGCGTCGAACTTGTCGCCGGGCGGTACGTCCTTGAGCTTGATGAACTCGGGGACCTCGCCCGCCATGCGACCGGCCATGCGATCATGGGCATAGACCATCGCAAGGTTGTCGGCACCGCCCATGGCCAGCCCGATCTGGGGGTTTTCCACCGACTTGGCGACTTGCGCTCCGATGCCGCCGGCGAGCCCGCCGACCAGGATCGGGAACAGCGGGCCAAGCAGGAAGAACAGGAAAGTCTTGGAAAAGATCACCGCCACGAAATCGCGCCGCGCGATCACCCAGGCGGAACGGATGGTGCGGGTCATTTCAGGTCGGCCTTTTCTTCCGCAAGCGCTTTGGCGGCGGCCTCGCCCGCGATGGCCACGAACGCGTCGTGCAGGCCGGGCCGCTCGATCGACAGCGAGAGAATCCCCGCCTCGCCCTCGATCAGCGCGCGAAGCAGCGGCTCGACCCCGCCCGGCGGCAGGCTGAAGTGCCAGATCGCGCCTTCGCGCCGGGCGTCGCTGGGGAGCGCATCGCGCCACACGCCATCGTCGCGCGCCAGTTCCAGCCTCACCTGCTGGGGCAAGCGGTCGCGCGCTTCGCCGACCAGCCCGGTAAATGGCACCTTGCCCCCGGCGATGATCGCGATCCGCTCGCACAGGCGTTCGGCGTGGGCGATGACATGGGTCGAGAAGATCACCGTGGTGCCGCGCTCCGCCAGCCCGCGGATCATCGCTTCGAGCTTGCCCTGGTTGATCGCGTCGAGACCCGAAAACGGTTCGTCGAGGATCACCAGGTCGGGTTCGTGGATCAGCGTGCCGAGCAGTTGCACGGTCTGCGCCATGCCTTTCGACAGCTGGCGAATCTGACGGTCGGCGGCATAGCCAAGCCCATATTCCTCGAGCATCGCCCGCGCCCGCTTGCGACCCTCTCTCAGCGGGACCCCGCGTAGGTGGCCGAGAAATGCGATCGCTTCGAACGCCTTCATTGCCGGGTACAGGCCGCGCTCCTCGGGCAGGTAGCCGATGCGATGTGCGATCTCGTGCGGGCGTTCGTGGCCCAGGGTGCGGCGCAGGCCCTCGTCGGGATCGATGATCCCCAGCAGCATGCGCAGGGTGGTGGTCTTGCCCGCGCCGTTGGGACCGAGGACCCCGAAGATCGTGCCCGCGGGCACCTCGAGATCGACGCCGTCGACCGCGGTGAACCCGTCGAAGCGCTTGACCAGCCCGCGCGCCTCTATCGCGAGCGGACTCGTTGCGTGGTTGCCGCCCCCAGCGGTCGGGCCTAGCTCGCTCTTCATCATCCGGCGCCTATCTAGCAGGCATGAACGGGAGCGACAGCAGGTTTGGTTAATCCCGAAACTTTGGGCGAATTGAAATCGGCGCTTTCGGGCGAGGCGCAACGGCTCGGCTTCGTCGCCTTCGGGGTTGCGGACGCGGCGCCGGTTCCGCAACGCGCCGAGCGGCTTGAGCAATGGCTTGGCGACGGTCGCCACGGCGCGATGGAATGGATGGAAGCGCGCAAGGACCAGCGCGCAGAGCCGCAGGCGCTGTGGCCCGAGGCGCGCAGCGTCATCGCGCTGGGCATGAGCTATGCCCCGGCGCACGATCCGCTGGCGCTGGCGAACGCGCCCGATCGCGGGCGGATCTCGGTCTATGCCCAGGGCGGAGACTATCACGACACGGTCAAGAAGGCGCTCAAGTCGCTGGCCCGCTGGCTGATCGCCGAGGCCGCGCGGCGCGGTCTGGGTGACGTCGCGGTCAAGGTGTTCGTCGATACCGCCCCGGTGATGGAGAAACCGTTGGGCGAGGCGGCGGGGCTGGGCTGGCAAGGCAAGCACACCAACCTGGTCAGTCGCACGCACGGCTCGTGGCTGTTCCTCGGCAGCATCTACACGACGCTCGATCTGCCGCCCGACGCCCCCCACTCGCCCCACTGTGGCAGCTGCAACCGCTGCCTTGTCGCCTGCCCGACCGATGCATTTCCCGCCCCGGGCCAACTCGATGCGCGGCGCTGCATCAGCTACCTGACGATCGAGCACAAAGGCCCGATCCCGCACGAATTCCGCGCCGCGATCGGCAACCGCATCTATGGCTGCGACGATTGCCTGGCGGTCTGCCCATGGAACTCGTTCGCCGATGCCGCGGCGGCCAACCTCGCGTTCCTGCCGCGGGCAGAACTGGCAGGGCCGAAACTGGCGGAGTTGCTGGCGCTGGACGATGCCGGGTTCCGCAGCCTGTTCGCCGGCTCGCCGATCAAGCGCATCGGGCGGAATCGCTTCATCCGCAACTGCCTGATCGCGGCAGGCAATTCGGGGGATCTGAACCTGGTCGGCCAAGTGGAGCAATTGCTCGACGATCCAGACCCGGTTGTAGCCGATGCTGCGATCTGGGCGCTCCAGCGTCTTTCCGAATCCCGAAATATTTCACACGAAGACACGAGGATGGGAGAAGATGGCGCAGGGGCCGTCCGTCGATCAGACACCGTTGTTTAGTTAACGCGCCGCTGCGCGGCTTCGCGCGACATCTTCGTGTCTTCGCGTGAAACTGCTTATGCGAGTTCCTTGAGCGGCACCGCGACGTCGGCCAACTGCGCGACATCCGGCGTGCTCCGCCCTTCGACCAGCTTGCGCCCTTGGGCATAGTCCTTGACCGCATTGACGCAGTCGAGCGCGATCACCCGCCCGCTCTTGAGATAGATCACCGAAAACGATCGCGCCGCCGGATCGCCGCGCAAGACGGTCGCGTCGTGGCCGGTGCTCAGGCCCACGGTCTGCAGGCGCAAGTCGTACTGGTTCGACCAGAACCACGGCGTCGCGGCGTACGGCTGCGGTTCGCCGATGATCGCGCGCGCGGCGCAGGTCGCCATGTCGTTGGCGTTCTGGACCGATTCGAGGCGGATCACCGCGCCATCGGCGAAACCGTTCGAATGCGCTGCGCAATCGCCGATCGCGAACACGTCGGGCAACGATGTGCGGCAGAACTCGTCCACATCGACCCCGTTGCCGCCGGCCGCCCCCGCCGCGATCAGCGGGCCGATCGCGGGGACGATGCCAATCCCGACGATCACGATCTCGCACGGCAGGACGGTGCCGTCGGCGAGGCGGACCCCGCTGACCGCCTCGTCGCCCTCGATGCACTCGACCGTCACCTCGGTCCGCAAGTCGACACCGTGGGCGCGATGCTCCGCCTCGTAGAATGCGGACAATTCCTCGCCCGCGACGCGCGCCAGCACCCGCGGCAGCGCCTCCAGCAAGGTTACGCCCAGCCCCAGCTTGGTCAGCACCGCTGCTGCTTCCAGCCCGATATAGCCGCCGCCGATCACCACCACACGCTTCGCCCCGGCGTCGATCTCGCCGATCAGCTTGTCGACATCGGCGCGGGTGCGAACCGCGTGCAACCCCGCCAGATGCGCTCCCGCACACGACAGCCGCCGCGGATCCCCACCGGCCGCCCAAATCAGCGATCCGTAAGTCAGCGTGGTTCCGTCGCTCAGCGCCAGCGTCTTGGTTGCCGGATCGACTTCGTTGACGCTCGTCGAAAGCCGCAGCGTCACCTGCTTTTCCGCCCATAATTGCGGCGGACGGATATACAGCCGCTCGAAAGGCTTTTCGCGGGCAAGGTATTCCTTGGACAGCGGCGGGCGCTCGTACGGCGGCTCGGGCTCTCGCCCGATCATCAGAATCGATCCGGCAAACCCCTGCTGGCGCAAGGCCAGCGCGGCCTGCGCGCCACCATGCCCGGCCCCCACGATGACGACATCCGCGTGATCCATGGTTTGCGCGATTGGCCAGAACTGCGGGCGCGGTCAAGCCGCTGGTGATTCTACCGCCCCAACAGATTTCTCGCCTGGCTGGCGATCTGGGCGAGCATCGCGGGCGCGACCGGAGCGGCGGACTGGGCGCGCCCGACCACGGCCCGAAACGCGCGGACCGCACCGGCTTCCTCCTCCGCCCAGTTCGCTACGCATTCGCCGGGCGCCTTGGCGCGGGCGCGACGGCGCAGGAAGTCGAGCCGGACCTGCTGGAAATCGCGCGCCAGGCCTGCGACCAGCAGCCGCTCCCACGGATCCGACGGACTCATCCGGGCGGCGGTCATCTGCGCCCAGTCGAGCCCCAGCCGCGCGCCCAGATCGGTGAACGCGCCGGTCAGGGTCAGCGGATCGATCTTGCTGTCGCGCGCCAGCCGGGCGAGGCCGACAGCGCCGTCCATGTCGTAGAGCTTGGCGACCATCGCCGCCTCGGCCGGGGGCGCGCCCGCGGCGGCGAACGCTTCGAGCATCCGACCCGCCTGGCTGCGCCCTTCGGCGTTGAGCAGGCGCGAGGTCTGCGCCGACAGCTTGGCGACGCCCGGTGCGAGTTCGGCGATCAGCTTCGACGCCGCGGTGCGCGCCGAACTGACCCGCACGAGATCGGCGATCTGGGTGCGCAGCGCGGTCGAGCAGCGGCGGAAAAGCAGCAGGCGCGCGGCCTCGGGCATCGCCGCGCGCTCGAGCGCTGCCCAGATGTCGGCCATCGCGAACAGCCGTTCGGAGGCGACGAAGCACGTCGCGATATGCGCAAGCGTCGTGCCTTCCTCTTCGATCAGCTCGAACGGATGAATCACCCCGATGCGGTTGACGATGCGATTTGCGATGCGCGTGGCGATGATTTCGCGGCGCAGGCGATGACCCAGGATGTCGCTGCGGAAGCGTCGCCGCATCGGTGCGGGGAAGGCGCTCAGCAGTTCGTCGGCCAGACCCGGATCGTCGGGCAGCGCGCTTTGCTCGATCGCCTGCTGGAGCACCAGCTTGGCGCTCGACAGCAGCACCGCCAGCTCGGGCCGGGTCAGCCCCGCGCCGTCCGCGGCGCGGCGGGCAAGGGCGTCGCTCTCCGGCAGGCCCTCGGTCCGCCGATCGAGCTGGCCGCGGTCCTCGAGCTGTTCGATCAGGCGAGCGAACGCCGGCGTCCCCGCCGCCCCGCCGGTTTGCGCGATCGACAGCGCCAGCGCCTGGAGCCGGTTGTCTTCGAGCACGATTCCAGCGACTTGGCCGGTCATGCTTTCAAGCAGCGCGTTGCGCGCGGGCAGCGTGATCCGCTTCGCCCGCCTTGCAGAAGCCAACGCGATCTTGATGTTGACCTCGTTGTCCGAGCAATCGACCCCGGCCGAATTGTCGATGAAGTCGGTATTGATCCGGCCACCGGCGAGCGCGAACTCGATCCGCCCGGACTGCGTGATCCCAAGGTTGGCGCCTTCGCCGATGATCTTGGCGTGCAGTTCGGAGGCGGCCAGCCGAATCGCGTCGTTGGCCGGATCGCCGACCGCGGCGTTGCTCTCGCCAGAGGCGCGGACATAAGTGCCGATCCCGCCGAACCACAGCAGATCGACTTGCGCCGACAGGATCGCATGCATCAGCCCGTCTGGGTCGATCGTCGGATTCTCGATCCCCAGCAGCTCGCGGACTTGGGGCGAGAGCGGGATCTCCTTGAGGCTGCGCGCGAAAACCCCGCCGCCCTTGGAGATCAGTTTGGTGTTGTAATCCGCCCAGCTAGAGCGGGGCAGCGCGAACATTCTCGCGCGTTCCTGCCAGCTCTTCGCCGCATCGGGATGGGGATCGAGGAAGATGTGGCGGTGGTCGAACGCGGCGACGAGGCGGATCGATTTGGACAACAGCATGCCGTTGCCGAAAACGTCCCCCGACATGTCGCCGACGCCCGCGACGGTGACCGGATCGCGTTGAACGTCCACGCCCATTTCGAGGAAATGGCGCTGGACCGAAATCCACGCGCCCCTGGCGGTGATCCCCATGGCCTTGTGGTCGTAGCCATTGGAACCGCCGCTCGCGAAGGCGTCGTCGAGCCAGAAGTCGGCTTCATCGGCGATTGCGTTGGCGACATCGGAAAAGGTCGCGGTGCCCTTGTCCGCGGCGACCACGAAGTACGGGTCCTCTCCATCATGGATCACGACCCGTGCGGGATGAACGACCTTGCCGTTGACGATGTTGTCGGTGATCGACAGCAGCGTGCGGATGAATACCTGGTAGCTGGCCTTGCCCTCGGCCAACCAGCCTTCGCGGTCGATGGCGGGATCGGGCAGGCGCTTGGGATAAAATCCGCCTTTCGCCCCGGTCGGCACGATGACCGCGTTCTTGACCCGCTGCGCCTTCATCAGCCCGAGGATTTCGGTGCGGAAATCGTCGCGCCGGTCGGACCAGCGCAAGCCGCCGCGGGCGATCGGCCCCGCGCGCAGGTGAATGCCTTCGAGGCGGCTCGAATAGACGAAGATCTCGCGCCACGGCAGCGGCTTGGGCAGGTTGGGAACGAGCGCGGGATCGAGCTTGAACGCCAACGCCTCCTGCCCCGAGGGGGCGAACGCATTGGTCCGCAGGATCGACTCGATCAGTGCGCGATACAGCCGCAGCAAGCGGTCGTCGTTGATCGCTGCGACTTCGCCTAGCGAATCGCGGAACGCGCGGTCGGCAGCAGCCGCCGCGCGGGCGCGATCTCCGCCGAACGCGGGATCGTGACGTGCGGCGAACAGCGCAAGCAGCGCGCGCGTCGCCTGCGGGGCGTTGCGCAGCGCGTCCACCACGGTCGCAATGCCGAAGCCCATTCCGCCCTGGCGAAGATAGCGGAACCACGCGCGCAGCCAGTTGGCGTGGTTCGCGTCGAGCGCGGTGGTGACGATCAGGCGGTTGAACGGATCGTCCTCGGCCTCACCGTTGAGCACTTCGGCGATCGCAGTCTCGATCGCTCCGGCGCGCGCCAGCACAGCGTCCTCGGCCTGCCCCGCAGGCAGGGACAGAAGAAAGTCGTGGATCGTCGCGATGCGCCCGGCGTCGAGCAAGGTGGGCACTTCCTCCATCACCCGGAAGCCGAAGTTCTCGAGCACCGGCACCGCGTCGGACAGCGGCAGCGTGCCCTCGCGCTGGTAGAGCTTGAGGCGCAGACCGGTGTTGGTGCCGGGCAGGCGATAGAGCCGCGCGGCGCGGCGGGTGGCGGCTTCGCTGCCGCCCAGCGCCCGCAACACGCGGATGTCGGCGGCAGCTTCGCCCGCGCCGTAGAATGTGCGGTAGGCCGAGGGAAATGCCTCGGCAAAGCGCGTCGCCAGCGCGGCGGCACGCGCGGGATCGTCGCCTTGCGCCAACTCGGCCTCGACCGCCTGCGGCCAGCCTCGGACCATTGCCTGGAGCTCGGCGTCGAGCGCCGCCTCGTCAGGGGTCCGCCCGGTCTCGCGGATGTCGATCACGAAGCGCAGCAGCGCCAGGCTGCTGCCTTCGACCTGCAGGCTCCAGTCGAGCACCTCGGCCTTGGCCGCGGCCTCGAGCATGGTCTGGATCTCGAGCCGCAACGTGGTCGAGAGGACGTCGCGCGGCAGCCACACGAAGGCGAACAGATGCCGGGCGAGGGGAGCCTTGACCAGCGCCAGCTTGGGGCGCGGGCGATCGACCAGGCTCATCATCGCGGTCGCAATCCGCGCCAGATCGGGTTCGGCGAAGCCGATCAGCAGGTCGTGCGGCAGCGCGGTCAGCGCGTGGACCAGGCTCTTGCCCGCGTGCCCCGCCGGATCGAACCCGAAGCGGTCCATCAACTGGGCCAACTGGCTGCGCATCCGCGGGATACGGTCGGGCGGCGCGGCCAGCGCGGCGCTGGTCCACACCCCGGCGTGGACCGACAGCGCGACGACGCTGCCGTCCTCGATCACCGGCACGATGAACAGATCCAGCGGCGCGCGGCGATGGACATTGGAGACGCGGTTGGCCTTGATGATCAGCGGAGCCTGTCCCTGGCCTTTGCGCTGGCCGTCGAACCACCGGAACGCGCGCTCGAACGAAGGCGCGGCGAGCAGCCCGCGGGCGCTCTTGCGGCAGATGCCGAGCAGGCCCGACTGACTACCGTCGCGCTTGCGCAGGACATGCCCGAGCTGGGTCAACATCCCGTCGTTGAGCCAGCGCAACAGCGCCGCGCCCTCAGGGTCGGCGATCCGCTCGGCGTCCGCGATCAGGGCCTGCTGGAGCTGGGACCAATCATCTACCGCAGCGTGGACATCCCCCAGCACCGTCACCAGCGTAGCCGCGAGCAGGCGGCGCTGGCGGGCGTCGCCGCGCTCGGTCTCGAGGTAGATCACCGATTCGCGACACTCGCCGTCGCCGTGTTCGCCGGCCAGTTCGACCAGGCGGCCCTTGCCGTCGCGCCGCACCGCGATCACCGGGTGGACCAGACGCTCGATCGTCAGCCCCTGTTCGGCGACCGCGGCGGCGACCGAATCGACCAGGAACGGCATGTCATCGTTGATGACCGCCAGCCGCAGGAACCGCTCGCCGGCGCTGCCGCCGATGCTTTCCAGCGCGATGCCCGGCTCTCCCGGCGCGCGGGTCGCCATTGCGGTCAATGTGAACGAGGCCGCCTCGGTCAGCCGCTCGGAATCCATCCCCTCGGCCTCGCCGGGCAGCAGCGATTCTGCGAAGCGCGCGGCGAGCGCCGGGACCATCTGCTTGACCTTGCGCGGGATGGCGCGCGAGCTGGCCGGGCGCGAGCGGGGGCGGTGAGCGGGGCGTCGGTCATGCCTAGGCAAGTCTCCGGGCGCCTGGGATGGCGCGGCGCGGCTCTATTATTTTATTACGGCCGCTTGAAGCATTAATTCGCATGGTAGTCTCCGCCAGCGGCGGCGGCAACCGGGTAAATCGGCTTTAGAGGCCCTCAACCGCGCTCATCGCCAGTTCCAGCGAGCGGACCCGCGCGGCGGGATCGTGGGTCGATCCGGCGAAGATCAGTTCGTCGGCGGCGGTGCGCTCGATGAACGCGGCAACCCGGGTGCGGACGGTATCGGCCGAGCCGACCGCGCTGGCTTCGCGGAAACCTTCAAGCATCGCCAGCGCGCTAGGGGGCAGAGATTGGCGATAGCCTTCGACCGGGGGCTTGAGTTTGCCCGGGGTGCCGGTCCGCAGGGCGACGAACGACTGGTCCATCGAGGAGCCGAGCAGCACTGCTTCGGCATCGGTGGGAGCGGCAATCACATTGATCGCGGCGGCGACGTACGGCCTTTCGAGCCGCTGTGACGGTCTGAATTCGCGCCGGTACAGGCCAAGCGCCTGGTCAAGCGCGGCCGGGGCGAAGTGCGAGGCGAACGCGAATGGCAGTCCCAGCATCGCCGCCAACTGCGCCCCGAACAAACTCGATCCCAGGATCCAGATGTCGACCGCCGCACCCTGACCCGGCGTCGCCTGCAGCGGCAGCCGCGAGTCGCCCGCGAACAGCGCCTGCAGCTCGACCACGTCGCTCGGGAACGCCTCGGCGGCGCGCATCAGGTCCTTGCGCAGCATCTGCGCGATCCGTCCGTCGGCGCCGGGCGCGCGGCCCAGGCCCAGGTCGATGCGGCCGGGAAACAACGCGTCGAGCGTGCCGAATTGCTCGGCAATAACGAACGGCGAATGGTTGGGCAGCATGATACCGCCCGAACCGATCCGGATGGTCGATGTCGCCTGGCCGATGTGGGCAAGGGTCACCGCGGTGGCGGCGCTGGCGATGCCGGCCATGCCATGGTGCTCGGCGACCCAATAGCGATGATAGCCCAGCCGCTCGGCCGCCTGAGCCAGAGTGACGGCGCTGGCGAGCGCCTGGCCGATGCTGCCGCCTTCTACCACCGGAACCAGATCGAGCACCGAGAAGCGGGTCATCGTCCCTCCACCGGCCTGGGAGATGTCGGGGGATTGGTCGGAGCAGGCGCATCGCCAAGCTGGGCGAGATAGCCTTTCGCAGTCTCCGCCGCTTTCGTCCCCGGTGCGACCAGCGCCACCGATTGCCAAGCCTTGCGCGCCGCCGGCTCGCGGCCGTCGAGCATGGCGATGACCCCCGCCTCGAGCCCGACTTCGGGATCGGTCGCGGCGAGCTTGCCGGCGACCTCGATCTGGCGTTGGGCAGCGGCATAGTCGCCACGCCGCCGGGCGAGGGTCGCGCCGAGTAGCCAGGCGTCGGGATCGTCGGGGGTGTCGCGCTGGGCCGAGGCGAACGCCGCGACCGCATCGTCGAGCCGGCCGAGCGCGACCAGCGCGCGGGCGCGGTCGATTTCGGCCTGGCCGCGTGCGAGCGGTCCGATCCCGGGAACGCCGAGCGCGGCGTCGAGGTGGCTCAGCGCGCGGTCGGCATGGCCCCCGGCAAGTGCCGCGTTCCCCGCCTGAGCGAACAGCGCTGAGCGGCGCGCATCGTCGCTGCTCGGGGTTACTCCTGCCGCCTCGGCGAATGCGCTCTCGGCGGCATCCCAGCGCAGCAGCACGGTGTAGATCTGGCCGAGGCATTCGAGCGGCTTGGAGCGGTTCGCGCCCTTGGCGGCCGCGACCCAGGCGGAAGCCTCGGCGAGAGCGGTCGCCGGGTCCTGGCCCGCGCGCTCGATGCACAACTGCAGGCGATCGTCCTCGACGGTGGGGGCGGCGGGCGACCGGGCCGGGGCGGCCACCGCAACCGGCGCTTCGGTCACAGCTTGGGCGAATAAGGGGAAGGGCAGGGGCAACTGGGCGGGACTTTCTGCGATCATGAGAGTTCATCCGCCAGCGCAGCGACGGTGCGCAGCAGCAGCGCGATATCGGCCTCGCGCGACAGGCGGTGGTCGCCGTCCTTGATCAGCGTTACCTGAACGTCGGCGGAATGGAGGGTGTCGGCCAGACGGAGCGAAACTTCGAACGGTACGTCCGCGTCGGCCTGACCGTGGATCAGCCGCACCGGGCAATCAATCATGATCCTGCCGTCAAGCACCCGCTGCCGCTGCCCGTCCACCCAGAAGCCGGGGTGTGTCGGGGTCGGCTCGGAACCATAGGGATTGGTCTCGAACACCGTCTCGCCCCGCGCCAGCGCCGCTTTTTGGGCTCCGTCGTAGCCCCATTCGGTGAAATCGGGCGCTGCGGCGATGCCGATGAGCCCGGCGACGCGCTCGCCCAGCCGCAGCGCCACCAGCAGCATTAGCCACCCGCCCAGCGACGAGCCGACCAGGATCACCGGACCCCCATATCCTTCGGCACGCTTCGCCTCGACTAGCGCCACGACATCTTCGGTCCAGCGCGAAAGCGTACCATCGGCGAAGTCCCCCGAACTGGCCCCGCAGCCCGAATAGTCGAGCAGCAGGCAGCCTTGGTGGTGCTCCTTCGCCCACGCGTACAGCGCGGTCGCCTTGCCGCCGCTCATGTCGGACTTGTAGCCGGGCAGGAACACCAGGGTCGGCCCACGCCCCGCGGTGAAGCGGTGGGCTATCCGGCGACCGTCCGACATGGTGTGGAACGCGGGTTCTTCCATCGGTAACGGTCATGGCGCATGACCCCGTGCAACCGCAACCGCTTCCGCCCGAAAGTCCACGCATGGCCACTCCGCTTCCGTTGCTTCCGCCCGCGTTCGATCGCCGCGCCTTCGTACGCGCCGGGATCGTGGGAATCGGGCTGCTCGCGCTCCCTGGCATGGCGCTGGCAGCGGGGGTCGACGATTTCACCCACGGCGTCGCGAGCGGCGAGCCGGGCGCCGACCGGGTGCTGTTGTGGACGCGTTACGTCGGAACCGGCGACGATGCCGTGCTGCGCTTCGAGGTTGCCGATTCGCTCGATTTCGCCAAGCCGGTGACCGGAGGTGAGGTCCGCGCGCTCGCGGATCGCGATTGGTGCGCCAAGGTCGTGGCCACCGGCCTGCAACCGGGGCGCTGGTACTACTACCGCTTCGTGGAACCCGGCGGCGCGATCTCGCCCGTCGGCCGCACCCGGACGCTGCCTGTGGGCAAAGTCGATCGATTTCGTATGGCGGTGTTCAGTTGCTCGAACCTGGGGTTCGGCTGGTTCAACGCCTATGCCCATGCCGCCGAGGATGGCGCCTTCGACGCCGTGGTGCATCTTGGCGACTACTACTACGAGTACCAGAAGGGGGAGTACCCCGGCCTCGATCAAATCGTGCCGGGGCGCGTCCTTTTACCCGAGAAGGAGATTGTCTCACTCGCCGACTATCGCCTGCGTCACGCCAACTACCGCGCCGATCCGGACCTGCAGCGCCTTTTCCAGCTCCAGCCCTGGATCATGGTGTGGGACGACCACGAGACCGCCAACGATAGCTGGAAGGACGGGGCAGAGAACCACCAACCCGCCACCGAAGGCCCGTGGCCGCTGCGCGAGGCGGCGGCGATGCGCGCCTACCACGAATGGCTACCGGTTTCCGACGAGACTTGGGCAGCCTACGAAATCGGAGAGCTGGCGACGCTATTCCGGCTCGAAACCCGGCTAACCGCGCGCGACGAGCAATTCGATCTCTCGGCGATCGAGCGGGGCAGCGATGCCGAAATCGCCGCCGCGCTGGCAAAGTTCCGCGACGGCGAATGGCGCGATTCCGCGCGAACGCTGATGGGGGCCAAGCAGGAAGCTTGGCTGGCGGATGGACTCAGGGAATCCCGCCGCGCTGGAAAGCCATGGCAGGTGCTTGCCCAGCAGATTGTGATGGGCAAACTGCTGCTGCCCACAAATGTTGCCGATGGGATGCGCCCCGACAGTCGCGAGGAGCTTCGCAGCCGGATCCTCGGCAGGATCGCCGCGACCAAAGCCGGTCTGCCGTTCAACATGGATGCCTGGGACGGATATCCCGCCGCGCGCGAGCGGCTTCTCGCCAGCGCCCGCGCCGCCGACGCCAATCTGGTGGTGTTGTCGGGCGACAGCCATAACGCCTGGGCCAACGACCTCGCATTGGGCAAGGCGGCGGCGGGGGTAGAGTTCGCTGGAACGAGCGTGACTTCGCCCGGCGCTGAAGGCTCACTGCCGTGGATGAACCCCGATCGGCTAGCGTCCGACCTCGTCGCGCTCAACCCCGGCCTCAAGTGGTGCGATACCGCGCAACGCGGCTACATGGCGATCGAACTGACCCCGGCGCGCAGCACATGCGAATGGCGCTTCATCGACACCGTGCATCAGCGTTCGACCAAGCTTGCTCCGAGCCATACGATGAGTGTGGAGGCAGGTCGCAATCGCTTCGCCTGATCGCCTCCATCGACAATTAACCGTCGCGTGGCTATATCGCAGCCCATGGACCGCCGCCGCACCCTGACTGCAGCCACCACTATCCCCACCCGGGGGCGATCGGTCGCGCGCTAGGCGCCGCCGTCGCCGCCCGGGGTTTCGGGCGGGCGGCATCTCCACTCGAAACGTCAAGCATTCCGCGATGCCGAGGCTTCCGGCGGCGCAGGCCTTGTGCCAAAGCGCCGCCAAACCAGACGAGTGAACCATGTCTCAGATGTTCAAGATTTCCCTGCCCGATGGTTCGGTGCGCGAGGTGCCGCGCGGGCAATCGCCTGCCGATGTCGCCGCGGCGATCGGCCCCGGCCTCGCCAAGGCCGCGCTGGCGGCGCGGGTCGATGGCGAGCTGCGCGATCTCAATCGCCCGTTCGAGGGCGATGGTAGCCTCGCGCTGGTCACCGCGCGCGACGAGGCCGATGCGCTCGAGTTGGCGCGGCACGACTTTGCGCATGTGCTGGCCGAAGCGGTGCAGGCGCTGTTTCCCGGTACTCAGATCACCTTCGGTCCAAGCACCGAGGACGGTTTCTATTACGACTTCGCTCCGGCCGAGCGCCCCTTCACCGACGAGGACCTGCCCGCCATCGAAGCCGAGATGCGCCGCATCATCGCCGCCGACAAGCCGCTGACGCGCGAGGTGTGGAGCCGCGCCGACCTGATCGCACGCTGGCGCGAGCAGGGCGAGAGCTTCAAGGCAGAGTGGGCGAGCGAACTGCCCGAGGGCGAGGAGTTGACGGTCTATCGTTCCGGCTCCGACTGGCTCGACATGTGCCGCGGTCCGCATCTGGCTTCGACCGGCAAGCTCGATCCCAACGCGTTCAAGCTGACGCGCGTCTCGGGCGCGTACTGGCGCGGCGATCAGGCCAATGCGATGCTCAGCCGGGTCTACGGTACCGGCTGGCTCAACAAGAAGCAGCTCGACGCGCACCTGATGCGGCTCGAGGAAGCGGCCAAGCGCGATCATCGCAAGCTGGGCGCGGAGATGGACCTGTTCCACCTTCAGGCCGAGGCTCACGGCAGCGTGTTCTGGCATCCCAAGGGCTACAAGGTCTGGCGCGAGCTCGAAGCCTATATGCGCCGCGCGATCGACGATGCCGGCTATCGCGAGGTCAAGACCCCGCAGATCATGGACGCGCGCCAGTGGGAGCAATCGGGCCATTGGGGCAAATATCGCGAGAACATGTTCGTTATCCCCGACGAGGTGCCGAACGTAGAGGATGAGGGCGCGCTGGTCAGTGGCAGGGGCGACTGGATGGCGCTCAAGCCGATGAACTGCCCGGCGCACATCCTCATCTTCAAGCAGGGGATCAAAAGCTATCGTGACCTGCCGCTGAGGTTCTATGAAAACGGCTGCTGCCACCGCAACGAACCGCAGGGCGCGCTCCACGGGCTGATGCGCGTGCGCCAGTTCACCCAGGACGACGCGCACATCTTCTGCCGCGAGGACCAGATCGTGAGCGAAGTGCAGGATTTCTGCGCGCTCGCGGACCGCATCTATCGGGACTTCGGTTTCACTTATTCGATCAAGCTGGCCCTGCGCCCCGATCAGCGATTCGGAACGGACGCCGATTGGGACAAGGCCGAGGACGAGTTGCGCGATGCCGTCGTTCGCGCCGGGCTGGCGACCGAGGCCTATGGCTGGGAGGAACTGCCCGGGGAGGGCGCGTTCTATGCCCCCAAGCTCGAATGGCACCTGACCGACGCGATCGGAAGGACTTGGCAGGTCGGCACGATCCAGTCGGACCGGGTACTACCGGATCGGCTCGACGCCCACTACATCGGCGAGGACGGTGAAAAGCACCGCCCGGTCATGCTCCACCGCGCGATTTTCGGATCGTACGAACGCTTCATCGGCATCCTGATAGAGCACTACGCGGGCAAGTTGCCGCTGTGGCTGGCGCCGGTGCAGGCGGTGGTGGCGACGATCGTTTCGGACGCAGACGGCTACGCGAGCGACGTTGAAGCGAGCTTGAGGTCTGCAGGTATCCGTGTCGAATCAGACCTGCGCAACGAGAAGATCAACTACAAGGTGAGGGAGCATTCGCTCCAGAAGGTTCCCCACCTGCTGGTCGTCGGCAAGCGCGAAGCCGAAGAGCGCACCGTCGCGATCCGCACCTTGGGCGAGGAACGCCAGCGGTTCATGCCGCTGGACGAGGCGGTGGCGTGGCTCAAGGGCGAGGCGCTGGCGCCGGACTTGCGGGAACGGGGCGCATAGCCATCCACGACGCCCGCTCATTCGGAGCGAAGTTGAGGGATCGCGCGCAAGAGTGCGGCGGAGCGCGCGATGTCTTGATTGCGTTCGGCACGAGCGGAGGTGGGGCTGAATGCTTGGTCTGACCCCTGCCGCACTCGCTCTCGCCATCGCCGCCGCCTTCACCGCCGCCTTCGTGCGCGGCCTCGCCGGATTCGGAATGGCGATCCTGCTGGTGCCGTTGCTTGGACTGATGGTGCTGCCGGTCGAGGCGGTGGTCGTTTCCAACCTCCTTGGCTTGCTGATCGGTTTGAGCGGACTGCGCACGACTTGGGACGCCGCCGACCGTCCGAGCGCGCTGGCGATCGGCGTGCTGGCGATGGCGGCGACCCCGTTCGGTCTCGCCCTGCTCCATGCGATCGATCCAGCTTGGGCGCGGGTGCTGATCGCGCTGATTGCGGTGCTGGCGTTCGTCCTGGTGCTGCTCCCGCCGCGCCCCGATGGCCACCGCCCACACCGCGCCGAAGTGGCCGCGACCGGCGTCGCCGCGGGCCTCTTGACCGGGTTCGCCGGTATGCCCGGCCCGCCGGTGGTTCCGTTCTATCTGCGCCAGGCGATTCCGGCGGCGCGGGCGCGCGCATCGATGCTGCTGGTGTTCCTCGCGACTTCGCTGGCGAGCAGTGTCGCGGGATTGGCGATGGGGATGGCCGGATCGCGCCATGCGCTGTTGGCCGCGGCGCTGTTCGGGCCGATCTGGCTCGGCAACCGGCTGGGCGGCATGGCGTTCGGGCGGGTATCGGATCGTGCCTGGCGCTGGCTGGTGGCGGCCTTGCTGGCGGCCTCGGGCGCGGTCGCGCTCGTGCGGTTGATCCCTTAGTAGATCCCCAGTTTGTCGGCGAAGATCACTCGGCCGCCGGAAAGCTGGGTGAGAGCGGCATTGAAGTCGTCGCCCGGGGCCATCGCCAGGCAGCCGTCGCTGCGCCCCAGCTTGCCGAATTTCTCGAGCATCTCCGGCGCGGCGTACGGCGCTGAATGCATCACTATGGCGCGGTTGAGCGCGTTCGAGTTGTCCGGATCGAGGCCGCCGAGGCGGATCGAGACGCCGTATTTTCCGACGTACCATTCGTAACTGATGTAGGCCCCGCGGCTGGTCGCGAGGCTGCCCGGCTCGTTCGAGAACCAGTGCAGGAAACCGTCGTGGTCGGGGTCAGAGCCCTTGCCATGCGTCACCAGGAACGAGCGCACGGTCCCGGCTTCGAGGTTGGCGAAGTGCAGCCGCGGCATCGACGAGGGGGAGGCCGAAGTCGGCCACCCCGGCGATGTCGCGGCGCCACAGGATGTTACCCGCCCGATCGACTTCGCGCCTCGCGATGTCGAGGATACGACGGTTCTGTTCGGGGATCGAATACGGCTGGGCAAACACGCGTGCAGGCAGGGCCAGCGCCATGGCGCCGGCGGCAGCGCGCTTGAGCGCGGTCCTGCGGTCCAGTCCTTTGTCCATTCGTTCCCGTCTATCACGCCAAGCCTAACCGTGCGGTGAACGTGGACACAACTCTCAAGCGCTGGAAACCGCCTCGTTTGCGCCGAGTTGCGCCAAGCTGTCGGCGTCGAGCCGCATGGTCGTCCAGTCGGTGAGCGGGCGGGCGCCGAGCGAGCGGTAGAAGTTGATCGCCATCATGTTCCAGTCGAGCACCGACCATTCCATCCGCGCACAACCCCGTTCAACCGCGATCCGCGCGACCTCGCCCAGCAGCTTGCGCCCAAGTCCGGAGCGGCGCGCGGAAGGCACCACGAACAGATCCTCCAACCACACTCCGGGATGACCCTCGAAGGTCGAGAAGTTGTGGAAGAACAGCGCGAAGCCGCTCGGCTGGTCGTTCAGTTCGCCGATCAGCACTTCGGCCATCGGTCGAGGGCCGAACAAGTGGCGTTCGAGCACCGCTTCGTCCATCCTCACCGCGTGGCTTAGCCCCTCGTATTCGGCCAGCCCGCGAATCAGCGCGGCGATCAGCGGCATGTCGGCGACGGTGGCTGCGCGGGTGGCGATGGTCATGCGGCCACCTAGCCCAGCCAAGCCCTCAACTGCAAATCAGCGGCGGATCGTCATCCGATCGCCTTCCAGGCTGACCTGGCCCAGCTTTGCCAGCACCGTCTGGCCGAGCAGATTGACCGACAGGCCCTCGAGCACGACCGCGTCGACGTCGTGGAACTCGGTTCCCGCGACTTCCAGCCGGTCGAGGCGGACGATCGCGCCGTTGCCGGTGCCCGAGGCGGTCTGCATCAGCGGCACGAACTCCGCCGGATCGACCGGATGACCGAGCCGTCCCGCTTCATCGACGGTCAGCGCGACGATGTCGGCGCCGGTATCGACCAGAAACTGCGTGTCCTGGCCCTCCACCTGGGCATCGACATGGAACTGGCCGCTGCCGTCGCGCTGGAGAACCATCGCATCGTCGAACCCGCTCGCTGCCGAGGCTGATCCGGACGGCTGTTCCCCCAGCCTCATGGTCTTGACCGCTTCCGGGCCCTGCGGCCTGACCGGCGCCTGTTCGTGCGGCGAAAACACGATCCAGATGAATCCGCCGAAGGCCGCGAGAGGTATCAGCTTCTGCATCGCCGCACAGGCTAACGCAGGATGGGTTACTGCTTCGTCTACTCCGCCGCTTCGGCGTGCCCCGCGTCGCTCATCCCGGCTTCGATCTCGGCCGCCTTGGCCTCGACCAGCGCGACGATGTGATCGAGCATATCGGCGCTCTGGACGTGGTGGTCGGTCACCCCCGAGAGGTAGACCATGTGCTTGCCGTTGCCCCCGCCGGTGATCCCGATGTCGGTTTCGCGCGCCTCGCCCGGGCCGTTGACCACGCAGCCCAGCACCGAGAGCGAGAGCGGGGTCTTGATGTGGCCGAGCCGGCTTTCGAGCGCCTGGACGGTGCGGATCACGTCGAAGCCCTGCCGCGCGCAGCTTGGGCACGAAACCACGCGCACGCCCCGCGTCCGTAGGCCGAGCGACTTGAGGATCTCGAACCCGACCCTGACTTCCTCCTCGGGCTCGGCCGATAGCGAAACGCGGATGGTGTCGCCGATCCCAGCCCACAACAGGTTGCCCATCCCGATGCTCGACTTGACCGTGCCGCCGATCAGCCCGCCGGCCTCGGTGATTCCCAGATGCAGCGGGCAATCGACCGCCTCGGCCAATTGCATGTAGGCGGCGACCGCGAGGAACACGTCGCTGGCCTTCACCGCCACCTTGTATTCGTGGAAATCGTGGTCCTGGAGCAGCTTGATGTGATCGAGCGCCGATTCGACCAGCGCCTCGGGGCAGGGCTCGCCGTACTTTTCGAGCAGGTCCTTCTCCAGGCTTCCGGCGTTGACCCCGATACGGATTGCGCAGCCGTTGGCCTTGGCCGCGCGAACGACTTCGGCGACGCGTTCGCCGCTGCCGATGTTGCCCGGATTGATCCGCAGACACGCCGCGCCCGCATCGGCTGCCTCGAGCGCGCGCTTGTAGTGGAAATGGATGTCGGCGATCAGCGGCACCCGCGCGGCCTTGACGATGCCGCGCAGCGCCGCGGTGCTTTCGACATCGGGGCACGAAACCCGGATCAGGTCCGCCCCGGCATCCTCGCAGCGCCGGATCTGGTCGATGGTGGCGACCGCGTCGCTGGTCAGCGTGTTGGTCATCGTCTGCACCGTGATCGGCGCATCCCCGCCGACGGGTACGCGCCCAACCATGATCTGGCGGGATTGGCGGCGGGCGATGTCGCGCCAGGGGCGAATACTGCTCATGGCCGGTCGATACCCAAAGCGCGGACCACTTGGACCACTGTCCTGAGGGAAATTTTCCCCCTGGATGCGGAGGCGCCATTTTGCACGGTGCGGGAGGCGGGAAACAAAGACGTGACCATCAGGCGCGGCACCTAGCACCTTTTGGCGATGTAGGAAAACGGGGTGCAAGGAACGGGCGGCTCGGCGGCCCCCGGAGGCGTTTGCCGAACCAGTCCTCCCTTGCGGGCCCCGTTGGGGAAATGGCTGGAAAACCTCGTCCGACCGGCGCACTGTGGCCGTGTCTGGTCCTGGGGACGCCGAATGCAATACGCCGACCTCGCGGGCGATTTGCCGCGCGATTCCGCAGTCGAAAAGCAGGCTTCCGCTGGCCGCGTGGCTGCGCAAGGCGCGCGGTTCGCGTTCTCGCTCATCGGGGGTCAGCACCAATTCTGGCACGCGGCGCCCGTTGCTGCAGCGCTTTCGCGCATGCCCAACACTCGCGTGGAGTGTTTCGTGATCGATTCCGAGGACCAGGCCGCGCTGGCGGAGATGCTAGCGGCGCTCGGATCGGGTCCTGTCGAGATCGTCGTCATGACCCTGCCGCGTGCGCTCGAGCGCGGGCTTGCGGCGCTGCGGCGAACGCGCAGTTCTCCGCTCAAGGCGCTGCGGCTGGTTTGGTGGGCGCGCGCCATGCGTTCGGCCAGCGTCATCGTGACCGTGGAACGCACGTCGACGCTGCTGAAGCAGATTCCGGGCCGGTGCCCGCCGCTCGCACACATTCCGCATGGGGTGGGCGGCGCTCGCCGGGCGAAGGGAATGGACCCGCGCTTCGCCAAGTTCGATCGGGTTTTGCTGGCTGGCGAAGCGGACCGCCGCTCGACGCTGGAACACGGACTGCTACCGGCCGACGCGGTTGCCGTGGTCGGCCACGTCAAGCTCGACGGTTTGCGCCGTGCCGGTCGGCTCAAGCGCCGCCCGCTTCTTCCCGGACCCAAACCGACGGTGCTCTACAATCCGCACTTCGACGCTCAACGGGGGTCGTGGCAATGGGCCGGGCCACAGATCGTTGGGCAAATTCGGGCGAGCGGCCGCTTCAATCTGATCACGGCTCCGCACGTCAGGCTGTTCGAGGGGGCGAGCGCAGCCGAACGCGCCGCGTTCCGCGACCAATCGGACGGAACCCACGCCCTGTTCGACCCGGGGTCCGAGCGTTCGATCGATATGACCTACACGCTGGCCGGCGACATCTATCTTGGTGAATTCAGCAGCCAGCTCTACGAGTTTCTGGTCATTCCCCGGCCATGCGTGTTCATCGACATCAAGGGCGATGGCGGTGCGGGGGACAGCAAGTTGCCCGACATGTGGCGCTGCGGCGAAACGGTGACCCGGGTCGAGGATGTCGTCCCCGCGCTCGATCGCGCCATTGCCCGTCATGGCGAGTTTCTGGCCCAGCAAGAAGCGTTGGTGCGCGACGGTTATGGCGACCAATCGGTCAGCGCGTCCGAACGAGCCGCCCAGGAACTGATCGAGATGGCCGGGCTGGCAGCCTAAAGGTGCCGAG
Source organism: Novosphingobium sp. Gsoil 351 (assembly GCF_009707465.1). Classification (NCBI taxonomy): domain Bacteria; kingdom Pseudomonadati; phylum Pseudomonadota; class Alphaproteobacteria; order Sphingomonadales; family Sphingomonadaceae; genus Novosphingobium; species Novosphingobium sp. Gsoil 351. The sequence goes on from NZ_CP046120.1 coordinate 2,789,878, forward strand.
CGGCAACGCACGGTCGCGGGTCGGGTCCGCCCGCAACGCAGCTTCCATCAAGGTTCGCCGATCACGCTCGGGTCGGAAACGACCAGGCATCCGTCAGCTTCGTCGCAGCCTCGATGTCGTTCAGAAAATCGACTTCGCCCCAGCCCATCCCCTCGATCGAGACCGTGCCGACCTTGCCGGTGGGGGCGAGACCGTCGATGACCTTGAGGTACCAGTGCTGGACCCCCTCGGGGGTGCGCATCGCGGCGCGCACCGCTTCGCGAAACAGCGCCGCGCCTTCGCCGCGGAAGGCAAGGAAGCCGATGGATTCGGCGTCGCTTTGGGCCGCGGTCAGGGTCTTGCCGATGCGCTCCAGGCGGCCGGTGGCGGGGTCGCGGGTGACTTTCATGTCATCGCTGTCGTAGGCGGGCTTGACGTCCACCGTTACCGCGATCGGCCAGTCCGAACCGACCTGGACCTTGGCCACGATTTCCTCGCTGACCAACGTATCGCCGTTGAGGATTAGGAAATCGCCGTCCATCGCGTCGCGGGCGATCCAGCAACTGCCGAGATTGTCGGCCACCTTGTAGAACGGGTTGAACCTGCTGGTAATTTCCACCCGGGGATCTTGGAGCGCCGCCAACTCGGCATCGACCATGTCGGTCATGAAACCGGTGACAACGTCGATCCGCTTGACCCCTCCGCGCGCGAGCATCTCGATCTGCCAGGCGAGCAGCGATCGGCCCGAGAACTCGATCAGGCACTTGGGCCGCTCGGCGGTGAGCGGGAGCATTCGGCTGCCCTGGCCGGCGCTGAGCAGAATGGCGTGTTCGATCATGGGGGGCGTTTAGCGGAGTGGGCGGGAGCATCAACCATCCATCCAGTACCGGCGGGTAGCGTGGGTAGGGACCGAGCGTGGACGCTTGCGCCCCGCGCCGCCCTCCGCCACATGGCGGCGGATGGTTCGAGGTCGCGTTCCCACCCTGCCGAAGTCCCCGATCGGGCGGATCTTCGCCAACACCGCTTGGCTGCTCGGCGGCAAGGGGTTCGGCGCGGTGTTCGGAATCGCGTATCTCGCGATCCTCACCCGCAGCCTGGGTCTGAAGGGGTTCGGCCACTTTGCGCTGATCTTCGGCACCGCGCAGGCGCTGATCGCCATCGCCGGGTTCCAGACCTGGCGGATCATCGTCCGCTATGGCGCGCCGCACGTCCACGCCGGCGAATGGCGCGCATTCGGGCGGCTGGGGATGTTCGGCGGTCTGCTCGACGCCATGAGCGCGACCTTTGGGTGCTTTCTCGCCTGGGTGCTGATCTATCACAGCGACGGTCTGATCCACATCAACCCGAACTTCATCGATCCGGCATTCTATTTCTGCTGTGCGATGCTGTGGTCGCTGGTTTCCGCGCCAACCGGAATCGTCCGCGCGCTCGATCGGTTCGACATGGCGGTCTATGTCGAGGCGGTGGTGCCGATCGGTCGGTTGGTGGCGGCGGCGGCGATCTGGGCGACGGGGCCGACGGTGATCAAGTTCCTGGCCGCCTGGGCCCTGGTCGACCTGATCGAGGCGGCGCTGTACTGGATCATGGCCCGGCGGCTGTGCCCGGAAGCGGTAAAGCTTTCCCACATCGCCGAATGGCGCCAGGTTCTCCGCGACCATCCCGATATCAAGCACTTCACTCTGGTGACCTATGCCGCCTCGACGCTGGAGGCGGTGATGCGCAACGGGCCGTTGCTGGCGGTCGGCGCGTTCGTGGGCACGCGCGCTGCGGGTCTTTACCGGCTGGCCGCACAATTGAGCCAGGCGCTGAGCAAGCTCTCCAGCCTGTTGACCCGCTCGGTCTACGCCGAGATCGCGCGGGCGCGCGTCGCGGCCGATCCCGGCGAGTTTCGCAAGCTGGCCTTCCAGACTAGCGCGATCGCGGCGGCGGCCGGGGTGGTGGTGGTCGCGATCGCGGTGCTGGCGGGGGACAAGCTGCTCGCGCTGCTAGGCGGCGACGAGTTCTCGCGCGGGGCCAGCATCCTCATTCCGCTGGCGCTGGCGGCAAGCTTCGATCTGGCGAGCGTGGCCTTCGAGCCTGTGCTCCATTCGACCGGACTCGCTCGCTATGCGCTGTTCGCCCGCGCCTTCGCGGTGGTGGCGATGGCGGGAGCGATGGTGCTGCTGGTTCCCTTATGGCGCGGCCGGAATTGCCTGGGCGGTGGCGGTGGGGGGACTGGTCAGCTTTCTTGCCTTGGGTGGCTTTGCCCGGCACACGCTCAACCGGATGGAACACGGCGTTGCCTGAGGCCGGAGCCGCCCGCCCTCGCGGCCTCGACCCGGTCCGCCCGATGCGTCCGCGCGAACTGGAAGATACGCTCAACCACTGGCTCTATCACCCGCTTGCCTGGCAACTCGCCAAGCTGCTCGCCCGCACGCCGCTGACCCCCAACCAGGTCTCGGTCGCAGGCGGCCTGACCGTGGTCTGCGCCGGGATCGCGTACACCGCGCCACTGTGGGGAGGCGAGGCGTGGCCGTTCAGCGCGCTGCTGGGCATGGCGCTCCACATGGCGTGGCACGTGATCGACGGCGCCGATGGCGATCTGGCGCGGATGACCGGCCGGACCAGTCCGTATGGCGAGATGATCGACGGGCTGTGCGACTATTCGAGCCACTTCGTCCTGTATCTGCTGCTCGGCGTGCTGCTGTCCGCGACGCTGGGGCCGTGGGCCTGGGCCATCGCCATCCCCGCCGGGATCGCGCATGCCGTGCAATCGACCCATGTCGAAGCGCAGCGGCGGTTCTATCTCTATTGGGTCTACGGCAAGCCCTGGCTCAACAACGCCCTTCCCGAAGGTCGCGGGCCGTTCGCGTGGCTGGTCTCGCTCTATCTGCGCGTCGCCATGGGGACCACGCCCAGCGCGCTGGCGATCGACGCCACGATCACTGCGGCGGCAGGCGATCCGCCTCGGCTGGAGCGGCTGCGCGCGATGATTCGCAGCGAGATGCCGCCGCTGCTGCGTTTGCAACGGTGGCTCGGGCCGAACAGCAGGGCGATCGCGCTGGGGCTGTCGATGCTGCTCACGGCCGGCCCGCTCGCGTATTTCGTCTATGGCGGAGTGTGGATGTCGCTGCTGCTGATCGCCTCGATCGTGCTCCACAACAACGCCTGGCGGCGGCTGGCGCGGCGGATCGAGGCCCTTGGCTGAGGATCTGCTCGACGCCGACGAGCCAGGCCCGGCGATCGTCCGGGCGGGTGCGCCCGGTTGCCCGTTCGTGCTGGTCGCGGACCACGCGGGTAACGCGATCCCCCGCACGCTGGGCGACCTCGGGCTCGGCGAGGCCGACCGGAGGCGACACATCGCCTGGGACATCGGCATCGCCGGAGTGGCCGAGGCGCTGGCGGAGAAGCTCGGCGCGCCGCTGGTCCGCCAGCGCTATTCGCGCCTGGTGATCGACTGCAACCGCGATCCCGCGCGCGCCGATGCGATACCCGCGATCAGCGACGATAGCGTGATCGCCGGCAATGCGGGACTGGCCGGTGCCGCGCGCGCAGCGCGCGTCGCGGCGATCCACACGCCCTATCACGCCGCCATCGCCGCCGCCCTAGCCGGGCAGACCCGTCCGCCGATATTGGTCGCGCTGCACAGCTTCACTCCGGCGATGAGCGGTCGAGCGCGGCCCTGGCACGCCGGTGTGCTCCACGACCGTGGTGACACGCGCTTTTCGGGCGCCGTCTTGGCGGGACTGCGCGCGCGGCTCGATGCGCCGGTCGGAGACAATGAACCTTACGCGATGGACGGGATCGATTTCACTGTTCCCCATCATTGCTATGCGGCGGAGCGGGCCTATGCCGAGATCGAGATCCGGCAGGATCTGATCGCGGAGGCGGCGGGCCAAGTCCGTTGGGCGAGCCTGCTGGCTGACGTCCTGACCGGCGCGTTGTCTGGCTGCGGCCGGACCTGACAAAAGGATAGACGCGATGGCCGCGAACGGCTGGACGATCGGGATCATCGGCGGATCGGGGCTCTACGCACTTGAAGCGCTGGAAGATGCGCAGTGGATCGCGGTGGACACACCGTGGGGGGCGCCTTCGGACGAAATCCTGTTCGGGCGGATCGGCGATGTCCGCGTGCGGTTTCTGCCCCGCCACGGGCGCGGCCACCGCGTGCCCCCTTCTGAAGTCAACGCCCGCGCCAACATCGACGCGCTGAAACGCGCGGGCTGCACCGATGTGCTGGCGATCTCGTCGGTCGGATCGCTGCGCGAGGCGCTGGCGCCGGGACGGTTCGTGGTCGCCGACCAGTTCATTGACCGCACGCGCAACCGCCCGGGCAGCTTCTTCGGCACGGGCCTGGTCGCGCACGTCAGCCTGGCCGATCCGGTGTGCCCCCGGCTCTCCGCGCTGGCTGCTGACGCGGTCGAAGGGGCGGGCGGCGAGGTCACCCGCGGCGCGACCTATCTGGCGATGGAAGGGCCGCAGTTCTCGACCCGCGCGGAAAGCCTGTTGTTCCGCAAGTGGGGCGCCGACCTGATCGGGATGACCGCGCTGCCCGAAGCCCGGCTCGCTCGCGAGGCCGAGCTGCCCTACGCGCTGATCGGGATGGTCACCGACTACGACTGCTGGCGCAAGGCCAACGCCTCGGTCGAAGCAAGCGAGGTGATCGCGCAGATGCACGCCAACGGGGATCTGGCGCGGGCGACGGTCGAGCGATTCGTGGCGCTGCTCCCGTCCGAGCGGACCGCTTCACCCATCGACACCGGGCTCGACCGTGCGGTGATCACGTCTCCCGAAGCGCGCGACCCAGCGCTTCTGGCGCGGCTCGATGCGGTGGCGGGCCGGTTTTTGGGAATAAAATGACAGCCCGCCTCTCCCCCTGCGGGAGAGGATAGCGAAGCTTTGCTCCTTCAGGAGCCAGCGCAGCTTGGTGAGGGGGCGAGGCTTGGCGCTGTGCCGCGCCCCCTCGCCAACTTTGACTAGGTGGGCTGCACCAAGTCTTCGTATCCTCTCCCGCAAGGGGAGAGGCGAACTTCGGCGATTTCAGTCTATCCGTTTAACCAGCCGCAGCAACCTGCTTGTCCTGCATCAGCTGGTGCAGTTCGCCCGCCTCGAACATCTCCATCATGATGTCCGATCCGCCGACGAATTCGCCCTTTACGTATAGCTGAGGGATCGTCGGCCAGTCGGAGTACTGCTTGATGCCCGAGCGGATTTCCATGTCCTGGAGCACATCGACGCTCTCGAAACCGACGCCCAGGTGCTCGAGGATCGCAACCGCCTTGCTCGAGAAGCCGCACTGGGGAAACAGCGGCGTTCCCTTCATGAACAGCACGACGTCGTTGCCGGTGACGATTTCTGCGATGCGGCTCTGCGGATCAGACATGGCGGTGTTCCTTTCGCGCCCTAGCTGGGCACGGCGGTGGTGAGTTGCAAGGCGTGAAGCGCGCCGCCCATCCGCCCATCGAGCGCGGCATAGACCGCCTTGTGCTGCGCGACGCGAGACTTTCCCGCAAACCCCGCCCAGACGACGTGGGCCGCCCAGTGATCGTTGTCGCCGGCCAAGTCTCTCATCGTCACCTGCGCGCCGGGCAGGGCGGCGCGGATCAGCGTCTCGATCTCGGCGGCTGGCATTCCCATCGAAGCTAGACTCCGCCCATCAACGAACGGCGGGCCTCGATCGCCTTGGCTTCGAGCGCACTGCGGATTTCAATCTCGTCGATTTCGATCCCCGCCGCTGTGAGGTCGCCGAGCAGCTTGCGGATCACGTCCTCGTCGCCGGCTTCCTCGAAATCGGCCTGGATCACTTCCTTGCCATAGGCGTCCGCCTCGGCTGAGGTCAGCCCCATCTTCTCGGCCGCCCAGGCGCCAAGCAGGCGGTTGCGCCGCGCAGCGACGCGGAACTCCATCTCCTCGTCGCGGGCAAACTTGGCCTCTTCGGCGCGCTCCTTGTCGGAGAAACTGGTCATGACGGACGATTCCCTCGGATTGGTTCACCCCGCGATAGGGCGGGGCAGGCTTTCGGATCAAGCGCCCATCGTCACCACGACCTTGCCCAGGGCCTTGCGATCTTCGAGCAACTTGATCGCCTCGCCGCCGCGTTCGAGCGGGAAAGTCTGGGAAACGCGCGGGTTGATCTTGCCGGCCTTGAGCAACGCGAACAGTTCGGCGATGTGCGCGGCATTCTTTTCCGGCTCGCGCGCGGTGAACGCGCCCCAGAACACTCCGCAAATGTCGCACGACTTGAGCAGGGTCAGATTGAGCGGCATCTTGGCGATCCCCGCGGGGAACCCGACCACCAGGAAGCGGCCCTCCCACGCGATCGCACGCAACGCCGGTTCGGAATAATCGCCGCCGACGATATCGTAGATCAGGTTGGCGCCATCGGGCCCGCAGGCGGCCTTGAACGCGTCGGTCAGCGCGCGCTGCTGCGCCTTGTCGAGCGCGCCGGTGGGATAGATCACTACGTCGTCGGCTCCCGCCTCGCGCGCGATCGCGGCCTTCTCCTCGCTCGATACAGCGGCGATCACGCGCGCGCCCCAGGCCTTGCCGAGTTCGACTGCCGCAATGCCGACTCCGCCCGCCGCGCCCAGCACCAGCAGGGTGTCGCCCGCCTTGATGTGGCCGCGGTCCTTGAGGCCGTGGATGTTGGTGCCATAGGTCATCAGGATCGCGCTGGCAGTCTCGAACGAGACGCCCTCGGGGATCGCGAACGGACGGCCCTGATCGACCACCACCTTTTCCGCCAAGCCACCATTGCCGGTGCCGCACAGCACCTTGTCGCCGACCTTCCAGCGCGTCACGCCCTCGCCGATCGCCTCGACCACTCCGGCGATCTCGCCACCCGGGGCATAGGGCCGCTCGGGCTTGAACTGATAAAGGTCCCGGATCATCAGGGTGTCTGGAAAGTTGATCGCGCAGGCCTTGACCGCGATCAGCACTTGGCCCTTGCCCGGGACAGGCGCGTCGATCTCGTCCAGGGTCAGCGTTTCGGGGCCGCCGGTGGCGTGCGAACGTAAGGCTTTCATGCGGCAACTCCGATCGGATGGGCGAGCCACGGCGTGTCACGCTCATGGCGGGATTCGTAGTCCGATATGGCCGCGTCGCGTTTTAGGGTGAGGCCGACTTCGTCGAGTCCCTCGAGCAGGCAGTGCTTGCGGAAGGGGTCGATCGCGAACTCGAAACGGTCTTGAAAGGGTGTGGTGACGGTCTGGTGTTCGAGATCGACGTGGATCGGATCCGTCTGGGCGACATCGAGCAGCCGGTCGACCTGATCCTGCGGCAAAACGACGGTCAGGATGCCGTTCTTGAACGCGTTGCCGCTGAAGATGTCGGAAAAGCTCGGCGCGATCACGCAGGCGATGCCGAGGTCGGCGAGCGCCCAGGCGGCGTGCTCGCGGCTCGATCCGCAGCCGAAGTTGTCGCCCGCGATCAGGACTGGAGCACCGGCGAAGCGGGGGTCGTCGAAGACGTTGCCGGGCTCGGCGCGGATCGTCTCGAACGCGCCCTTACCGAGGCCCTCTCGGGTGATCGTCTTGAGCCACCGTGCGGGAATGATGACGTCGGTATCGACGTTCTTGCGGCCGAGCGGGATCGCGCGGCCTTCGATTTGGCTGACGGGTTGCATCGGCTCGCTATAGCGGGGCGCGAACCCCGCGCAACTAGTCCGTTTCTTGCGGCGGAGCGGCGCTCTTCTTCTTGGCCGCAGCCTCGGCTCGCTCCTTGCGGCGCGAGGTATAAAGCAGCGCGGCCGCGAGCGCGGCGGAGCCGATCGCGGCCCCGGCCATTGCGGCCGGCCCCGCCCATTTCGAACTTTCGGTCTTCTTGGTCATAGCCTGAGCGAATCTGGCATCGCCGCGCCGATGCCGCAAGGTCAGCCGAGATATTCGCGCAACAATTTCCACCGTTCCGCCTTTTGCGCAAAGTTCATGGCCGCGTGGGCAGGACTGGAGGAAGGCAGATCGATCAGCGCGAGCCGAGTTTCGCCCAGCGCCTTGCGGCCGATCCTTGCAGCGGCCGCGCCGTTGAAACCGATCGCGCGCAGGGAAGGTAGGGTGGCGACAAGGTCGCCCAGGGCGTTGCCTTCCACTTCGCGCAAGGCGGCATCGAGGCTTCCTTCTCTCCGTGCCGAGGCGACTGTGTCCCACATGCCGAACTTCGCGTCGAGTAGCGCTGCCAGCCTTGCCTCATAGTCGAGCCGCGCGATTTGCCGCCCGATCACGCATCCTGCGAGTCGCCAAAACTGATTCCGCGGATGCGCGTAGTATCGCTGGGCGTTCAGCGATGCCTCGCCGGGCAGGCTTCCGAGCACGAGCAGCCGGGTTTCCGGAGACACGACCGGCGCGAACGAGCATTTTTGCGTCACCGGCGTTGGTCTTGGCTACGGTCGTCGGTCCGCTGCTGGAATTGCCCGCTTCCGCGATCTAGCGTCGGCCCTAAAGGAGTGCGCGATATGTCAAGCTTCCTGTTCGCGTTCCACCAGCCTCCCGGCCCCCTATCCCCGGCGCAGGCCGACGCGCTCATGGCGAAAGGGCAAGTCTGGCTGGAAGGAATCGCGCGATCCGTGACCGGACCGCTCACGCCGCTCGGCAAATCGGTCTGGCTTGGTTGCGACGGTGCGGATGCCAACGAAACGCCTGCTCCGCTGGCCGGATTCATGATCGTCGAGGCCCAGACCGTGGAGCACGTTGTAGATATGGCGAGCAGCTCGCCCCATCTCGATGTCGGCGGCATCATCGAGATCGCGCCCGTGCTCGACCTCGATTTCAACTCTGCCTGAACTGCCATCTTGCGCTTCGGCTAGACAAGCTCGCGCACGTCGGTCAGCCGCCCGGTCACCGCCGCCGCTGCCGCCATTGCGGGGGAGACCAGGTGCGTCCGCGCGCCCGGCCCTTGCCTGCCGACGAAGTTGCGATTGCTCGTCGAAGCGCAGCGTTCGCCCGGCGGCACCTTGTCGGGGTTCATGCCGAGGCACGCCGAGCAGCCCGGCTCGCGCCATTCGAGGCCGGCGTCGATGAACACTTTGTCCAGCCCCTCGGCCTCGGCCTGGTGCTTGACCAGGCCGGAACCGGGCACGACGATCGCCCACTTGACGCCTGGCGCCTTGTGCCGTCCGCGCAGCACTTCCGCGGCAGCGCGCAGGTCTTCGATCCGGCTGTTGGTGCAGCTGCCGATGAACACGTTCTGGACCTCGACTTCCGCGAGCTTCTGGCCGGGGGTCAGGCCCATGTATTCCAAGCTCTTGCGCGCGGCTTCCTGCTTGGAAGGGTCGGCGAAGCTCTCGGGGGCGGGGACGGTCCCGCCGATCGGCGCGGTGTCCTCCGGGCTGGTGCCCCAGGTGACGGTTGGCCCGACATCCGCCGCGTCGATCCGGACCGTCTTGTCAAAAGCCGCGCCTGGATCGGTGGCGAGGCTGCGCCACCACGCCACGGCGGCGTCCCATTCGGCGCCCTTGGGAGAATAGGGACGGCCCTTGAGATAAGCGAAAGTGGTGTCGTCGGCGGCGATCAGACCGGCTCGCGCTCCCGCCTCGATGCTCATGTTGCACACGGTCAGGCGGCCCTCGACGCTCATCGCCTCGAACACCGCGCCGCGATATTCGATGACATGGCCGGTGCCGCCCGCAGTGCCGACCGTGCCAACGATGTGGAGAATCAGGTCCTTGGGGGTGACGCCCGGGCCGAGCTGGCCATCGACCCGTACTTCCATGGTCTTCGACTTGCGCAGCAGCAGGGTTTGCGTCGCCAGCACGTGCTCGACCTCGCTGGTACCGATCCCGAACGCCAGCGCGCCGACCCCGCCGTGCGCGGCAGTGTGGCTGTCGCCGCAGACGATCGTCGCGCCGGGCAGCGAAAAGCCCTGCTCGGGGCCGACCACGTGGACGATACCCTGCTCGGCGGCAGAGGCGTCGATATACCGGATGCCAAACGCCGGGGCATTGCCTTCCAACGCGGCGAGCTGAGCCGAACTTTCGGCATCGGCGATGGGGATGCGCTGCCCCGCGGCATCGAGTCTCGCGGTCGTCGGCAGATTGTGGTCGGGCACCGCCAGCGTCAGGTCAGGGCGGCGCACCTTTCGCCCGCTGGTGCGGAGCGATTCGAACGCCTGCGGGCTGGTCACCTCATGGACGAGGTGGCGATCGATGAACACCAGCGCGGTCCCGTCCTCGCGCGTTTCGACAACGTGCGCGTCCCAGATCTTTTCGTAGAGAGTGCGGGGTCTGCTAGCCATTGCGGTTCCTACCCTGGTCCGCTCATCCAAGCGCAGTCGAGGGACGTCGCGCATCGGCCGCGCGTCCGTCCGGCATGTCTCGACTTCGCTCGCCACCAGCGGGGAAGTTCGAGGCTGCCTTTAGATGCGGGGGGCGTGAAAGCAACCCGCCAAGCAAGAAGGCGCCCCGCGTTGCCGCGAAGCGCCTCCATTTGCCCGGCTGGCGGTTACCAGCGGCGACCGTCGCGATCGTTGCGCTCATAACTCAAGCGCGAGCGGACCTGGTTGATGCGATCCTGCAAGGTGCGGGCCTCGCGCTGGGTCAGGCCGTTGCGGTTGAAATCGCGGAACTGCATGCGCAGCTGATAGACTTGCTGACGCAGGCCCGCGGCTTCACGCTCCGAAATCCTGTCGCGGTTGTCGTTCCGCGAAACCCGGCGCTGGAGCTGCTCGATCTGGGTCCAGATCGCGTTGGCGTTGCCGCGATACTGATCGTTGCGATCGTAGCGGTTGTCACGGTTGTCGTAACGGCCATCGCGGTCGTCAAATCGCCCGTCGTGGTTCGTGTCGTACCCATCACGCTGGTCGATGCGACCGTCGCGGTTGGTATCGTAACGACCGTCTTGCGACTGCGGGTAGCTATGCTGCGGATAGTTCTGCGCCTGCGCGGGGATCGCGGCGGCAAGCGCCGAGCCCGCGACGAGCGCGGATACGAAGAGTTTGGTGCGGCTACGCATGAGATATTCCTTTGCAAATGGCCCGCCTGTTTTCGGGCTCACGTTCAGGTTTATGCCTCTCCAAATGAACGGCTGCTGCATTCGATCCCCGAAATCGTAAGAAAGTGTCGCAGCCAGCGGTGGCCTGCGTTAGAGACGCGACGTGTCGCCATTCGCTGCCATTGCCATCGTGCTCGCTAGCATCCTCGCGATGGAGGGCGTGGCGTGGTGGAGCCACAAGTACGTGATGCATGGCTTTGGCTGGGGTTGGCACCGCGATCACCACGAGCCGCACGATGGCTTTCTCGAGCGGAACGACCGCTTCGCCCTGGTGGGCGCGGCGATCAGCATAAGCTTCTTCGCGCTCGGCTCGCCGCTGGTGCTGGGCGCGAGCGCCTGGCCGCCGGGGACGTGGATCGGGCTCGGCGTGATGGGCTACGGGATCATCTACACGCTGGTCCACGACGGACTAGTCCACCAGCGCTGGTTCCGCTGGGTTCCGCGCGGCGGTTATGCCCGGCGGTTGGTCCAGGCGCACAAGCTCCACCACGCGACGATCGGCAAGGAGGGCGGAGTCAGCTTTGGCTTCGTCTTCGCGCGCGACCCGGTGCGTTTGAAGCGAGAGCTGAAGGCGCAGCGCGAGAGCGGGCTGGCGGTGTTGAGGGAAGCGGTAGAGTAAAGTTCCCCTCTCACTCATGAGGGGAGACAGGATATCACTCCGCCCGCGTCCAGATCCACGAGCCGGTTGCCGCCATCACCGCCAGCGGGATCAGCACCCACGGCCAGCCGAGCGCGACTCCGGTCGCGACCACCCCGACGCCCATCGCTACCAGGGACGCGATCTTGGCCTTGCGCCCGATCGCCCGCCGGTCACGCCATTCGCGCAAGGGCGGACCATAGCGGCGATGGTCGTAGAGCCGCTCGGCCCATTCGGGACGGCTTCGCGTAAAGCAAAACGCGGCGAGCAGGTAGAACGGCACCGTCGGCAGCAGCGGCAGCGCGATGCCGATCGTGCCCGTTCCGAACGCCGCCAGGCCCGCGCCCAACCACAGGTGCCGCCCGAAACCCTTGACTGGCGGTCCGCTAGGCGGCGGCATAGCGCGCCGCGGCCTGGCGGATCAGCGCGATCATGTTGGGCACGCCCTGGGTGCGGTTGGAACTGAGCTGATTCTTGAGATCGAACGGCGCGAGTGCCTCGGCGATGTCCATTTCCGCCACCTCCGCCGCGGGCTTGTCCTGCACGGCGGCCAAGACCAGCGCGACGATCCCCTTGGTGATTGCGGCGTTGCTGTCGGCGAGAAAGTGGAGCGTGCCGTCCGCTTGCGGCACCGGATAGACCCACACGCTGGCCGAACAGCCGCGCACCAGCGTGGCATCGGTCTTGAGCGCCTGCGGCATCGCTTCAAGTTCGCGCCCCAGCTCGATCAGTAGGCGATAGCGGTCGTCACCATCGACAAATTCGTACTCGTCGCGGATGTCGGAGAGCGGGCGCATCCGGGGGCAGGTAGGGGGCGGATGTGGTGGGGGCAAGGGCGGGTATCGCGTTTCCGCGGCCCCTCGCCAAGCTTCGCCGCTTCCTGACGGAACAAGCTGCGCTATCATCTCCCGCAAGGTAAGACGAAATGACGGAACTTGCTCCTCTCCTCCTCGCTAGGCGAAGTTGATGAGGGGGTCAGCAGAGCATTCAGCCAGCAAACCCGCCTGGGCGGGTCAGCGCGAAGTAGAGCACGTAAAACCAGCCGAAGAACCCTTGGACGATCGCCCAAACGATCGACTTGTGGAGGCTCCACGAAATTGCCACCGCCAGCGCGCTGCCAAGGCCGATCCCGGCCTGTGCGGCTCCGCTGCGGACCTGGCTCACAGATCGACTCCGGCGGCGATGGCTTCGAGCTTGCGGACGCGCTCTCGCAAATCGGCGAGTTCGATGCGGGCGGCACCAGTGCCTGGGCGCGGCTCGGCGGGCTGGACCCGATCGAGTTCGCATCGCTTGAGCTCGAGCCAGCCCTGCCAGCCTTTCAATGTCGAGGCGGCGATGACCACCAGCCCGAGCAGCGCCGCGGCCGCGATGAGAACCTGGTCGTAAGCCATGTCCATGCTCCTATATCCGCGCTGGCAACCGCTCAGCGGTCGCGCAGCGATTCGATTTCTTTGGCGATCGCATCGGACTGGCGATCGTCGGTTGCGATCCGTTCGAGCACCGCGAGGCGCTTTTTGAGGTCCAGCACTTCGCGTTCCAACTCCGCCTCGCGGCCGATGGCGCGTGCTTGAGACGCGTCGCCGCCGCCGCCGAGCGAGCGGTACTTTGCGACCCGCAAATTGGCGAAAGCCACGATAGCGACGATTACAACCACGGCGGTCCAGAAATTCATTGCAGTTCGCCCTTCTTATCGTGTTTCGGCTCGCGGAGCGCCTCGATCTGGCTGGTCAGGTGATAGCCGCCGTCGGTGACGATCCGCTCGACGTTGCCGAGCCGGTCTTTCATGCTCCCCAGTTCGGCGCGCAGCGCAGCGTTTTCCTGGCTTAGCAGCTTGATCCGTTCGACCGCCTCGTTGCCGACGCCGGGCTTGAGCGACTGGCCCCACATACCCTCGAGGGGATAGCCGTGCTTGATCTTGAGTCTGGTGTTGTGGACCGAGGCGAGAATGCCGCCGGCGCCCAGCGCCAGTCCGCCACCGACTACCCAAGGGGCGAGGGTGATGATGTCCGCCAGGCTCATGAACGCGCCTCCGGTTCGCGGCTGTCGATCAGCGCTTCGGTGCGGCGTGCATCGCGCAGCGCCTCGATCTGTGTGGCCACGTCGTAGCCCTTGTCGGTAACGATGCGTTCGAGCACCCGGACGCGATCTTCGAGCTGCTGGGTATGCGCGACGTACTGCGCCGCCTTTTCTGCGCTCAGCTCGCTGGTCGATTCGATTCGCGCCTGCGCCAGTTTGCTCTGGTGCTTGGTCCAGACGATGAAGGCGACCATGATGAAGGGCGCCAAAGGGACCAGTATTGCAAGTTCGCCCATGATCAATTCCCCCAATGAAGGTTATCAGCGCAAGCGCTCGATCTCTGCCGAAAGCCGCGGGTTGCTGGTGACGTAGAACGTCTCGATGTCGGCCAGGCGGCGGTCGATGTCGCGGAAGTTGGCGCGCACTTCACGGGCCGTGCGGCCCGGCGACTGGCGCACACGCTGCCAAAACTTCTGCTCACCGCTATCGACATAGAGGTACGATGGCTTCTGGGCTGCGAAGAACCCGGCGATGAAATAGGCGGGAATAACCAGGCCGACCCCCATCAGCACGAGTGCGATCGCACCCAGCCGGACCCACATGACATCGACCCCGGTGTAGTCGGCGACGCCGGCGCAGACGCCCATGACTTTGCCGTTCTGCTTGTCGCGATAGAAACGGGTGCGCGGGCTGTTCACTTCGCTTTCCTCCCCTTGGCCAGAAGGCGCTCGGCGGCGCGCAGCGGCTCGTCATCAATTTCGCGGTCGTTGGCGATGCGGCGTGGCTGGAATTCGGGATTATCGGCCGCGACCAGCCGCTCGACGGTGTCCATGCGCTCGTCGAGCCGGCGTGCGATCTGGTACATCTCTTCGAGCATGGTTTCGTCGTCGCTGGTCAGCGTTGCGGCGGTCTTCCACTTGGTGATGTAATGGAAGATCAGCCACGGAAGGCCTAGCACCACGATCGGGACGATGATGACGGCTTCGTCCATGGTCAGGCTTCCTTTCCGGCGTCGTCGCTCTTGAGCGCGGCCTTCATCGCTTCGAGTTCCTCGTCGATCTTGTCGCTCCCGGCGAGCTCGCTGATCTGGTCGGCTAGGCTCTTGGGGCCGTTGCTACCATCGGCCAGGCTCAGCGCATCGGCGCGACCCTCGGCGTAGTCGACCCGGCGTTCGAGCTGGTCGAACCGGCTCATCGCCTCATCGACCCTCTCGCTGGCCAACAGGCTGCGTAGCTTGACCCGGTTCTCGGCGCTTTCGAGGCGCGCGGCGATCGCGGTCTGGCGGCTGCGGGCTTCGCGCAGGCGGTTCTGGAGCTTCTCGATGTCCTGCTCGTAGGCGCGCAGGGCGTCGTCGAGAACGCCGATCTCAACCTTGAGCTGGTCGGCCATGTCGCCGGCCTTCTTCTTTTCGACAAGTGCCGCGCGGGCGAGGTCTTCGCGATCCTTCGACAGCGCGAGCTGGGCCTTTTCGCCCCAGTCGGCCTGAAGCTGATCGAGCTTGATCGTGTGGCGGTGCATTTCCTTCTGGTCGGCGATCGTCCGCGCCGCGCTGGCGCGGACTTCGACGAGCGTTTCCTCCATTTCGAGGATGATCATCCGGATCATCTTGGCAGGATCGTCGGCCTTGTCGAGCAGGTCGTTGAAATTGGCCGCGATAATGTCGCGGGTACGGCTGAAGATACCCATGAAGGAAACTCCGGAGGCGTTGGATCGGATCGGGCGGTTGGGGGTGTCACTGCGCAAGCGCTGCACTTCTTCCTCGAAGCGCGAGAACTTGCGGGGCTCGGCCTCGGGTTGCCGCAGGCGCTCGTTCGGCGAACGCTCCGGCCCCAGGTCGAAGGGATCCGGACCGGTCACGCGAGCTCAACCATCGTCGGCGCGGAAGCATAAGCCGTCGGCACCGCGTGAAGCTGGCTGCTCAGCGCGAAGACGTTCAGCGCCAGCATCGCGGCGAAGCTGATCACCGAGGCCTGGCCAAGCTTGGACTGGAGGAACTGGCGGTCGAACATCGGTTTGATCCTTGCTTCTCGGTTGGCAGCAGTCGCTGTTGTTCATGGCTTAGCAAGCGGCGTGCCAAGTCGTTGGCAGCGCGCGATTGCGCCATTTTCGCCACGCTCCGCAAGAATCGATATGGTGTGGATTGCGCAAGGTTGGGAAAATTCGCTAAAGCATGGGTATGGATCGGGAGGTTCAGTTCATCGGCCAGTCGGGCGCGTTTCTCGACGCGGTCGAACGCGCCAGCCGGGCCGCGCCGATGCGTCGCCCGGTGCTCGTGATCGGTGAGCGCGGCACCGGCAAGGAATTGATCGCCGAACGCCTCCACCGCCTGTCGCTGCGATGGGGTGAGCCGCTGGTGACGATGAACTGTGCGGCCCTGCCCGAGACGTTGATCGAGGCCGAGTTGTTCGGGCACGAGGCGGGCGCGTTCACCGGCGCCACCCGGGCGCGGGCGGGACGCTTCGAAGAGGCTGACAAGGGGACGCTGTTCCTCGACGAGCTCGCCACGCTGTCTATGGGCGCGCAGGAACGCCTGCTGCGCGCGGTCGAATACGGCGAAGTCAACCGGATCGGTTCGTCACGGCCGATCCAGGTCGACGTGAGGATCGTCGCGGCGACCAACGAGGACCTGCCGCGGATGGCCGCCGAAGGCCGCTTTCGCCCCGACCTGCTCGATCGCCTCTGCTTCGAGGTCATCACGCTTCCGCCGCTGCGAGTCCGCGAGGGCGACGTCTTCGTGCTCGCCGAATACTTCGGCCGGCGGATGGCGACCGAGCTGCGCTGGGAGGAGTGGCCTGGCTTCGCCGAGCCGGTGATGCGCGCGCTCGAGGACTATGCCTGGCCAGGCAACGTGCGCGAACTGCGCAACGTTATCGAACGCGCGGTCTATCGCTGGGACGATTGGGACCGTCCGATCGGCCACGTTCAGTTCGATCCGTTCGAAAGCCCGTGGAAGCCGTTCGTACCCGAAGTTGCGGCGGCCGCGCCTTTGAAGGCGGTGTCGGCCGGCACCAGTCATGCTCCTGCTTTGGCCCGCCACGATCACGATTCGATCAGCGACCTGCGCGCCGCTGTCGACGCCCACGAACGCTCGATCATCGAGCACCACCTGACCAAGCACCGCTACAACCAGCGTTCCACCGCCAAGGCACTGGGGCTGACCTACGACCAGCTGCGCCATTGCATGAAGAAGCACGGGCTGGTGGAGAAGATGGCGGGCTAACCCACTCCCTCTCCCAGGACGCGATGCTTGAGAGCGCGCAGGGCCAGCCAGATCGCCAGCAGAGTCGGCACCACCAGCAGCGCGATTAGCAGCTTGGCGTCGAAGCCATGCCAATGCTTCTCAGCGCCCTCAAGCACGAGCTTGGCAAGCGACAGCAGGTAATAGCTTAGCGCAATGACCGAGAAGCCTTCGACCAGCTGCTGGAGCCTGAGTTGCGTCTTGGCGCTGCGTTCCATGGAGTGGAGCAACTGCGCGTTCTGACCTTCGATTCGCGCCTCGATCCGCGCGCGCAGCAGCGACGACAGCTCGGCCGCGCGCACCGACAGCTCGCGCGCGCCTGGTGGTCGCGCGGCAGGTGTTGGCGGCGGGCAGGAAACGGCGCTGGGTGAAGTCGATCAGCGAAGCGTAGCCGGGGATCGGGCGGCAATCGAGCTGTTCCAACCGTTCCTCGACCAGCCGCGCGTAGGCCTCGGTCGCGTCCATCCGAAAGCCGATCGCGGTCGAAACCGCCATGAGTTCGAGTGAGAGCGCCGAAAGCTCGCGCATCAGCTCGTCGTCGTCCGCCGCGCTGTCGGCGACACGGCCAGCCAGCGCCGCCAATCGCTCCTCGGCCTTGTCGAGCCGCGGCCACGCCCCGCGCGCCACCGGCAGGCCAAGCAGCGCTCGATTGCGATAGTTGCCGAGTTCCTGGAGCCGCTGAAGCTGGCGCGTCAGATCGCCCGGCTCGGCGTCGTTGGCGGCGATCGCAAGGTGCCCGAAGCCATCGGGCTTGATCCGGAAGTCGGACCACATCCGGACGCGATCGCCGATTAGGCACGAGACCAGTTCGTCGCGGATCAGTTCGAGTTCGGGCAGTACGGCTTCGGCGGCGGCATCGTCGGCGACGATCCGAATGGTGGTGGCGCGCAGAACCTGAAGCGGCAACTCTTCGGCCCAAGTCAACGCTTCGGAAAGGTCGGCGCCTTCCTCTGCGAACAACGCCAGGCTACTGCCCTCGCTGTGTCGTTCCCACGCGAAGCGCACCCCCGGGGACAACGTTCCAGCTCGATGCGCCGGATTGGTGCGCTGGTGATTGGATCGCGCGTCGATCGCCGAGTATTCCGCTGAGCGCTCCGCCTCGGGCACGATCGCCACCCACTGCACGATCCGGCTCGGCACGACGACCTGCGGCCAGCGCCGCAAATGCATCTCGCCGACGACGCTGCGCCGCAGTTCGTGATCGCGCATTCTTGTCCCCCGCCGATTCTCCGCTGGAGTATCAGATTGTGCGATGTGGGTCAGTGGATGCAAAAGCCCCGCTTGCAAATCCCGCGTATGTCCCCTATCTGGCCACTCATCCCGACATTGTTGACGCAACGAAGGGCTGGCGCCGCAAGGGGCCGGCGCGATACGGCGTTGAGGCTTTGGGGACTGACTGGAGCTGGCATTGGCCGACATCGAACGCGTAACCGGAATTGCGAAGGACGAGGCGCAGGCGCTCGGCTTCGATCTGGTGCGCGTACGGCTTTTCGGCGCGCGTCCCGCGAAGGGGGATGACGACGGCGACGATCGCACCCTGCAGATCATGGCAGAACGGCCCGACACCCGCCAACTGACCATCGACGACTGCGGAACGCTGTCTCGCGCGATTTCCGACCGGCTCGATGCGCTCGAGGAAGCCGGGCAGGATCCGATCCCCGGCTCTTATCGGCTCGAAGTCTCCTCGCCGGGGATCGACCGGCCGCTGACCCGGCTGGCCGATTTTTCCGATTGGGCAGGGCACGAGGCGCGCGTCACGCTCATCGATGCAGTCTTGAGCGACACCGGCGAGCGCAAGAACCTGCACGGCATCATCGACGGGGTCGAACTGGGGACGATCGCCTTCACCGACCGTAAGGGCGGGGCGGTGCGTTTCACGCTTGAGAACATCGCCAACGCTAAGCTCCTCTTGACCGATCGCCTGATCGCCGCCACCCGGCCGCTCGACACCAGTGGAGTGGACGAGACCGTCGAGGAAGCCGGCATCGAATCCGAATATCTCTCCAGCGAACAGGACCAGTAAGACCCATGTCCAGCGCCATCTCCGCCAACAAGGCCGAGCTTCTCGCGATCGCCACCGCGGTCGCGACAGAAAAGATGATCGACCGCGCCATCGTTATCGAGGCGATGGAAGAAGCGATCCAGAAGTCGGCACGCAATCGTTACGGGGCCGAGAACGACATCCGCGCCAAACTCGATCCACGCACTGGCGACTTGCGCCTGTGGCGCGTGGTCGAGGTGGTCGAGGAGGTTGAGGACTACTTCAAGCAGGTCGATCTCAAGCAGGGCGAAAAGCTGCAGCCCGGCGCCAAGGTCGGCGATTTCATCGTCGATCCGCTGCCTGCGGTCGATCTGGGGCGGATCGACGCGCAATCGGCCAAGCAGGTCATCTTCCAGAAGGTCCGCGACGCCGAGCGCGAGCGCCAGTACGAGGAATTCAAGGACCGCGCTGGCGAGATCATCACCGGGGTGATCAAGTCGGTCGAGTTCGGCCACGTGATCGTCAACCTCGGCCGCGCCGAAGGCGTGATCCGCCGTGACCAGCAGATCCCACGCGAAGTCGCCCGCGTCGGCGAACGTGTCCGCGCCTATATCTCCAAGGTCGAGCGCCAGAACCGCGGGCCGCAGATCTTCCTCAGCCGCGCGCATCCTGAATTCATGAAGAAGCTGTTCGCGCAGGAAGTCCCCGAAATCTATGACGGGATCATCACGATCATGGCGGCCGCACGGGACCCTGGGTCGCGCGCGAAGATCGGCGTGATCAGCCGCGATAGCAGCATCGATCCGGTCGGCGCCTGCGTCGGGATGAAGGGTAGCCGCGTCCAGGCGGTGGTCCAGGAGCTGCAGGGCGAGAAGATCGACATCATTCCGTGGAGCGAGGACACCGCGACGTTCGTGGTCAACGCGCTTCAGCCCGCCACCGTCAGCCGCGTCGTGATCGACGAGGAAGAGGGCCGTATCGAGGTGGTCGTTCCCGACGATCAGCTATCGCTCGCGATCGGCCGCCGCGGCCAGAACGTGCGCCTGGCGTCGTCGCTGACCGGCTCCGCGATCGACATCCTTACTGATGCCGAAGCGAGCGAAAAGCGCCAGCGCGAATTCACCGAGCGCTCCAAGCTGTTTGAGACCGAGCTCGACGTCGACGAGACGCTGTCGCAGTTGCTGGTGGCCGAAGGCTTCACCGAGCTGGAGGAAGTCGCCTACATCGACATCGCCGAACTGGCCGGGATCGAAGGCTTCGATGAGGAGCTGGGCGAGGAGCTGCAAAGCCGCGCGGTCGAGGCGCTCGATCGCCGCGACACCGCGTTCCGCGAACAGCGCACCGCACTGGGGGTCGAAGACTCGCTGGCCGAAATCCCGCACCTGACCGAACAGATGCTGGTCGTGCTGGGCAAGGCGGGGATCAAGACGCTCGACGACCTGGCCGATCTGGCCACCGACGAACTGATCGCCAAGAAGCGCGCCGAGCCGCGCCGGCGCGAGAATCCGGCGGCGGCTCCCACTGGTCCGCAGCTCAAGGCCGATGTCCGCCCCGTGCGTCCCGAGGACAAGGGCGGGGTGCTCGGCGAATTCGGTCTGAGCGAAGAGCAGGGCAACGAGATCATCATGGCGGCGCGCGCGCATTGGTTCGAAGACGAACCGGCCGCCCATCCTCAGGAGGCCGCCCATGCGGACTCCTCACAATGAGCAAGTAGGCTCCGACATCCCGGTCGATCCGGCGGAGCGGACCTGCGTCCTCTCCGGCGAGAAGGCCGCGCGCGACGCGCTGATCCGGCTGGCGGTATCGCCAGAAGGGGAGGTGTTTCCCGATGCCCTGGCCAAGGCGCCCGGGCGCGGAGCGTGGCTGGGTGTGTCGCGCGGTGACCTTGAGATCGCGCTGGCGAAGGGGAAGTTCGTGGGAGCGATGAAACGTGCCTTCAAAGGTGCGCCGATCGCGGTCGCCGCCGAGTTGCCCGCCATGATCGAAGCGGCATTGAGCCGCGCGTTCACCGATCGTCTTGGTCTCGAACTGCGCGCGGGCAAGGTACTGCTGGGGTCCGACCGCATCGCCGATAATGCCCGAGCGGGAAAAGTCGCCTGGATCGGCCACGCCGCCGACGCCAGCGAGGACGGCAGCCGCAAGCTCGATCAGGCTTGGAGGGTGGGCGAGAACGCCGAAGGAACCGGGCGCGGGGGAATCCGATTGCCGCTGGACCGCGCGGCTTTGTCTGTGGCATTGGGCCGCGACAACGTCGTCCACCTGGCGCTTACCGATGCTGCGGCTGCTGCAAGGCTGGCCGTGCCTCTGGGGCGCCTGTTGCGCTTCCTGGGCCACACGACAGAAACCGCCTCGCGCGATTCAGCGCGGGCGGGTGATTTGATTTTGAACGAAGGGCTGTGACAGTCACATGAGCGAGACCGACAACAAACCGACGCTGGGCCGCAAGCCGCTGGGGCTCAAGCGCACGCTCGACGCGGGCGAGGTCAAGCAGACCTTCAGCCACGGCCGCACCAACAAAGTGGTGGTCGAGGTCAAGCGGCGTAAGATCCTCGGCAAACCTGGGGAGACGCCGGTTGCCGCGCCAGAGCCGGTTGCCCCGCCCCCACCTCCGCCCGTTGCGGAGGCTCCCCGCCCGGCGCCGCGTGCGCCCGCGCCCAGCGCCGAGAGCCGCCAGGAGCTTCAAGCTCGCCTGCTGCGTGAAGCCGAGGAGGCCCGGCTCAAGAGCTCCGAGGACAACCGGCGTCGCGAACAGGAAGAGCGCGCCCGTGCGGCCGAGGCCGAAAAGCGCCGGGCCGAAGGCAAGGACGAAGTCGTCGCCCCGCCGCCGCCGCCACCGCCCGTGGCCGAAACCGCCGCGCCCGTCGCCGGCGAACCGCCCGTCGCCGGGCCGGACGCGGATCAGCCGGCCGATGCTGCCGCTGCTGAAACCGAAACCGCAACCGCAACCGAAGGAAACGCCGCTCCCGCGCCGCGTCGGTTCACCCCGGTCGCCGGGGTCAAGCGTCCTGTGGAACCCAAGAAGGTTGCCCATCCGCGCGACAAGAGCGGCGGCGAAAGCCGGCGCCAGGCGGGCAAGCTCACTGTCACCCGCGCGCTTAACGAGGACGAGGGCGCCCGTGCCCGTTCGCTCGCCGCGCTAAAGCGCGCGCGCGAAAAGGAAAAGCGTGCGCATTTCGCGGGTAAGTCGCAGCCGCGCGAAAAGCAGAGCCGTGAAGTCGTGGTGCCCGAAGGGATCACCGTCCAGGAACTCGCCAACCGCATGGCCGAGAAGGGCGCGGATCTAGTCAAGGCGCTGTTCAAGCTGGGGATGATGGTCACCGTCAACCAGACGATCGATCAGGACACCGCCGAGCTGCTGGTCGAAGAATTCGGCCACACAATCCAGCGCGTCTCGGCAAGCGATATCGACATCGACACCTCGGTTGATGTCGATGCAGAGGATACGCTGCAGAAACGTCCGCCGGTGGTCACGATCATGGGCCATGTCGATCACGGCAAGACAAGCGTGCTCGACGCGCTGCGCGGGACCGACGTAGTCCGCGGCGAGGCGGGCGGCATTACCCAGCATATTGGCGCTTATCAGATCAAGACCAAGGGCGGTGAGCTGGTCACGTTCCTCGACACGCCCGGCCACGAGGCGTTCACCGAGATGCGCCAGCGGGGTGCTAACGTGACTGACATCGTGGTGCTGGTGGTCGCTGCCGACGACGGAATCATGCCTCAAACGGTCGAGGCGATCCGCCACACGCAGGCCGCGGGCGTGCCGATGATTGTGGCGATCAACAAGATCGACAAGCCCGAAGCCAACGCCCAGCGGATCCGCGAGCGTCTGCTCGAGCACGAGGTCGTGGTCGAGGCGATGTCGGGCGATGTTCAGGACGTGGAGGTTTCGGCCAAGACCGGGGCCGGGCTCGACGACCTGATCGAGAAGATCCTGCTTCAGGCAGAGTTGCTCGAGCTGCGCGCCAACCCCGATCGTGCGGCGGAAGCCACGGTGATTGAGGCCAAGCTGGACAAGGGCAAGGGTCCGCTGGCGACCGTGCTGGTTACCCGCGGTACGCTCAAGACCGGCGACGTGCTGGTCGTGGGCACCCAATCGGGCCGGGTCCGCGCGATGATTGACGACAAGGGCCGCCAGATCAAGGAGGCCACGCCGGCAATGCCGGTCGAAGTGCTCGGCATCGGCGGGGTACCGCACGCTGGCGATCAGCTCACCGTGGTCGAGAACGAGCAGCGCGCGCGCGAAGTAGCGTCGTATCGCCAGGAAAAGGCCACCGATCTGCGCACCGCGACCGCGCCAGCCAGCCTCGACACGATGTTCTCGGCGCTGGCCGACAAGGCAAACCTCATCGAGTATCCGGTGGTCATCAAGGCCGACGTCCAGGGCTCGACCGAGGCCATCGTCAACGCTCTCCACAAGATCTCCAACGACGAGATCAAGGTCCGGGTGCTCAACTCGGGCGTGGGCGCGATCACCGAGAGCGACGTGACCCTGGCGCATGCCTCGGGCGCGCCGATCGTCGGCTTCAATGTGCGCCCCAACGCCAAGGCGCGCGAGATGATCGAGCGCCACAAGGTGCGGATGAAGTACTTCGACGTAATCTATCACCTGACCGACGACATCCGCCAGGAGATGGCCGGGCAGTGGGGGCCAGAACGGATCGAAACCGTCGTCGGCCGCGCCGAGGTCAAGGAGGTCTTCACTTCGGGCAAGCGCGACAAGGCCGCGGGCCTGCTGGTGCTCGAAGGGATCATTCGCAAGGGCATCGATGCGCGCCTCACCCGTGGCGACGTCATCGTCAGTCAGACCACGATCGCGAGCCTGCGCCGCTTCAAGGACGATGTCCCCGAAGTGCGCTCGGGCCTCGAGTGCGGCGTGGTCTTGGCCGACACCAACGATGTCAAGCCAGGCGACATGCTCGAAGTGTTCGAGGTGGAGATGAGGGACCGGACGCTGTAACATCGCCTGCCCTTGGCCAATCTGTCGAGAGGGACATCTGGGAAGAGCGGAATGACCTTTGGCGAGCGAGCGAAGCTGACACTTCGGCAGGTTTTGGACCGCTACGGTTTCGAGTTGCGATACCAGCCATCGCTCAATCTTTTTCTAAAATTTCACGACATCGATTTGGTTTTGGACGTCGGCGCGAACCTTGGCCAATTTGCCAAGCAGATTAGGGAGCGGGGATACGCCGGCGAGATTTGGTCCTATGAACCTACGTCCGCCGCCTTTGCTACCGCGGAGAAAGAATCCAGGTTCGATCAGCACTGGAGTCTTTTCAACTGGGCTTTTGGGATGTTCAGAGCAAAAGGCAATTATCAATGTAGCCTCAGCAAGTGAGCTTAGTTCGTTTCGGATTGCCTGTAGAACCGGAAAATATTTCACTGACGCGATTGAGGTCAGATTAAACAAACTGTCGACGTGAAATTGCTTGATGACTGTTTCGGCCAAAGAGACCTCGAAAAATTCAAAAATCTATTTTTGAAGATTGACACTCGGGACTTTGAAAACGAAGTCCTTCAGGGAAGTGGAAGAACACTCTTCAGTTATGTAAAGGCCTATTGATAGAGTTACCTCTAGAGAACATACACGAGAACGTCTGGGAATTTTCTGAAGCAATAAAATATATTTATGATATCGGCTTCACACCTTCGCAATTTCGTTGTATAAATGTCCTAAAGGATGATCAGGCATCCGCCTTAGAAGTCGATTGCGTATTTCGCCGCCGTAAATTCCATTGATCAGAATCTAAATATGCCCCGCTACGTCGCCTTTCTTGGCAGCATCAATGTCGGCGGCAACCGGCTGTCGATGGCCGACTTGCGTGCGGCGTTCGAGGCGGAGGATCTCGAGCGGGTCGAGACCGTGGTCGCCAGCGGCAACGTGCTGTTCGATTTTCCCCAGCGGCCGACGCCCGGTCTCGAGGAAAAACTTGGGTTGATGATGCGCGACAGGTTCGAAATGGAAGGCGCGGTGTGCGTGCGCGACCGTGCCGAGGTCGCTGCGGCGATTTCCGACAATCCGTTCGCAGGCGTGGGAGAGGACAAGCTGGTCCACACCCACTTCCTCGAACGCCCCGCCGATGCCGATCAGTTCGCGGTACTTGTCGCCGACCACGCTGGCCGGGGCCCTGAGAAGGTGGCGCTGGGTGACCGCGCACTGTTCATCGACTACGTCGACGGAGTGGGCGACAGCCGCCTGACCGGTAAGTTCCTCGAACGCCGCCTCGGCTGCCGCGGCACCGCGCGCAATATCCGCTCGCTTGCGCGAATCCTTGCCAAGATGGATGAGGCTTGATGGCCCGCCCCCCAGCCAGCCCCGAAATGCGTAGTGTCCGTCTGCTCAAGGTTGGCGAGCAGGTGCGCCATGTCCTGTCCGAACTGCTCCTGCGCCAGGAAGTCCATGACGACACCCTGACCGCGCACTCGGTTTCAGTCACCGAAGTCCGCATGTCGCCAGATTTGCGCCATGCAACCGTGTTCGTGAAGCCGTTGCTCGGCGAGGACGAGGAAGTGGTGCTCAAGGCGCTGCGCACCAACACCGCGTTCTTCCAGCGCGAAGTCGCCGCCCGCCTCAAGCTCCGCTTCGCCGCCAAGCTGAAGTTCCTGGGCGACGAAAGCTTCGATGAGGCAGCAAGGATCGAACGCCTCCTGCGCGATCCAAAGGTGGCGCGGGATCTGGGCGCCGACGAGGCCGGCTGACGCTATGGCGAAGCTCTATTTCTACTACGCCAGCATGAACGCAGGCAAGTCGACCACGCTGCTTCAGGCCGACTTCAACTATCGCGAGCGGGGCATGGCGACTATGCTGTGGACCGCGGCGCTCGACGATCGCGGCGGGGAAAAGGCGATCGAAAGCCGGATCGGGCTGGCGACCGACGCGCACCGCTTCGATGCCGCCACCGACTTGTGGGAGCAGGTCACCGCGGCCCACGGGATGAAGCCACTGGCTTGCGTCCTGGTCGACGAGGCGCAGTTCCTCACGCACGCGCAAGTCTGGCAGCTCGCCCGTTTGGCGGACGAGGCGGGCATTCCGGTGCTCTGCTACGGCTTGCGCACCGATTTCAAGGGCGAGCTGTTTCCCGGATCGGCCACATTGCTTGGGATCGCCGATGCGCTGATCGAGCTCAAGGCGGTCTGTTACTGTGGACGCAAGGCTACAATGAACCTGCGGGTCGACGCGGGGGGAGGCGCGGTCCTTGAAGGCGCGCAGACCGAGATCGGCGGAAACGATCGCTATGTCGCGCTATGTCGGCGACATTTCAGCGAGGCATTGCGCTGAACCGACTGCATTCGCGATGAGCCGGGGAACGCCGGTCCGTTGGCAACTGCTCGCCGAGCTCGGTTATCCGCTTGCCCAAATGCCCCTTGCGTCCCATCTCGACGGAGGTTTCGAGAAGGACGTGGCTTGAGCGATACGATTTATCAGGCGGCGGCGCTGATCCTGCCGCTTATCGTTGCCATCGTCTTCCACGAAGTTGCTCACGGCTGGGTTGCCAACGCGCTCGGCGATCCGACCGCGAAAGAGCGTCGGCGGTTGAGCCTCAATCCTTTTCGTCATGTAGATCCGATCGGGACCGTGGTGCTTCCTGGGTTGCTGGCGCTGGTCAAGGCGCCGGTGTTCGGCTGGGCAAAGCCGGTGCCGGTGATCAAGCAACGGCTGCGCAACCCGCGCTTCGGGATGATGGCAGTGGCCGCCGCCGGGCCGGGCAGCAACCTGTTGCTCGCCGCGATCGGCGCGGTGGTGCTGGGGCTCCTGGTGCGCGGCGTGGGCGATGCGCAACCGGCCGAGCCGCTTCGCTTCATTGCGCTCAACCTTGGCAATTTTCTGACGATCAACATCTTCTTGGCCCTGTTCAACCTTCTGCCGATCCCGCCGTTCGACGGTTCGCACATTGTCGAGGGCCTGCTTCCGCCGCGCGCCGCCGCGACATACGACAAGCTGCGACCGCTGGGGTTTCCGCTGGTGTTCGTGCTTCTGATCGGGTTGCCGTACCTGATCCCAGGGTTCGATCTGGTCAGCCGGATCGTGCTGCCGCCGGTCCAGTGGCTGGGCAACCACTACTATGCACTGGCGCAGGCGGTGGCGGGGCAGTGACGCAGCCCAACGGCTGGCTGATCCTCGACAAGCCGGTGGGCCTCGGCTCGACTCAGGCGGTCGGCGCGGTCAAGCGCAACTTGCGCGAGGCCGGGTACGGCAAGGTCAAGACCGGGCACGGCGGGACACTCGATCCACTGGCCAGCGGCGTGCTGCCGATCGCGCTGGGCGAGGCGACCAAGCTGGCCGGGCGGATGCTCGACGGCGACAAGGTCTATGAGTTCACGGTTCACTTCGGGGCGGAGACCGACACGCTCGACCTCGAGGGGACGGTTGTCGCGCAAAGCGACATTCGCCCGACATTGGCGGCGGTCGACGCGGTGATGGCGCGGTTTACCGGCGCGATCGAACAGGTACCGCCCGCGTTCTCGGCGCTGATGGTCGAGGGGCGGCGGGCATACGATCTGGCGCGGGCAGGGGAGGAAGTGGCGCTTCCGGCCAGAGCCGTCACCATCCATTCCCTCACCGCTGGTGTCGAGCGAAGTCGAGACACCGGCGCCGGCACCTCTACTTCGCTCGACACCAGCGGGTATTTGAGTTGCTTGTCGCTCACCGCTCACGTCTCGAAGGGCACCTACATCCGCAGTCTTGCGCGCGACTTCGCCCGCGCCCTCGGCACGGTGGGTCACGTTACCTATCTGCGCCGCATCAGGGCAGGGCCGTTCGGGCTGGACGCCGCGATTTCGCTGGACATGCTGGAAGAAATCGGCAAGGGCGCGCGCCTTGAGAACTCTCTCTTGCCGCTGGAGGCGGGGCTGGACGGTATCCCGGCTCTCGACCTCGGCCCGGAACAGGCAAGGGCGGTCCACCAGGGCCGCGTTCTGACCGGGCTGGCCTTTCAGGATGGGGTCTG
Organism: Novosphingobium sp. Gsoil 351; assembly: GCF_009707465.1. Taxonomy (NCBI): domain Bacteria; kingdom Pseudomonadati; phylum Pseudomonadota; class Alphaproteobacteria; order Sphingomonadales; family Sphingomonadaceae; genus Novosphingobium; species Novosphingobium sp. Gsoil 351. The sequence continues at coordinate 2,817,638 of NZ_CP046120.1, forward strand.
CTGGGCGCGATACGGCGATAGGCCGCTCGCGCTGCTGCAGGTCGCTGGCGGCAACGCCACCGTGCTGCGAGGCTTCAACCTTCCCGATACCGCGGAGTAACGAGTATGTCGGTTTCCGCCGAACAGAAGACGAGCATCATCCAGGACAACGCCCGCAACCCGGGCGATACCGGTTCTCCCGAAGTCCAGGTCGCGATCCTGACAACGCGGATCAACAATCTGCAGGGCCACTTCAAGACCAATCACAAGGACAACCATTCGCGCCGCGGCCTGCTGACGATGGTCAACAAGCGCCGTTCGCTGCTCGACTATCTGAAGAAGAAGGATGTCGCGCGCTACAACGCGCTCATCGCCAAGCTCGGGCTTCGCAAGTAACGAATTCGCGGGCGGCTCCCCTCGGGAGCCGTTTGCTTTTGGGCGATTGCTCCGCAATTCGGCGGGGCCAGCCATTGGGGCCGACAGCGCCCCGCACCGGACCGGGACGGAACTGCCCGGCACAAGAGGCCCCGCGCCGCAATAGGGCGCCCGCGGGATCACAAGGAAAAATCGAATGTTCGACACCAAAACCGTATCCATGGAGTGGGGCGGCAAGACCCTCACGCTGGAAACTGGGCGCATCGCGCGCCAGGCCAATGGCGCCGTGCTGGCGACCTATGGCGAAACCGTGGTGCTGTGCGCCGTGACGGCCGCCAAATCCGTGAAGGAAGGGCAGGATTTCTTCCCGCTCACCGTCCACTACCAGGAAAAGTTCTCCGCCGCCGGGCGCATCCCAGGTGGCTTCTTCAAGCGTGAGCGCGGCGCCACCGAAAAGGAAACGCTGACCAGCCGCCTGATCGACCGTCCCGTCCGTCCGCTGTTCCCTGAAGGGTTCTACAACGAAATCAACGTGATCGCGCAGGTCCTGTCGTATGACGGCGAGACCGAGCCCGATGTCGTGGCGATGATCGCGGCCTCGGCGGCGCTGACCATCTCCGGCCTGCCCTTCATGGGCCCGATCGCCGCCGCGCGCGTCGGATACGAAGACGGCGAATACACCCTCAACCCCAAGCAGGAAACCGCCGCCGCGGGCGCGCTCGACCTCGTCGTCGCCGCCACCGGCAATGCGGTGATGATGGTCGAATCCGAAGCCAAGGAGCTTTCGGAAGAAGTCATGCTCGGCGCGGTGATCTTCGCCCACGACGAGATCAAAAAGGTCGTCAACCTGATTATCGACCTCGCCGAAAAGGCCGCCAAGGAGCCTTGGGACGTCGCGGTCAGCGACAACTCAGGAATCAAGGCGAAGCTCAAGGAGCTGATCGGCGCGGACATCGCAGCGGCCTACAAGCTGACCGACAAGTCGGCCCGCTCGGACGCGCTCAACGCGGCGCGCGACAAGGCCAAGGCGGCATTCGCCGACCAGGACGGCCAGACCCAGATGGCCGCGATCAAGTCGGTCAAGAAGGTCGAGGCGGATATCGTCCGCGGCGCGATCATCAAGGGCGAGAAGCGCATCGATGGCCGCACCAACACTCAGGTCCGTCCGATCGAGGCGATCGTCGGCTTCCTGCCGCGCACCCACGGTTCGGCGCTGTTCACCCGGGGCGAGACCCAGGCGATCTGCACCACCACGCTCGGCACCCGCGAAAGCGAGCAGATGATCGACGGGTTGGAGGGGCTGACCTACTCCAACTTCATGCTCCATTATAACTTCCCGCCGTATTCGGTGGGCGAAGTCGGCCGCTTCGGCGCGCCGAGCCGCCGCGACACCGGCCACGGCAAGCTGGCCTGGCGCGCGCTACGCGCGGTGCTGCCGAGCAAGGAAGACTTCCCCTACACGATCCGCGTGTTGTCGGACATCACCGAGTCCAACGGTTCGTCGTCGATGGCGACGGTCTGCGGCGGTTCGCTGTCGATGATGGACGCGGGCGTGCCGATCACGCGGCCCGTGTCCGGCATCGCGATGGGCCTGATCCTTGAAGGGACCGAGTTCACCGTGCTCAGCGACATCCTCGGCGACGAGGATCACCTCGGCGACATGGACTTCAAGGTCGCCGGCACGTCCGAGGGCATCACCACGATGCAGATGGACATCAAGGTCGCCGGGATCACCCGCGAGATCTTCGAGGCCGCGCTCAACCAGGCCAAGGCCGGGCGCGCGCATATCCTGGGCGAAATGACCAAGGCGCTGGGCTCTGCCCGCACCGAGCTGTCCGACTATGCGCCGCGGATCGAGACGATGCAGATCGACAAGTCGAAGATCCGCGAAGTCATCGGCACCGGCGGCAAGGTGATCCGCGAGATCGTTGCCGAAACCGGCGCCAAGGTCGACATCGACGACGAAGGTCTGATCAAGCTCTCCTCGTCCGATCCGGCGCAGATCGAAGCGGCGCGCAAGTGGATCCTCGGCATCGTCGAGGAAGCCGAAGTCGGCAAGATCTACGACGGAAAGGTCGTCACGATCGTCGATTTCGGGGCGTTCGTGAACTTCATGGGCGGCAAGGACGGCCTCGTCCACGTGTCTGAAATGCGCAACGAGCGGGTCGAAAAGCCCACCGACGTCGTGTCCGAAGGCCAAGCGGTCAAGGTCAAGGTCCTCGAGATCGATCCGCGCGGCAAAGTTCGCCTGTCGATGCGCGTCGTCGATCAGGAAACCGGCGAAGAACTGCCCGACACCCGTCCGCCGCGCGAACCGCGCGGCGATCGTCCGGGCGGTGATCGTCGCCCGGGCGGCGGCGGTCGCGACCGTGACCGGGGGCCGCGCCGTGATGGCGGCGGCGACCGCGGACCGCGCCGTGACGGCGGCGGCGATCGTGACCGGGGGCCGCGTCGCGAGCGCTCGGAAGGCGGCGCCGAAGGCTCCGGGGCGGGAGGCAACGCCGACCACATGCCGGCGTTCCTGAAGCAGGAAGACTGATCCTTCGGTAAACCGAGGTAAGGGGGGCCGCGGGAGCAATCCCGCGGCCCCCTTTGTTTGATAGGACCGGCCCATGATCGCCCGCCAGCATCTCGCGACCGCATTCGTCCCCGGCGGCGAGGAGTTGCGGTTGTATTCGCATGACCGCGACTTCATGATCCTGCTCAAACGCGACGAACTGATGAGCACCCGCATGCGAGGCTCGGAAGAGGCGCTGGCGGTCCAGACGATCGCGCGGCTCGGGGGCAAGCCCGCTCCGCGGCTGCTGATTGGCGGATACGGCATGGGATTCACCCTGCGCGCGGCCCTTGCCGCTCTCGATGACACAGCGCAGGTGACGGTTGCCGAACTGGTTCCCGAAATCGTCGATTGGGCGCGGGGGCCAATGGCCGAGCTGTCCGCGGGCTGCCTTGACGATCCGCGGGTGCGGCTCGAGTTTGGGGATGTCGCCGACGCCATAGGCGCGACCATTGCGAGTTGGGACGCGATCCTGCTCGACGTCGACAACGGACCGGACGGGCTGGTCCGCCCGGCCAACGACCGGATCTATTCGCCGGTCGGACTGGCCGCTGCGAAGCGTGCGTTGCGGCCCGGCGGTGTCCTCGCGGTGTGGTCCGCCGCGCCGGACGCGGGCTTCACCCGGCGGCTTCGCTCGGCCGGATTCCAGGTCGAGGACGTCTCGATCTCGGCCCGCGCCAACGGCAAGGGTCCGCGACATGTGATTTGGTTCGCGCGGCGCCCGTCGTGAATAGCTATTTTTCCCATACCCGCTTGAACGCCTGCCACTTCACCCGCGCGTTGCGCCGTTCATCGGACATCGCTTCAAGGAATTCGGCGAGCCGCTGCGATTTGGCGGCGGTGTAGAAGGTCAGAACCGCGGCAGGGACCAGCACCGCCATCAGATAGCCCGCCTTTTCGAGCAGCGAGACCCGCGTAAGGTCGATGAGGTTCATGCCCAGGAATCCCGTGGCGACGGTGCCGATCAGGCCGAAGAACGTGACCACGGTCAGCCGCACCACGGTGTTGGCCTGGCGGCGCAGCCCGTCGCTGTCGAGGTAGTCCATCATGTCCTGCACTTCCTCGCGGACTTCGGCGAACAAGTGTTCGGTGCCCAAGTGCGCGAGCCACAGCATGAACAACTCCTGCGCGACCGGCTGGGCGGACACCTCCTGGAACCAGTAGCGATGGGTGAAGCGCAGGAAGTTCTCGTGGGTCAGCCGGATTGCGCGCTTGAAGCGTTTCACGGTCTCCGCGGAATAGTCCCGCAGGCCTCCGATCGCTCCGACCAGGCCATCGCGGAAGACCAGCAGTGCGGCCCGGTGGAAATGCGCGATCAGCGCGATCAGGAAATACTGGTGACGGAACTGGGCGAGAATTCCGGTGTCGAGATCGGTGTAGGTCCGGCTCGACGCCTCACCAACCATGACGAAGGTCTGGCCAGTGCAGATGATCCGGGTAACGGTCTGCTGATCGCGGCGCGCACCGCTCCAGAAGCGGTCGTAACAATGCCGTTTCTCGAAATCGTCGAAGAACTCCGATGTGTAGGGCGTATCGGGAGCGGCGGCGAGCCCCAGCCGCACCCAGTCCTCGCGTGCGATGGCGAAGGGATCGTCGACCGCGAGATAGGCGAGAAGCGGAATGCGCTGGTGGTCGAGGAGAATGTATCGGATCCCGCCCGGCTTGGCCCCGTGGTGGGGGATCAGCGGGTCGAGCAGGAATGCCCAGTGTGCCGCAAGCCGTGGCGCGCGGTGGGCGCAGACGTGGGTGAGGTATTCGCCTTTCCGCTCATAATCAGAGCGCGCGAGGATCGAGCCATCGGCCGCCAAGAGGTTCACGGCGGCGCAGCAATGCGCGCCGTCGCCGCCCACGTTCCACCCCTTGGGATAAGCGCGGCCGAAGCGAAACAGCAACTGCTGGGCCTGTGGGAGGGTAAGGTCGCGGCCGACGACTTCGATCGCCAGGATCGCCTCGTCGATGTCGTAGAAGAAATAAAGTTCGGCGCGCGCGACTTCGAGCCGGAGCGGGTTCTCGCCGCGCCGCAGGGTGACCGCTGCGTGGGTGACGTCGCGGCGGCGAAAAACCCGCAATGCGGCCGGTTCGCGGCCGTCCGCCGCGGTCCCCATGCGTTCGCCATACAGGAACCGCTGGACGTCGGGCATGAAGGCCACGAACTCGCAGTAGTGGCGTTCCTGGAAATCTCCCGGATCGTCGGCAAACTCGTTGCGGACTACTTCCCACGGGCTGTCGCTGGCTGCCAGCCGCTCCCAGTGCGTGGGTGGCCCGGGGGTGCCGTAAAGCGGCGCCAACTGCAGCGGCCAAATCAGAATCTGGCGAAATTCGCGAACCGTCGCCGCCGCGCCAGCGACGGCCTGGCCGGCCCCCATCATGGTGGTTTCGTTCTGCCCCATGGCGTCCCCCAAGACTGCCGCGCCTGGGGCGAAAGGTCGGTCAATTGCGCGCGCGGCGCAAGCGGCGAACGTCGCCGCGCCCGCATTGCGATCAGCCGACGATCCAGCGCAGAATCAACGCGACGATTGCCAGCACGGCGACGCCGCCCGCCCAATAGACCGCCAGCCAGCACAGCCGCCGCCACAGCGGCTCGGGCGTTGCAGGCGTCTCCAGCCGCGGTTCAATGATAGCCATCGGTGCCGACCTTGCCGCGGAACACCCAATAGGCCCAGCCCGTATAACCCAGGATCAGAGGCAGGATCAGCGCGACACCGACGATCATGAATTCCTGGCTGCGGCGCGGGGCGGCCGCGTCCCAGATCGTGAGCGAGGGAGGGACGATGTGCGGGTACATCGAGACGCCCAACCCGATCATCCCCAACGCGAAGATCCCCAGCGCGCACAGGAATGCGCGCCACGGGCGCTGCGCGGCGAGCGCGTTGAGGAGGGTGAGGAAGGCGATCCCGGTCAGCACCGGAACCGGCGCGACGAACCAGATCAGCGGCGAGGCGAACCAGCGCTGATAATATTCGGGAAACAGGAACGGGGTCGCCGCGCTCACCCCCACCATCAGCGCGCCGGTGGCGAAGGTGGCGAGGCGGGCAAAGCGATAGCCGTGCACCTCGGCCTTGCCCTCGGTTTTGATCGCCAGCCAGCAGGCGCCGAGCAGGACGTAGCCGACCACCGTTCCCAGCCCGGTCAGCAGCGAATACGGGCTCAGCCAGTCGGTCCAGCCCCCGGCATAGGCGCGCCCGGAGACTTTCACTCCCTGGATCAGCGCGCCCAGGATGATCCCCTGCGAAAGCGCCGCGACGAGCGACCCCGCGGTGATCGCGAAGTCCCAGAACCGGCGGTGCGCGGGATCGCGCCAGCGGAATTCGAACCCGGTGCCGCGAAACACCAGCCCCAGCAGCATCGCGATGATCAACGGATAAGTCGCAGGCATGACGATTGCGTAGGCCAGCGGAAAGGCGGCGAACAACCCGCCTCCGCCCAGGACCAGCCAGGTCTCATTACCGTCCCAAACCGGCGCGACCGAATTGAGCGCCTGGTCGCGCTCTTCGCCATTGTCGAGCACGGGCAGGAGCATGCCGATGCCCAGGTCGAACCCGTCCATTACCACGTACATGAATACAGCGAAGGCGATCACCGCAGCCCACAGCGTGGTCAGGTCGAAGACGATGTTCATCCGCTCAGGCCCCCTGCCTAGCTGGCTTCTGAGCGGGGCCCGGCGTGATTCCGGCGGTGCGCATCGGGGCATCGGCCTCGACGTTGACGAGATCGGGCTCGTGCGGATGGGGCGCCGCCGACATCAGGCGCAGGATGTACCAGATGCCGATGCCGAATACCGCGAAGTACACCACCGCGAACGCGGCGAGCGAGGCCGCTACCGCAGGCGCCCCCAGCGGGCTGACGCTGTCGGCGGTACGCAGCAGCCCGGTGACGGTCCATGGCTGGCGCCCGACTTCGGTCGTCACCCACCCTGCGATCACCGCCACGAACCCTGCCGGACCGAGCAAAAGGCCTGCCCAATGCAGCGCGCGCCAGTCGTAGAGCCGACCCGCGCGCGCGCGAACAGACTCCACAACCCCAGCCCGAAGATCGCGAAACCCAGCCCGACCATGATCCGGAACGACCAGAAGACGATTCCCACCGGCGGCTGGTCCCGGCGCGGCACGGTGTCCAGACCGCTAAGCGGCGCATCGGGATCGTGCTTGAGGATCAGCGATGAGGCCTTGGGAACCTCGATCGCATAGCGAACTTCCTGCGCATCCTGATCGGGCCAGCCGAACAGGATCAACGGCGCGCCCGCGGGATGGCTCTGGAAGTGGCCCTCCATCGCCATGATCTTGACCGGCTGGTGCTGCAACGTGTTGAGCCCGTGCATGTCGCCGATAAAGATCTGCACTGGCGCGACCAGCGCGGCCATCCACATCGCCATCGAGAACATCCGCCGCACCTGCGGGGTATCGTTGCGCTTGAGCAGGTGCCACGCGCCGACCCCTCCCACTACCAGCGCAGTGGTCAGATAGGCAGCGGTCACGGTGTGGGCGAAGCGGAACGGGAAGCTGGGGTTGAAGATGATCGCCAGCCAGCTCGGCCCGGGCAGGAACTGGCCGCCGGGGCCGACCACGTATCCGGTCGGCGTCTGCATCCAGCTGTTGGCGCTCAGAATCCAGAACGCCGAAATCGCGGTGCCCACCGAAACCATGCAAGTAGCGGCGAAGTGCAGGCCCTTGCCCACGCGCTTCATCCCGAACAGCATCACCCCCAGGAACCCGGCCTCGAGGAAGAACGCGGTCAGCACCTCGTAGGCCATCAACGGCCCGATCACCCCGCCCGCCTTGTCCGAGAACACCGCCCAGTTTGCCCCGAACTCGTAGCTCATCACCACGCCCGAAACGACGCCCATCGCGAACGCGACCGCGAAGATCCGCAGCCAGTAGCGATAGAGATCGAGGTACAACTCCTTGCCGGTCCTGAGCCAGAGTCCCTCGAGCACCGCGAGGAAGCTGGCGAGACCGATCGAGAACGCCGGGAAGATGAAGTGGAAGCTCACCGTAAAGGCGAACTGGGCGCGGGCCAGCAGCAGCGCGGTGGGATCGGTCATCGGCATAACCCCGGACAACGGACAAGCCGTCAGCCAAGACGATTAAGCTATATCCCTGCGCTTGGCCCGTGAATTGTACGCAACCCGGGTTGCACGAGGCGTCAGTGTCAGCGCACCCGCGGGCCGCCGAACGGCAACGGCGGCGGAGGGCGGCGATGACCGCGCGGCAGCTGCGCCTGATAGGCCCGCCCGCAATGCTCCACGCAATAGGGAAAGCCGGGGTTCACCTTCACGCCGCAGAAATGGAAGTCCGGCTCGCCAGGATGGCCCATCGGCCAGCGGCAGATGCGCTCGTTGAGATCGAGCAGGCCCGTTTTGGTAGCCATTTCCGCGCTCGGCTTGGCGGGGACCAGGCGGCGGGGCGGGGCCGGAGGGATCGGTGCCTGCTGGTCGCCCGGACCCTGGCGGAGGAACCCGCCCGGCCCCACCGAGACTACCCGCTGGCCGCTGGGCGGGGGCACGGGGACCGAAGGCGTCGCGTATGTCGGGGTCGGCCCGGCCGGAGTCGAAAGCGCCGGATCGGACGAGAAATTGACCGTGGAGGTCGATGACCGCGGTGCCCCGGCGGGCGCAGCCGCGGGCTTGGTCGCCGGTTTGGGCGCGGTGGGCGTAGGTTTGGCGACGGGGGCATCGCTCTTGTCGTTGGGCTTGACCGGGGACGGGCGCGCCTTCAGCCCCAGGCGGTGTGCCTTGCCGATCACGGCGTTGCGGCTGACTCCCCCCAGATCGTCGGCGATCTGGCTGGCGGTCGCGCCGCCTTCCCACATCTTGGTCAGCTTGGCGATGCGTTCGTCGGTCCAGCTCATAACGTTTCCAGAAATCCTATGCGCGCGAGAGGGTGCATGCCGCCACCTTGTCAGCAGCCGATCCCCTCGATAGGCGATCAGCCATGGACGAACCTGCAACCGCTCCGCAAGAACAAAGCCTCGTTCCGATGGCTTCCCAGCGGCGAAGTTTCCCCCCGCAAGGCGTTCCCCGGATCGGCGGCATCAACCGCCTTGGGCTGTGGACCCTCTATATGAAAGAGGTCAGGCGGTTCTTCAAGGTCCAGACCCAGACGATCTGGGCTCCGGCGATGACGACGTTGCTCTATCTGATGATTTTCACCGTCGCGCTCGGCCGCGGTGGCCGTGAAGTGCTTGGTGTGCCGTTCGCCAGCTTCATCGCCCCGGGGCTGATCATCATGGGGATGATCAACAACGCGTTCGCCAACGCCAGCTTCTCGCTGCTGGTGGGCAAGATCCAGGGCACGATCGTCGACTACCTTATGCCGCCGCTGTCGACCGGCGAACTGATGCTGGCGATGATCGGCGCGGCGGTGACCCGCGCGGTCCTGGTTGGCTTGGCGGTGACGCTGGCGATGCTGCTGTGGCCGGGCGTGCATCTGACCGCCGCGCACCCCTGGGCGATCGTATGGTTCGGGCTGATGGGCTCCACCCTGCTCGCGCTGATCGGGCTGGCCAGCTCGATCTGGGCCGAGAAATTCGATCACAACGCCGCGGTGACCAATTTCGTGATCACTCCGCTGACGATGCTGTCGGGCACGTTCTACGTGATCGACAACCTCGCTCCGTCGTTTCGCGCCGTCAGCTATGCAAACCCGTTCTTCTACGTGATCTCGGGTTTCCGCTTCGGCTTCCTGGGGCAGAGCGACATCGGTAGCACCAACCAAGCGGTGTGGCACGCCGCGGTGGGGCTGGGGGCGCTCAATCTGACGCTGGCCGCCATCACCTACGCACTGCTGCGTTCGGGTTGGCGGATCAGGAGTTAGGTTTTTCGGGCCAGGCGCAGGCCGGAAACAGATCACCCGCCTCGTGTGATGTCGTCGTAGGCCTTGCGGAATTCCTTCGCGAACATGTCCATGAAGGCCTCGTCGGAATCGAATGCGACCCCGCTGAATTCGCGCTCATAGGCCTTCCACAGCGCCGCATCGCGCGCGCCGGGGAGGATTTTCTCGAGCATCCCGCGGGTTTCGGCGCGGCTGCGGATCGATTTGGGGCTGAACCGCTCGAGCGTCGAGCGCAGCGCGCCCTGCATTGCCTTGAGCGTCGCGAGCTGGTGGGCCTGCAGATCGCGCCAGCCATCCTCGACCGCCAGATCCGCGCCCATGAACCCGCGCTCGGCCGGGTTGAGAATGTGACGCAACGCCTGATCCGGGTTGCGCGCGAATTTGAGCGGGTTGTTGCCGGAAATCTCCAGCCCGGTGCCCTGCGCGCCCATCTGGCTTTTGGCGCGGGCACGCGCTTCGAGCATCATAACCATCCCGGCGACAAGTCCGCGTAGCAGCATTCCGGCCTGATGGAGGGCCGCGGCCGGGTCTTGTTGCACGGTATCGGGCGGGACCCCCGCGCCGGCGAGAAAGGCTTCCAGCGCAAGCTCTGCGGCCGGCGCTTGTGCCATTGCGGCAGGAGCTTCGGATTGCGCCAGCGGAGCGGGAGCCGGAGCGGGAGCCGGTGACGGCGGGGCGGGTGACGGCTGCGAAGCCGCCACTGGGGACGCGGCAACCGGGTCCGGCCAGGCGGCCGGTGGCGGTGCGGGCGCCGCCGCACCGAAGCCGCCGCGTTTCCAGTCGATCGAGTTGCTGGCCGCGAACTTGTTCCAGATGTCGTCGTCGCCGGGCGGCATCGGCGGTGCCTGGACCGGCGTTGGTGGGATTACAGCCACCGGCGGCGTGGTTGGATCGCGCGGCACGGCGCCGGGCGGCGGACCCAGCCTGGCGACGACCTCGTACTTGCCGATCCGGATAAGATCGCCGTCACGCAGCGGATGTGGCCCGCTCAGCCGCCGCTTGTCGTCGTTGACAAACGTCCCGTTGGTCGAGTTATCGACCAGTTCGTAGCCGCCGTTGCGGAACAGGATGTCGCAGTGGCGTCCGGAAATGTGCAGCTCGGGATCGGGGAGCGACCAGTCGGTGCTGCCTGCACGCCCGATCGTCGCACTACGGCGATCGAGCACCACGCTCAGCGGGCCGCCGTTGGCAAGCTGGGTCATGTTGCGCACCTGAAGGGTCAACGCGAGGGGGCGATCGACGCTCATTCGCCGCGAGCCATCCCGCACCGAAGTTGCTTTTGCCCGGTATCATTCTGAATTCGCTTCAAAATGGCCCCATCCCCAAAAGCACCCGCATCGTTATTGATCATTGAAGCAATCGTGCCAATACGAAACCGGCATTTTTTCGACGCTGTGACGCGCGGCATTGCGGGAATCGACGATTGCCCGCAAGGCGCTAATCGCGTATAAAACATTAGAAGCGGGGTCGCTCCAGGCTGTTGTTATCGAAGTTCAGGAGTTTGTCATGACCGTTAAGTTGTTGCTCGCAGCGAGCGCACTTTTTGCATCCACTTCGGCCTGGGCGCAGTCCGGACCTGCGGTGGAACAGTCGGCAGATGACCTGGTTTGCCAGCTTTCGGGCGATTGTGGTGGGTTGGATCAGCTTGAGGCTACCCAGGACAAGCCCGAATCGCGCGGCTTCAAGCTGGCGCGCAAGGCGACCGCGACCGATCCTTCGCAGGCTTCGTCACCCTCGATCAACGCGCGCACCCGGGTCAAGGTTTCCGCCGAAGCGACTAGCCCCGCGGCGATCTCCGGCAAGCCTGGCCGCAATCGCACGATTACCGCAACCGCCCCGCGCCCCGCGGCCGGTCGCGCCGATCTACGGGTCACTTTCGTGACCGGGTCGGCCGAACTGACCGATGCCGGCCGTCGGGAAGCCGAAAAGTTCATGACCGCGCTCGCGGCACCGTCGCTGGCGGCCAAGAAGTTCCGCATCGAAGGCCACACCGACTCGGTCGGATCGCGGGAATTCAACCTCGACCTATCCAAGCGCCGGGCGCAAGCGGTAGTCGAATACCTCGCCGCCAAGGGTGCCGATCGCACGCGGTTCAGCGTCGTCGGCTATGGCTTCGACAAGCCGATTGCTGGGCTCGCCAAGGATGCCGGAGCCAACCGCCGGGTCGAGGTGGTCCTGGTTAAGTAAGCCCCGGTCGCTGCTCCTCGCGGGAGCGGCGCTGGCGACAACGAAGGGGCTCGGAGCGATCCGGGCCGCTTCGTTTTTTGGTGCCGAGTTAAGGTTTAATTCGGCGAAGATGTGATGGAATTCATTGCGCGGCGGACAAACCTTAGCGATTCGGTTACCTGTTGCGGCGCCAAATGGCGCTTGCGGCGATTCCGCGTAGAAGCGGAGTGCTGCGCGAAGGGTGACAGGAGAGACCGAATGACCGTCAGGATAATCATCGCCGCAGGCGCCTTACTGGCCTCGACTTCGGCGTGGGCCCAGGCTGCTCCGGGAGCCGACCAGACGACCGAAGACCTCGTCTGCCAGCTTTCCGACAAGTGCGCGGATGCCGTGCCGAGCCCGGCCGATCAGGCCGATCCCGCCGCCGCCGGCCCCGCCGATCGCGCCGCGCCTCGCATATCCGCCACTCGCGGCTTCAAGATCGCCCGCAAGGTAGAGGCGCCTGCCGCGTCGAGTTCCTCCGGTTACACCGCCGTCCGCCCCGCGACCCCGGGCAAGGCTCCCTCGCGGATAGCCTATGATTCAGGCAAGAAGGTCAGCGCGCCCGCCGCGGGCAAGTCCCGGCCTATGATCGCCGCCAACAACAAAGTCATTCCCAAGGGCCGCGCCGACTTGCGCGTCACGTTCGTCACTGGCTCTGCCGAGTTGACCGAAGCCGGTCAACGCGAGGCGCAGAAGTTCGCCGCGGCGCTGTCGTCGCCGCTGCTCCAGGGTATGCGCTTCACCATCGAAGGCCACACCGATTCGGTCGGATCGCGCGCGGCGAACCAGGAGCTGTCGCGCCGCCGCGCCGCAGCAGTGGTCGATTATCTGGTCGGCAAGGGCGCCGATCGCGCGCGGTTCGATGCCGTCGGCTACGGCGCGGATCGCCCGCTCGACGGCATCAGTCCCACCGCTGCGCTCAATCGGCGGGTCGAGGTCGTCAGGAACAAATAGCCAGGCCCGCCGACGATCGCGGTCGGCTCGTCGCAAACCGCTAGTTTGGTTAGCGGCCGCAGCTTGACAGCGCGCGGACGATGGGCAGTGTCGCAGGCAACCGGCAAGTGACGGTCGGCCTTTTCCTGACACGGGCCCTTCGGGTCGCAAGTCTCGGCAGGAAATAGGGGGCGGGAGCGGTTTGGCCTCGAGCGTTACGCTCTTGGCCCAGGCGCTCCCGTCAACTCCACGATCCCGGCCGCTATCCTTTGCGCGCGGTCGCTTCGAGCAGCGCAGGGGTCAGCACCTGCGGCAGGATCGTCGCCTCCGCCGATCCCGGCGTATACCACAAGTACAGCGGCACCCCGGCCGCGCCATGCGTTTCGAGGACCCGGGTGATCACCGGGTCGCGCGTGGTCCAATCGCCGCGTAGGACTTGCACGTTCGCTTTGGCGAAAGCATCGCGCGTGCTCTCGCGGTCGATCGCGGCGGCCTCGTTGACTTTGCAGGTAAGGCACCAGTCGGCGGTGAAATAGACGAACACCGGCCTGCCCGAGGCTCGCGCGGCGGTTAGCGCGGCTAGCGAGAACGGCTTGGCGCCAAGCAGGTCGGCGGCCGCGGCGGCGGGTGGTGCACCGGCCACTTGTGGGAGGAGGACGGCCCCCACCAATGCGAGACCGGCCAAGGCCGGCGCGGCGCGCGAAGTGGCCGAGACGCCGCCGTGCTGGGCACGTCCGATCATCGCGAGCACCGCGACGAGGCCCATGGCGATAGCGCCGCAAGCGATCGCGAACCCCGCCCCGCCCAGCCGCCACGCCAGCCACAACAACGCCAGTGCGGTCAGCGCCATCGGCAACGCCATCGCCTTGCGGAATCGCTCCATCCATGGCCCGGGCCGGGGCAGCAGGCGGCGCAGCGCAGGGCTGAACCCCAGCGCGAGGAACGGCAGCGCCAGCCCCAGCCCGAGCGCGGCAAACACCGTCAGCGCCAGCAGCGGCGGCAGGATCAATGCCGCGCCCATCGCAGCGGCCATGAACGGCCCGGTGCACGGCGTGGCGACGAACGCGGCGAGCAGCCCGGTGCCGAACGCGCCGCGCTCGCCGATCCGGCCTGCACTGCCCCCGTTTCCGCCAAGCGAGGGCAGTTCGAAAAGCCCGGCGAAGTTCGCGGTGATTGCCACCGCCAAGGCGAGCAGCGCCGCGATCACCAGCGGCTCCTGCAACTGGAAGGCCCAGCCGATCTCGTTGCCCGCGGCGCGCAAGGCAAGCATCGTTCCGCCCAGGGCGAGACACGCGAGTATGACCCCCGCGGTATAGGCGAGGCCGTCGGCGCGCGCCTTGCCCGGCGCGGCGTTGGCTTGGGCGAGCGACAGCGCCTTGAGGCTGAGGATGGGAAACACACAGGGCATGATGTTGAGGATCAGCCCACCCAGCAGCGCTCCCCCGAGCACGCCGAGGAAGGCGGCGAGGTCGAACGCGAGCGCTGTACCCACCAAGGGCGTCCCACCCGACGCCACTGCGCCCGGCGTCGCCTTGATTTGCAGCCCTTCGCCAGAGCCATAGCGCAGGACGGCGTCGATCCGGCCCGGCCCGTCGCCCGGCGCGCCCGCGGGGCGCCCCAGTTCGGCCAGCAGCAAGTCGCCCTTGCGCCAGAAACGCTGCGGCGCGGCATAGGCGGTGACGCCGTCGGTGCGGACGAACAGGTGCGGTGCGCCGAGATCGAGCGCGGCGGGGATCGGGATCGCCAGGCGCAGCGTCTTGGCTTGCGTTGCGAAATGCACCGTTTCGGGGAGCGGGGCGGGCAGCTTGGCCAGCCAACCATCGAACCGAGCGTCGCGCGGCGCAGGCGGGCCGACGCGCACCGTTGTCGCCAGCCGCCCGTGCTCCGGCACGCAAATCTCTTCGGTGCAGACCAGCCAGTCCGCCTCGGCGGAAATCGCCAGCGTATCGCCTTCGTGCGCGCTCGCGGGCAACGTGAACGCAACCAGCAGTGCGTAGTCGTGCTCGTAAACGTGGTTCATCAAGCCGTTGATCAGGAGCGTTTGCGGCACCGGATAGCGCGGCTCGGCTACTTTGGCCCCGGCTGGGAGCGCCCACTTGAACTGCATCGCGAATCCGGCGTCGCCGCCGTTCAACCAATAGCCGTGCCATCCCTTGTCGGGCTTCATCGACACCGCCAGCTGAATTGTCTGACCCGGCGCGGCAACGGCGCGCTCGGCGATCAGTTCGGTCGCCATGTGCGTCGGAGCGATTTGCGCCAGCGCGGGCTGGGCGGCGGTCACCGTCACCAAGCCGCACAGCACCGCGATGGCCAGTACAAGGGTGGCTAAGACGCGCACATTCGCTCCCGTCGAGCCCGCCGGGCATTGCCGCGAACCGCCCACGGCCTTATGCCGTCTGGCGTCGCGCTGTCCAGCCGCGCGGCGCTTCACGCTCCCTCGGAAAGCTCGCCAGCATGCCATTACGACCGTTGCCGTTGTTCGCCCTCGGCCTGCTGATCGCAAGCGCGGCGTCGGCCCAGAACGCCCCGCCTCCGCCGCCCAAACTGATCGTGGCGATTGCGGTCGACCAGTTCTCCGCCGATCTTTTCGCCGAATACCGCAACCGCTACGCCTATGGGCTCAAGCGGCTGCAGCAAGGCGCAGTGTTTCCGGCCGGTTACCAGGGCCACGCCGCGACCGAGACCTGTCCTGGCCACTCGACGATCCTGACCGGCGTCCATCCGGCGCGCACCGGGATCGTCGCCAACAACTGGTTCGATCTGGGCGCCAAGCGCGAGAAGAAGCTGATCTACTGCGCCGAAGACGAGACCCAGGCGACCGCCGATTCCAAGGACTATGTCGCCTCGGCGGTGCACCTGCTCGTACCCACGCTCGGCGACCGGCTCAAGGCGGCCAATTCCGCCACCCGCAACGTCGCGGTATCCGCCAAGGACCGCGGCGCGCTGATGATGGGCGGGCACGCCATCGACCAGGTATACTGGTGGAAGAGCGCGGGCTTCGCCACGCTGGCCGGACGCCAGTTGGGACCTTCGGCGGTGGCCGAGAACGCCGCCGTCGCCGCAGCGCTGGCCACGGACCGTGCCGCGCTCGACCTGCCCGCCGACTGCGCGCGAGCCGACCGTGCGATCCAGGCGGGCAGCCAGACCGTCGGCACCGGGCGGTTCGAACGCGCCAAGGGCGATGCCACCCGTTTCCGTATCTCGCCGGAAATGGACGCCGCCACCGCCGACCTCGCCGAAAAGCTGGTCGCCGAAATGGACCTCGGCCAGGGCCCCGCCACCGATGTGCTCTCGGTGAGCTTTTCCGCCACCGACTACGTCGGCCATGCGTTCGGCACGGAGGGTGCCGAGATGTGCCTCCAGATGCACGCGCTGGACAAGACCATCGGTGGCCTGCTCGATTTCCTCGACGCGCGCGGGATCGACTATGCGGTGGTGCTGACCGCCGATCACGGCGGGTTCGACGTCCCCGAGCGACTGGCCCAGCAGGGCTTGCCCCAAGCCGCGCGAGTCGATCCGGCGCTGGCGCCAGAACCGCTCGGCAAGGCGATCGCCGCCAGGCTCAAGATCGAGCGCATCGAGCCGCTGCTTTATGCCGACGGCCCGTTCGGCGACTTCTGGCTCAACCGCGCGCTCAAGCCCAAGCAGCGCAAGGCGGTGTTGGGCGAGCTCAAGGCGCTGGTGACACATCCCCAGGTCGCCGCGGTGTTCACCGCCGAGGAGTTGGTCAAGGCCCCCGCACCTGCCGGATCGCCCGAAACCTGGACCCTGCTCGACCGCGCCCGCGCCTCGTTCAACCCGCGGCGTTCGGGCGATGTCGTGGTGCTGCTCGATCGCGCGATCGTTCCGATACCCAAGCCCGCGCCGGGCTATACCGCCACCCACGGCTCGCCCTGGGACTACGACCGCCGCGTGCCAATGCTGTTCTGGCGCAAGGGGATGACGGGGTTCGAGCAGCCCAGCCCGGTCGAAACCGTAGACATCGCGCCGACCCTGGCGGCGCTGGTCGGACTGGCGGTGCCGGAAGCGGAATTCGACGGCAGGTGCCTCGATCTTGATGCCGGGCCGGGCAATACGTGCGGGGAACGTACTCGCTAACCAACCCCGCTCGTGTCGAGCGAAGTCGAGACACCTCGCGCTCCGGTGGCCTGTTGCGCGGCATCCCTCGACTTCGCTCGACATGAGCGGGTAAGGAGCCACGATGGCCGATCTTTCCCAAACCCGCGACGTCCTGATCCTCGGCGGTGGACTGGTCGGGATGACCCTGGCGATCGGACTGGCGCGCGCGGGGGCGACTGTCCATGTCGCCGATCGCGACGATCCCGCGACGCAGACCGCCGCCGGCTTCGACGGCCGCGCCTCGGCGATCTCGACCGCAAGCTGGAACCTGTTCACGCATCTGGGCCTGGCGCCCACGCTGGAGCCCAAGGGCAGTCCGATCGAAGCGATCGCGGTCAACGATGCGCTGCGTCCGGGCAAGATCGATTTCCGTCCCGAGCCTGCCGAAGGCTCGCTCGGACGGATGTTCGCCAACCGCGAACTTCGCCTCGCGCTGTTCGAAGCCGCGGCCAAGGAACCCAATATCGCGTGGCATCCGTCGAGCACCGTGGTCGCGCGCGAGCGCGGCCAGCATGGCGTCTCGGCCACTCTCGCCGACGGCGCCGTGCTCAAGGCGCGGCTGCTGGTCGGGGCGGAGGGGCGCCAGTCGCCGACTCGCGAAGAGGCGGGGATTGCCGTGGCCAAGTGGGACTATCGCCACCGCGCGATCATCGCCGGGCTGGCGCATGCGAAACCCCACGGCGGCGTCGCGTGGGAGATCTTCTATCCCGCCGGTCCGTTCGCGTTGCTGCCGATGCTCGACGACGAGACCGGACGCCACCGCAGTGCGCTGGTCTGGACCGTGGCCGAGGACGATGCCGCGGGCGTGCTGCGGATGTCCGACACCGCATTCCTCGCCGAAGTCCGCAAGAACATGGGCGGGGTGCTGGGGGACATCGAACTCGCCTCGCCGCGCTCCAGCTATCCGCTGGGCTTCCACCACACCGCGCGGATCGTGGCCGATCGGCTGGCGCTGGTCGGCGATGCCGCGCACGGCATCCACCCCATCGCCGGGCAGGGGCTCAACTTGGGCCTGCGCGACGCCGCCGCGCTGATCGAGTGCGTCAGCGAAGGCATGCGCCTGGGGCTGGACCCCGGGGACGCCCAGATTCTCGCGCGCTACGAGCGCTGGCGGGCGAGCGACGCGCTGATGGTCGCGCTGGCGACCGATGGGCTCACCCGGCTGTTCGGCGTGCCCGGACGCGCCGCTTCGTTGGTCCGCCGGATTGGCATGTCCGGGGTCCAGCGGATGGCCCCGCTCAAACGCTGGTTCATGGACGAGGCGCGCGGGGTTTCTGGACAGCTGCCGAAGCTGCTGGAGCCGGTTTAGGGCGAGGCGCAAATTTTCTGAGTAGTGCAGCTTCAAAATTAAAATGCTTCAGCCCGCGCGCCGCGCCCTTTGGCGGATCAGCCGCAGATAGGTGTCGGCCACCACCTTGTTGATTGCATCCCAGCTGAACTCCGCCGCGCGCGCCTCGCCTGCCGCGCCGTGACGGGCCCGCAGCGCCGGATCGGCGATGTATCCACGCAGCGCCTCGGCGAAGGCGTGGATCGCGCCAGGCGCGATCAGACGGCCGTTGCCGTGATCGTCGACCAAGCTTTGGCTCCCGGTCGCCGCTGCGGCGACCACCGGCACTCCGCAGGCCATGGCTTCCAGGGTGACGTTGCCGAAGGTCTCGGTGACGCTGGGGTTGAACAGCAGGTCCATGCTCGCCACCGCGCGGGCGAGATCGGGACCCGTCTGGAAGCCCGCGAAGACGGCGTTCGGTAGCCGCGCTTCGAACCATTCGCGCGCCGGGCCTTCGCCGACGACCAGCACCTTGTGGGCGATGCCGCGGCGGGCCAGGTCGTCGATCGAATCGGCGAAAACGTCGAGGCCCTTTTCCATCACAAGCCGCCCGAGAAAGCCGATCGCGACCGCGTCGTCGGCGATTCCCAGCCCGCGCCGCCATTCCAGATCGCGCCGCCCCGGGTTGAACACCGCGCGATCGACCCCGCGTGACCAGATGCCGATGTCGTAGTTCATCCGCTGCGCGCGCAGCACCTGGGCCATCGACTCGCTCGGTGCGACCAGCGCGTCGCAGCGGCGGTAGAAGCGCCGCAGGATGGCTTCGAGCAGCGGCTCGGCCCAGGCCATGTTGTAATAGCGCGGGTAGGTCTCGAACCGGGTGTGGACCGAGGCGAGCACCGGTGTTCCCCCCTCCGGGTCCTCGCCGCCTCCGTGCCCAGCTTACCGCACGGTGGCCGACGAGGTCGGGCGACGAGACGTGGACCACTTGCGGATCGAAGTCGCGCAAGTCGCGGCGGATGCGCGGGGATAGCGCCAGCGGGAAACGATACTCGCCGCGGCCGGGGAAGGGAATCGAGGGGACCCCGACCAGCTTGCCCATCGAGGCGAAGGCCGGGTTGGCGACCTTGGGTGCGTAGACCCGAACCGTCGCGCCCTCGCGCTGGAGATAGCCGACCAGCCGGTTGAGCGCCTGGTTGGCGCCATCGCGGACGTAGTTGTAGTTGCCGCTGAACAGCGCGACCCTAAGGCCGTCGAGGTTTTGCGCTTCGCCCATGGACGCCGCGCCTTACGCGGTGCGCGGCGCGTGGTCCATGGGCGGGCGCCGATCAGCCCTGGAAAGGGTCAGTCGTCCCAGCGATCGTGGTTGCGATGCCAGCGGCGGTGCTTGCGCTCGTAGCGATAGTAATCGCGATAGCGACGGTCGTAATTATCGTAATTGTTGTAATAGTACCCGTTATACCTTGGATAGCTGTTGTAGTAATAGCTATCGCGATAGCGTGGGTAGTAGTAGCTGTCGCGGTAATAGCGGTTGTTGTAACGCCCGCCATTGTCCGAGATCGCGGCACCGATCGCGAGGCCCGCGATACCCGCGGCGATCGCGATTGCGGCATCGTCGCCGCTGTGGTGACGGCCCCAGCGGTCGCGCGCCTCGGCGGGCGATGCCGCCATCGTCGCAGTCGCGGCGAGCGCGAGGCCCAGCGCGGCCTTGCGAATCAGGTTGGTCATTCCAATGTCCCTTCATCCAGCCCCACGCGACGGCAGCCGCGCAGGAGTTCACCCGTGCCCGGCGAGTGGAGCAAAGCCCCCGTGAACGGATACTTAATGCCGCTGAAAGGAACGGGTTGCGGCTGGAGAAGTGAGCTTTGCGGTGCTGGAGTCCGCCTTGGGTTTCAAGCCGCTTCCTTCTTGCGCCCCGCCTTCTTGCGCTCATGCGGGTCGAGCAGGGCCTTCCTGAGGCGGATGCTCTTGGGCGTCACCTCGACCATTTCGTCATCGTCGATATAGGCGATCGCCTGTTCCAGGGTCATGATCCGCGGCGGGGTCAGGCGGATGGCGTCGTCCTTGCCGGTGCTACGGAAGTTGGTCAGCTGCTTGGACTTCATCGGGTTGACTTCGAGGTCGTCGGGCTTGGCGTTCTCGCCGATGACCATCCCCTCGTAGACCTTGTCCTGCGGGCGCACGAACAGGCTGCCGCGCTCTTCCAGCATGTTGAGTGCGTAGCCGACCGCCTCGCCGGTGCCGTTGGAGATCAGCACTCCGTTCTGGCGGCCTTCGATCGGGCCGCGATAGGGGCCGTACTTTTCGAACAGGCGGTTCATGATCCCGGTGCCGCGGGTGTCGCTCAGGAACTCGCCGTGATAGCCGATCAGGCCGCGGCTGGGGGCGCTGAAGGTGATCCGGGTCTTCCCGCCGCCGCTGGGGCGCATGTCGGTCATCTCGCCCTTGCGGCCGGCCATCTTCTCGACGACCGTCCCGGCGTATTCGTCGTCCACGTCGATCACGACGGTCTCGTACGGCTCGGTGCGCTTGCCGTCCTCCTCGCCGAACAGCACGCGCGGGCGGCTGATGCCCAGCTCGAAGCCTTCGCGACGCATCGTCTCGATCAGCACGCCGAGCTGGAGTTCGCCGCGCCCCGCAACCTCGAAGCTGTCTCGGTCGGCGGATTCGCTGACGCGGATGGCGACGTTGCTTTCGGCCTCGCGCAGCAGGCGGTCGCGGATCATGCGGCTGGTGACCTTGGTGCCCTCGCGCCCGGCGAACGGGCTGTCGTTGACCGCAAAACGCATCGACAGCGTCGGCGGATCGATCGGCTGGGCGTGAAGCGGTTCGCTGACCGAAGGGTCGGCGATGGTGTTGGCGACGGTCGCGGTGGTCAGGCCGGCGATGCTGATGATGTCGCCCGCGCGCGCCTCGTCCACCGGCACGCGCTCGAGGCCACGGAACGCCATGAGCTTGGAGGCGCGGCCGGTCTCGATCACTTTGCCGTCGTTGTCGAGCGCGTGGATCGGGCTGTTGACCTTGATCGTTCCCGACTGGACCTTGCCGGTCAGGATGCGGCCGAGGAAGTTGTCGCGATCGAGCAGAGTGACGAGGAACTTGAACGGCCCGTCGAAATCGGCGGCGGGCGGCGGGACGTGCTCGACGATCTTGGCGAACAGCGGGGTCAGGTCGCCCTCGCGCGCGTCCATGTCCTCGCTGGCGTAGCCGTTGCGGCCGCTGGCGTAGAGCACGGGGAAATCGAGCTGCTCGTCGTTGGCGTCGAGGCTGACGAACAGGTCGAACACCTCGTCGAGAACTTCGGCGGCGCGGCCGTCGGCGCGGTCGATCTTGTTGACCACGACGATCGGCCTCAGCCCCAGCGCCAGCGCTTTGCCGGTGACGAACTTGGTCTGAGGCATCGCCCCTTCGGAACTGTCGACCAGCAGGATCACCCCGTCGACCATCGACAGGATACGCTCGACCTCGCCGCCGAAATCGGCGTGGCCGGGGGTGTCGACGATGTTGATGTGGGTGGTGGTGCCGTGGTGGTCGTCCCACTCGACGCTGGTGCACTTGGCGAGGATGGTGATCCCGCGCTCTTTTTCGAGGTCGTTCGAATCCATCGCCCGCTCTTCCACGCGCTGGTTGTCGCGGAAGGTGCCGGACTGGCGGAACAGCTGGTCGACCAGCGTGGTCTTGCCATGGTCGACGTGGGCGATGATCGCGATATTGCGCAGCGGCGCGGACATAGAACGTTCCAATAATGCGGGAGCAGGGCGAGGCGCACCCCGCGATTGCCGCGCGCCCCTAGCCGCTATCGCATCAAGTCGCAAGGTTGCGGGAGCACGGAGGCTCGCTTAGTGGGCGCGCCATGAGGCACACCATCACCGCGACGCTGTTCGCTTCCGCCACCCTCCTCGTCTCGCCCGCCCGCGCTCAGGACGCGGCGCCCGCTGCCGAAGCCGCCGAGGAGGAGGTCGCCACCCCCGCCACCGATCCGGTCGAGAGCGGCGACCAGGGCAACGACATCATCGTCACCGCGACCAAGCGCGAGCAGACGCTCCAGGAAATCCCGGTCGCGGTCAGCGTCACCACCGCCGAGACGATCGAACGCGCCCAGATCCGCGATCTCAAGGACCTGTCGAGCGTGGTCCCATCGCTGCGGGTCAACCAGCAGGCGTCGGCGACCAACACCAACTTCATCATCCGCGGCTTCGGCAACGGCGCCAACAATCCGGGGATCGAGCCCAGCGTCGGCGTGTTCGTCGACGGGGTCTATCGCAGCCGCTCGGCCGCGCAGATCGGCGACCTGCCCGACATCCAGCGGGTCGAAGTGCTGCGCGGGCCGCAATCGACGCTGTTCGGCAAGAACGCATCGGCCGGCGTGATCTCGATCGTCACCCGCGAGCCCAAGTTCACCTTTGGCGGCAATGTCGAGGCGAGCTATGGCAACTACAATGCGATCGTGGTCAAGGGCGTGGTCACCGGGCCGCTGAGCGACACCATCGCGGCGAGCATCGCCGGCGGCTACAACAAGCGCGACGGCTATGTCCGCGATCTCGGCCCCGCGGGCGGCCGGGTCAACGCGCGGGATCGCTGGTTCGCGCGCGGCCAGGTGCTGTTCCAGCCCGACGACGCGTTCACGTTCCGGGTGATCGCCGACTATTCCAAGATCGACGAAGTGTGCTGCGCCGCGGTCAACCTCCAGCGTTCGGCGGCGACCACGCTGCTCGAAGCGCTGGGCGGCAAGGTCAACGACTTCCGCACGCCGTTCGCCGATGTCGTCTACAACAACGCGCCCTCGACCAACGACATCGCCAACTACGGCATCTCGGGCCAGGCCGACTACGCCTATGGCCCGTTCAAGCTGACCTCGATCACCGCCTATCGCCGGGTCAAGGCGCTCAATGGGCAGGATTCGGACTTTTCCAGCGCCGACCTGATCGGCAACAACTTCCAGAACGTCAGGCTCGATACCTTCACCCAGGAACTGCGTCTGGCGACCGACCTCAACGGCCCGGTCAACGCGCTGATCGGGGCGTTCTATTTCAAGGAAAAGGTCAAGCAGTTCAACGCCATCCCCTATGGCACGCAGTTCCGGCCCTATGCCAACCTGCTGATCCAGGGCGCGAGCGGCGGGGCGCTGAGCGTACCGGTGCTCGAGCAGACCTTCGGCGCGCTCGAGGGCAACCCGGCCAAGTACCTCGGCCAGTTCTTCGCCGCGGGGCAGGGCTTCACCGAAAACTACCGCCTCAACAACGACGCGTTCTCAATCTTCGGCCAGATCGATTTCGAGATCGCCGACGGGCTGACGCTGACCGGCGGGCTCAACTACACCCACGACAAGAAGCGCTACCGCACCAACGTCGTCTCGACCGACGTGTTCTCGGGGCTCGATCTCGACGATCCGCGCTACGCCCCGTTCCGCAACCAGTTGCTGCTGGGCGGCGCGCTGGCGCAAGGCGTGCCGTTCGCCGCGGCGCAGGCCTTCGCCAACGCCAACCAGAACAACCCCGCCGCCAACCCGCTGGCGGGTTTCCGCGGCTTCCAGTTCCTCCCGCCGTTCCAGAACGTGCCCAACGCGGTCGAGCCGGGCAAGACCAACGACAGCGACTTCAGCTACACCGCGCGGCTCGCCTATGACGTCAACGCTCACGTCAACGTCTATGCGAGCTACGCCACCGGCTTCAAGGCGAGCTCGATCAACCTTTCGCGCGACAGCCGCCCGACGCCTGCGGATTTCGCGGCGATCAAGGCAGGGGGGTTCGCGGTGACCAACCTGACCTCGGGGACGCGCTCGGCCGGGCCGGAGAACTCGACCGTCTACGAGCTGGGGCTCAAGGCCAACTGGGGCGTGGTCTCGCTCAATTTCGCGGCGTTCAAGGAGATCATCAGCGGCTTCCAGTCGAACGTCTTCACCGGCACCGGCTTCGTTCTCGCCAACGCGGGCAAGGAATCGGTCAAGGGCTTCGAATTCGAAAGCCAGGTGCGGCCGATCGATCCGCTGACCCTGACCTTCGCGCTGACCTACCTCGACCCTACGTACGACAGCTTCAAGCAGTCCGCGCTGGGCGACATCAGCGGGTCCACGCCCGCCAGCATCCCGCCGCTTTCGGTGACTTTCGGGGCGAGCTACGACCACGAGTTTGCGGGCGGCGATCATTTGATCCTGCGCGGCGACTTCCACCACGAAAGCGACGTCGCGATCGCCGAGGGCCTGCCCGGCTTCCGTTCGCTAGGCACCGCCGCCGCGGTCGCCGCCGCGCGTCCGTTCCGCCGCCAGGTCGACGATCTCAACGCCTCGCTGACGTACGCGATGGACAACGGGCTGGAGCTTTCGGTCTGGGGCCGCAACCTGCTCGACGACCGCACCATCGGCACGATCTTCGATTCGGTCGGCCAGCAGTTCTCGATCTCCGGCTACCCCAACCAGCCGCGCACCTACGGCGTGAGCGCGCGCTACCGGTTCTGACGTTTTGATCCTCCCCGTCGCTGCGCGACAGGGAGGATCGGCACCCTCCGCGCTATGCGCAAAAGCACTTGTCGTTTGAAATCGCCGGGATAGCTTCGCCCCGCTCGCGAGAGCTTTGAAGGGGGACTATCGATGGAATGGATGCTGATGCCGCTGCGGCGCTATGCCGAATTCACCGGCCGTTCGCGGCGCATGGAATTCTGGATGTTCGCGTTGCTGATGGTCATCGTCGAACTCGTCTGCTTCGCGCTGATGCTAGGGGGAGGGTTCTCGCTCGCCTCGATCGAGGATCCGACCGCGACGCCAGCCATGCCGGGTCCGGTGTTCTGGCTGGGCGCCGGGATGCTCGGAATATTCGCGCTGGCGATCATCGTCCCGGCGATCGCGGTCACGGTTCGCCGTCTCCATGATCGCGACATGTCGGGCTGGTGGTACCTGGGGTTCGTGGTTCTCTCGATGGTCCCGGTCGTAGGTTTTATCGCGAGCATCGCGTTCTTGGTGATCATGTGCCTGCCCGGCACCCCCGGTCCCAACCGCTTCGGTCCCGACCCGCTCGACCCGACCAGCGCCGAGGTCTTCGCGTAACCTCACTTGCCCCGCTCATGTCGAGCGAAGTCGAAATCCGCAGCGCTAGGCTGGGCGTAGCGCGTCATCCCTCGACTTCGCTCGGAATGAGCGGAACCTGGGTTACAATTCCCGCAGCGCCTGCGCCGGTTTCGCGCGCAGCAGCGGCAGCGAGCCGGCCAGCGCGAAGATCAGGATCGTGGCGATGCCGATGCCGAGCACGCCCAGCACGCGCGGCCAGTCGGGCAGCCACTCGAATTCGAACAACTGGACGATCACCAGCCACGCGCCGAAGCTGCCCAACCCCAGCGCGATAGCGGCGAGCAGCAGCGTCAGCAGCCCGTATTCGGCCAGTTGCAGCCCGAGCAACTGGCCCCGGCTCGCACCCAGCACGCGCAGGATCACGTTGTCGTAGAGGCGGCTGGCGCGGACCGCGGCGATGGCCCCGACCAGCACCGCCAGCCCGGCGAGGATCGCGACGCTCGCGGCCGCGAGGATCGCGGTCGACATCTGGCTGAGGATGTCGCGCGCGCGGCTGACCACCGGGCCGATCTCGATCACCGAACTGGCGGGCAGGGCGCGGACAAGGTTGGACAGCAGCGCGCGGCTGTCCGCCCGGCCGCCCAGCTCGACCGTGGCGGCCAGGTTGTGCGGGGCGTCCTGAATCGCGTTGGGGCTGAACACGAGGACGTAGTTGAACCCCAGCGAATCCCAGTCGATCCGCCGGAAGCTGGCGATGGTCGCGGTGCGCTCGACCCCGAGCAGGCCGATGGTCAGCTTGTCGCCGAGCTTGAGACCGATGGCATCGGCGAGATCGGCGTCGACCGAAACCAGCGGTTCGCCGGAGTAGCCCTTCGGCCACCACTTGCCCGCGGTCAGGACGTTGCCGGGGGGCAGCGCATCGGCATAAGTCAGCCCGCGCTCGCCCCTCAGCGGCCAGGCGCCGTCGGGGATGGTGGCGAGATCGGCGACGCGCGTCATCGCGTTCGCCGGGCCATAGGCGAGGATCGCGCCGCGCAGCGCGGGCACCGTGCGGATCGTCGCTTGCGGGGCGGCGGCGCGTACGATCCGAGCGAATTCGCCCGCCTTGGCCGGGGGCAGGTCGAGCACGAAATAATCGGGCGCGCGCGCCGGGACGCGGCTGGCGATGTTGGCGTCGAGGCTGGTCTCGACCCCGGCGAGCAGCACGAACGCGCTCAGCCCGAAGCCCAGCGCGGTGACCAGCGCCCCAGTCTGCGCGCCGGGGCGGTGAAGGTTGGCCAGCGCGATCCGCAGCAGCGGCGCGCGCGGGCGGGGCAGCGCGGCGGCGAGGCGACGCAGGCCCCAGCCGAGCGCGGCGAGCGCGCCGAACAGCACCGCGGCTCCGCCGAGGAACCCGGCGCTCAGCAGCGGTTGGTCGGCGCGCAGCAGGATCAGCGCGGCGAGCAGCGCGAGGCCTCCGCCGACCGGCAGCGCCAGCGCGCGCCAGTTCGGGTTCGGCGGCGAGACCCGCGCGCGCATCAGCGCCATCGCCGGAAACTCGCGCGCGCGGATCAGCGGCGCGGCCGCAAAAATGGCGGCGATCAGCAGCCCCGCGGTGGCGGCGAAGGCCAACGAGGGCACATCGATCACCAGCCCCGGCGCGACCGGCAGCAGGCTGCCCAGCGCCGCGCCGAGCAGCGGCGTCACCGCCACCCCCGCAACCAGCCCCGCGCCGATCCCGACCAGCGCCGCGACCCCGATCTCCAGCGCGTGGATCCGCGCGATGTCGCCGCTGGTCGCGCCCAGCACCTTGAGCGTGGCGATCCCGGGCCGCC